>JADGCQ010000137.1 GCA_015228925.1 Magnetococcales bacterium | reverse complement strand
CAAAACCCTGGGGGCAATCCCCCAGACCCCTTTTTTCTTTTAATAATTTTATTAAATATCAACGCGCTCTAAAGATTTTGTCGGGATTTTTCTTTTTGCAGAGTGTGTAAATCGCTGACCGTGGCACCATCCACGCTACGCATGTAGACCAATACTGGTACCTGTCCGCTATTTTTCACCACGACCTCATCCCCTTGGCGTGGTTCCCGCAGGGTTGCAAAACCGATTCCATCGATGGAAAACAACCGTACCGTCTCCCCGGTTCCCCCTCCAGCATAGTGAATGACTTCAAGAGAGGCGGGATGGATCGATTCAAACTGGAGCAACACGGGATCTTTGCCGCCATTGTTCAAGGAGAGGCGGGTTGCGGCACCGGGTGGAACGATAAAACGGTTGGTCCAGTTGACACGGGCCTCGGCTTGGCTAAACTGGACTTCCTGGATGGCTAGGCGCGGCGCGGTTGCGGTGGCCACCATGGTTTGTCGTAGCGGTTGTTGCTGGGTGTGGGTGGGGAGCAGCCCCAACACGAGGAATGCAGCCACCGCACCACCAACAAAGGAGAAAGGTTGCAACATCACGCTACGTGAGGAGAGCAACCACCCCCAGGCGCGGTTGAACAGGCGAGCTGGGGAATATCGTCGTTTTTGTTCGGCGACCATAGCAGCCACGGCAGCGTCGGTGCCATGGGCGTTGGAAACGGTTTGCTGCTCGCTTTCCAACGCTTCCCTGAGGCCACGTTCCAACCCCAAAAGCCCGGCCATCTCTTGCAAAGCCAGGGGTTGTGTCACCGCCAAGTGATAAAGCATACGCATTTCAACCCGATCCAGATCGGCGTCAAGACCACGGCTGAGTAGTTCTTGGTCATGTTCATGCAACATGGGCGATCCTTTGAAGCTTTAAAAAAGTGACGACACCCCTCCAATGGATTGGTAACGTGATGGTGAAAAAAGTTTCAAGTCAAGATTTTGCAAAGTCATCCAATTTGTGGTAGCGTTCAAACGTCAGCAATGGATCACAGAGGAGTCCCCCATGACCACAGTGGGAGTCATCGCCAAATCCTATGACGAACTGGTAACGAAACGAGACCTGCACATTGCGTTGGCACCGATCAAGTGGGGCATGGCCGTTACTGTAGGCGGTATCATCGCCATCATTGTCAAATCTTTTTTTCCTCACTAGGGCCTGTTGGTGTTGAAGTCATTACCAACAAAAAATCAAGGTGAATCAAACGTAAAAAGTTCACTGTGCCCCTCGGAGGTCAATCCGGCTCGCAGGGCTTTTCTGGCTCGAAAAACACGGGTTTTGACCGTGGCTTCTGGAATTTCTAGCAACCTCGCCGCTTCCCGATAGCTCAATCCTTCCAGGCACACCAACACCAGGGCCTCCCGCCATTCTGGAGACAGATGTTTCTGGATTCCATGCTTCAGGATGGTAAGCCGAGCCTCCCTTTGACAGGCATCGTGGGGATCATTGCCCTCATCGGCGATTTGGGTCAAATCGGCATCGTCAACGATGGCAAAGCGAAACGACGAAGAACGGTTGATATGATTTAAAACCAGATGGCGGGAAATGCCCAATACCCAGGTTGAAAATTTGGAGTTGCCGTGGAAATGATCCAAATTGCGATAGACCTCGAGAAACGTCTCTTGAGTAAGATCTTGAGCATCTTCGTTGGAGAGGGAATGACGGAGAATGAAGCGGAAGACACGCTGCTCCAGACGTTTTAAAAGTTGTGAAAACGCCTGGGTGTCTCCCCCTCTCGCCGCCTCCACATCCCGGATGTCGGGATCTGGAACCTTACCGTTTGTCACTGAGAATTTCTGGCTATGCAAGTGATCTGCGACTCCGTACCTGTTACCACCGCCTCACCTTGCGCGGAAAGTCGAAAACGACATTCCGCATTCCACCCGGGCTGGCTGTTTTGGGAAACCGGGACATAGCCGGTAACAACCAGCAAGGAGGCGATAGAGCGACCGTCTGTGAGACAATCATCACAACACACACTTCCACCGGGGGCAATATCTGCTTCAAAAGATGTGCTGTCCAGGGATTGGCCATGAATGAAGACACTGGAATGATTGATGAGACAAAAGGGATACGCGACACCAGGAATCACCGACGTGATCCCGATGAAAGCGGCGATGATCCAATATTTTTCTTTCCGTTTCATGATAATACTCTTTGTTAGAGCGTTTGCCAAATTCCCCAAAATAATGGGTGGCCGGAGTCTTAGAAAAAGTTTCAAACAATCGTCGATCTCCAGGGTGAAACCCATATTTGGTCCCCTCGCATTTCCTGTATTGCCGGTGATGGGGATAAGTGGCAGAATCGAGGGTCTGGAAACATCCCAACGACACCCCATGCTTCCCGGAGACTTTTGTGAATTTCCTGATCCGCCGCTTTGTCGTTTCCCTGGTTACATTGTTTTTTGTCGCAGGTTGCGGCCACAAAGGCAATCTTTTTCTTGATTCTAAAGTGCCGGAGAAGCAAACTCTCGGACAGCCAGTACCACAAAATCAGACCTCATCCCAAAAAACAGGTCAAGGTTCTTGATCGTCTCATTCGCCTTTTTCAGATGGGCATGCTATGGACCATTTTCATTACCAGGATGACCGACTTCACTGCGAAGAGGTTGCCTTGGATCGGATCGCCGAAGCGGTGGGTACCCCTTTTTTTTGCTATTCGGGAAAAACATTGCGTCACCACCTTGCCGTGTTTCAGCAGGCGTTTGCCAAAGCGAAACATCTGGTCTGCTATTCGGTCAAAGCCAACAGCAATCTTGCCATACTGGATCTTCTGGCCCGGGATGGTGCCGGTTTTGATATTGTTTCGGGGGGCGAACTGGAAAGGGTGCGTCGCATCGGTTGTCCCGGCCATAAGATTGTTTTTTCGGGGGTTGGAAAAACCAAAGAAGAAATTCGCCAAGCTTTGGAGTACGGCATTCTCATGTTCAATGTGGAAAGCCGTTCCGAACTCTATCGTATCGACACCTTGGCGGGAGAACTGGGGGTTAGAGCGAGCGTCGCCTTGCGTATCAACCCCGATGTGGACCCCAACACCCATCCCCACATCTCCACGGGATTAAAACGCAATAAGTTTGGTATACCCTATCATAACGCCCTGGATCTTTACCGGGATGCGCAACGTCTCTCCCATATCCAACTGTTGGGCCTGGATTGCCATATCGGTTCCCAATTGACGACGCTCTCCCCCTTCGTCGATGCCCTGAAACGAATTCTCACTTTGGTGAGTACCCTGAAACATGAGGGGATTCCCCTGGCTTATCTCGATCTGGGTGGCGGCTTGGGGATCCCCTACGACCAATCACGTCCTCCCCCCTTGCCCGATCACTATGCCAGTGCCCTCCTCAGAGAACTGGATGGTTTTGATTTGACCCTGATTTTGGAACCAGGCCGGGTGATTGCGGGCAACGCGGGTGTCCTTGTCACCCGGGTGGAATACATCAAGGACAATGAAGACAAACGTTTCATCATCACCGACGCCGGTATGAACGATCTGATGCGGCCCGCACTTTACGATGCCTACCACGGGATCCAACCGGTGGTGCGCCGCTTTGGCATGGAGGAAGAGGTGGTGGATGTCGTTGGGCCTATTTGCGAATCGGGCGATTTTTTTGCACGAAATCGGTTGCTGCCTGCGTTTTCCGAAGGGGATTTGCTGGCAGTCCGTTCGTCGGGGGCCTATGGTTTTTCCATGAGCAGTAATTATAACACCCGCCCGCGCGCTGCCGAGGTGATGGTCCAGGGTGACCGTTTTGCCATCATTCGCCGCCGGGAAACCCTGGACGAGCTGTTACATAATGAAATCTTGTTTCCATAACAACCAGAAAGACCCGATTCCATGCGCTTTATCGATTTGCAAACCCAATACGAGACCTACAAAGGGGAGATGGATAAAGCCATCGCCGAAGTTCTGACTTCCTGTCAGTTTGTCAACGGTCCTCAGGTTGCCAAACTGGAAGCAACCCTGGCTGACTATGTGGGGGTGAGCGATGCCGTCGGTTTTTCTTCGGGGACCGACAGTCTGCTGGCTGTCCTCATGGCTTGGTCGATTGGACCGGGTGATGAAGTCATTACCAGTCCGTTCACATTTTTTTCCACCGCCGAGGTGATTGCCTTCCTGGGGGCCAAGCCGGTGTTTGTCGATGTCCGGGACGACACCCTGAACATCGACCCGGCACAGGTGGAAGCGGCCATTACCCCCAAGACGCGGGCGATTATGCCGGTGAGCATTTTTGGCCAATGTGCCGATATGACCGCTTTGACCGCTATGGCCAGAAAGCATGGTCTTTTGTGCCTGGAAGATGGTTGTCAATCGTTTGGGGGAACCCATCATGGCCGCCGTTCTTGTGGTCTGTCAGACGCTGGGGCGACCTCATTTTTTCCTGCAAAATCGTTGGGATGCTACGGTGATGGGGGCATGGTGTTTATCAACGATAAAGATTTGGGCGTTCTTCTCAGGAGCATTCGTGAACATGGGCAGAAAGTTCGGTATCATCATACGCGGTTGGGGATGAATGGGCGTTTGGATACCTTGCAGGCGGCTGTTTTATTGACCAAGTTTGCGCACTTTGAGGAAGAAATTGCCAAAAGGCAAACGGTTGCCCGCTATTATTTGGACAATCTTCCCGCCGGTGTACGTGGCCCGACGGTATTACCTGAGAATCGCAGTGTTTTTTCACAATTCACCGTGCGTATTTCCCAACGCGATCAAGTCCAGGCGGCCCTGGGGCAGGTGGGGATTCCCACGGCGATTCACTATCCCATTCCTTTGCACCATCAACCCGCTTTTGCCGATCGGATCGATCCCAGTACCCTTCCCGTGGCGACCCGTGCGGCACAAGAGGTACTTTCGCTCCCCATGCACCCTTTTCTCACCGTCGCACAACAGGACCGGGTGCTTGAAGGGTTGCGTCAGGCGGTCACACAACATCCATAAACTTAAAGCTGGCAGGGAGGGTTTCCACACGATGCCTCAGGGTCAAGATCACCCGCTTTCCCCCCAAGACCATCTGGAACGGCTCTACCAAGCCCTCGTCCGGGTTCCCTGTGGTACCGGGGATCACACCGATCTCTGCCGTATGCATAACCAGGGGTTGCCGCCGTTGGATCATGATCATTGCCGTTGTCATGTCGGGACGGTACGCGCCGCCCTGGCCGACTATCGTGCTTGGAAACAGCGCAATTGATCCCATGATTGAAACAAAGAGAGCGTTTGTATAACAATCACCATGTATGTGGAACTTGCCCTCCCCATCCCCATGGGAACTCTGTTTACCTACGCCTTGCCCGAGGCGTTTTCTTTTTGCCAACCGGGAATGTTGGCGTTGGTCCCTGTGGGACGGAGCCAACGGGTGGGGGTTGTTTGGCGCATCCTTGAGGAACCCGCTTGGACCCAGGGGACGATCCGTCCCATCCACGATATTCTGACACCCGAACCCTTGTTTGATGCCGATCTGCTGTATCTGCTGGATTGGATGAGCCGTTATTATCTAAAACCCCTGGGCCAGGTGGTGGCCGCCGCCATGCCGGCCCATCTGCGGTTTGAACCCCATCATCGCGCCATCTGGTTGGCGCGGATTGGGTCGATCAAACCGGAGTGGGAACCTTTGGTCGCCTTGCTGGAAAAACAAAAAAGTTTGACCCTCACCACCCTGAAACGGCATCTGGGTGCCCAGGATTTGGAAAAAAATCTTCGTGTTCTGGAAAAACAGGGGATTCTCCGCCTGGAGACCCAGTATCGACCCAAATATCCCCATGAAACATCGACCCAACCCTGGTCCCTCTCCTCTGCGGTTGACATCGAGGAAGAACCGGCCAAGGAACTCAATCCCGAACAACGGATGTGTGTGGATTATCTGACGGCGGCACTGAATACCGGATCCTCTCGACCTTTTTTGTTGGAAGGGGTGACCGGGAGCGGCAAAACCGAGGTCTATTTTCGCATGGTGGAAACCTGTCTCATCCTTGGGCGGCAGGTGTTGTTATTGGTGCCGGAAATTGGTTTAACCCCCCAATTGGTACACCGTTATCTGGCCCGTTTTAAAACCGACTTGGCGATTTTTCATTCCGGCATGAGCAGTCGTCAACGGTTTGAAGCTTGGCAAAGATTGCGTTCGGGACAGGCCCGTGTGGTGATCGGTGCCCGCAGTGCCATTTTCGCCCCTTTTATCGATCTGGGTCTCATTGTGGTCGATGAAGAACACGATCCCTCCTACAAACAAGAAGGGGGGATCCCCTATCATGGTCGTGACATGGCGGTGGTTCGGGGGCACAAAGCGGGGGCACTTGTCATCCTGGGCAGTGCGACCCCGTCGATGGAATCCTTGCACAATGCCAATCAGGGACGTTTTATCCATCTGAAACTGAACACCAGGGCCACGGGGGCACCACTCCCAACCATTCGGACCATCCATCTGGGGCGTGAAGAAAACCAAAGGACCGGTGCCCGTTCCAAACACCCCTTGATCAGCCTCCCTTTGGAACGAGCTTTGCGTCAGACTTTGGATAAAGGATTGCAGGGGTTATTGTTTCTCAATCGTCGTGGTTGGGCACCGTCCTTATTGTGTCACCGTTGTGGCCATGCGGTGATGTGTCCCAATTGTTCGGTCACGCTGACCTACCATGACAAAAAATCCCAGCTTATTTGCCATTATTGTGATCACCGTCAACCCCCCATGGATGTGTGTCCCGACTGTGGCCAGTTGAGTCTGTTTTTTTTCGGTCCTGGTACGGAACAATTGGAAAAAGAGACACGCGATTGTTTTCCAACGGCACGCATTGCCCGGATCGATCGGGATTCGGTCGTCAGCAAGGAGGTCGATCTGGAAAAAACCCTGTCTGCTTTTCGTGATGGTGATTTGGATATTTTGGTGGGGACGCAGATGACCGCCAAAGGGCACCATTTCCCCCGGTTGGCCCTGGTGGGGGTGGTTTTGGCGGAAAGTGGGCTGTGGCAACCCGATTTTCGTGCCGCTGAACGGACCTGTCAATTGCTGACGCAAGTTGCGGGTCGGGCAGGGCGGGAGGACAATGCCGGCGAGGTTTGGATACAAACCTTTGATCCTGGCCATTACGCGCTCAAAGCGGTTGTTCACAATGACAATACCGGCTTTGTGCGACATGAAATGGCTTTGCGTCAGGAGACGGGTTATCCTCCGTTTCAGCGGTTGGCTTTGCTCCGTTTTTCTTCTCTCATTCAGGAGCAGGGGGAGCGGTATTGTCGTGTTTTGGCGGAGAATCTTCCTGTGTCTCCGGTGGCTACGCTCTTGGGGCCAGCCCCATCGCCTTTGTTTAAATTGCGCAATCGTTATCGCTGGCAGGTGTTGATCAAGGAAAATCCTGGTGAGAAACTCCATGGTTTTTTGGGGCATCTGCTGAAGACTGCGGAAACATTGGCTTCCAACGCCATCCGTATCGATTTGGATGTGGATCCGCACTCTTTTCTGTGAGCAACGCTTTAATTGGGACGGCACTATTGGTTACAATGGGGTACTGGACGGTCCAAGAGAATCCACGTTTTGACAGATAAAGGTTTGTAGCCATGGCCGTGTTGCCTATTCTTACCGCCCCGGATCGGCGATTGAAACAAATCTCCAAACCGATATCCGAAGTGGATAACGCCTTGCGTCGTTTTATGGATGACATGGCCGAAACCATGTATGACGCCGAAGGGATCGGCTTGGCCGCCCCCCAGGTGGGGGTGTTGAAACGGGTGATCTGCATTGATTTGCACTATGCCCATAACGACGATGGTGTCAAAAATCCTATTTTTATCGCCAATCCGGTTATCGTTCATGCTTCGGGGGAAATTGTTTGGAAAGAAGGATGCTTGTCGGTACCGGAGTATCATTCCGAGGTAACCCGATTTGCGCATATTGTCGTACAAGGTTTGGATCGTGACAATCAGGCGATGGAAATTTCGGGAGAGGCGTTGATGGCGGTTTGTTTGCAACATGAAATTGACCATTTGGACGGTAAACTTTTCATCGATCATATTTCGGTATTGAAACGTTCGATTTTATTAAAAAAATTAAAGAAACAAAAAGAGGAAAAATAATTCATGCCCCCTTTTCGTGTTGTGTTCATGGGGACACCTGATTTTGCTGTGCCCAGTTTGGCCGCCTTGATTGCTGGACCTGATCATGTCGTTGGGGTGTTGACCCAGCCTGACCGTCCGTCTGGTCGTGGAATGCGTCTTCAACCTTCGCCGGTCAAGCAGTATGCTTTGGGACAGGGGTTGCCGGTTTATCAACCAGAGACCTTGCGTCATCCCGATAGTTTATCTGTGTTGCAACGGTTGGAGCCGGATTTGGTGGTGGTTACCGCCTATGGGCTGATTCTTCCTCCTGCCATTCTTTCGGTTCCTCGGCAGGGTTGCATCAATGTTCACGCCTCGCTTCTTCCGCGTTGGCGTGGTGCGGCACCTTTGCAACGGGCCATTTTGGCTGGGGATCGGGAGACGGGGGTGACCATTATGATGATGGAGGCGGGGTTGGATACCGGCCCTATTCTTGCCATGGAATCGACACCTTTGGATGACACCATGACCTATGGCCGATTGCACGATCAACTGGCGCAACAAGGGGCCGATCTGTTGGCAACCACCCTTATGGCGTTGAAGGGACAGACCATCCGTCCGTACTCGCAACCGGAGGATGGGGTGACTATGGCACAAAAACTGACTCGTGAGGAGGAATGGATCGATTGGACTCAGGGGGCTTCGATCATCCACCGCCAGATACGTGCTTTGAATCCTTGGCCTGGTGCCCGGTCGTTGTTTCAGGGACAACCTGTGAAAATGATGGCCGGTCGTGATATATCGGAAAAGAGTTTAGGACAACCCGGTGAGATTGTGGCTATTTCGGATCTGGGGTGTGAAGTTGCCTGTGGCCATGGCCGGGTGTTGATTACCCAAGTCACTCCGGGTGGCAAAAAAAACATGTCTGCCAAAGATTGGATCAATGGCCGTCGTATTACTGTGGGACAACAGTTTGGAAGTTAAAAATTATTAAAAGAAAAAAGGGGTCTGGGGGATTGCCCCCAGGGTTTTGATTT
>JADGCQ010000136.1 GCA_015228925.1 Magnetococcales bacterium | reverse complement strand
CAAAACCCTGGGGGCAATCCCCCAGACCCCTTTTTTCTTTTAATAATTGATTATTCTTGGGCATTTGTACGTGCCAATTTCAAATGCGATTGCCTTCAGGCTTTTTTATGGCATGGCTTGTGCTTGTCTCTTTTAAGTTTATACAACAAGAGAGGATAGCCCCCATAATGGCCACGTCCATGACCGCCCGTCCCAGTGATGGTCTGCTCTCGGTAACACTGATCGAAGTGTTTGCCGGGCTGCTATTTTTGGGATTTGTTTTATTGTCAGCCATCGTCATCCTGGGCCAGAAAATGCCGGTGGTAGAAAAGAAAAAGGATATAACCACGCAACCCCATGCCGTACCGTTGGTGACAGATGCGGCAATCGATGGCATGGCGGATCGTTTGGCGGAAAAACTGGATAGAAATTTTAAAATTCGGGATGACCGCCTGGGCCGGATGATCGTCGGTTTGGGCGATAAACTGGACCATATGAAAGATTCTAAGGAACTTCAATGGTCGCAGTTGCGCAAAGAGATCGATGAAAAGTTGGAAACATTGGCCCAAGAAACCATCGTCCAAGGATCAAGGGGGTCTCGGGAATTCGGGGAATTGGGGGCGAACGGCTCCAAGGTAGGCGGAGACCGCATCCAGGTGGCACAAATCGTTACAACGCAAACGACGCCGGTGGTCAACGATGTATCTCCTCCAATGGCCGTCGCCAAAACAAAAACCGAACCCGCATCGATGACGGTCGCCCAGGCGGTCCCAGTAACAGCCGAAAGCACCACAACCCCAGTACCGTTGGAGGAGGGTATTTTTAATTCTCAACCCACACAAACCCAAAAACAGGGGTATTTTATTTCACTGGGTTGTTTTTCCCAAACCAGTAACGCGCTGGAACGGGGTCGCAAAGTCCGCCCCTTCACCCCGTCGGTTTACAGAAAAATGATCCGCAATGGCGATATGTCCTGTCTGTTTTCTGGCCCGTTTAGCGAACGAAACATGGCCCAAACCGTCCTGGAACGCCTCAATGAAGGGACCAGGATTTCGGGATTTTCTCTGGGTTCCTACTGAAACGAACTCTCCCCCCATTGCAAAGGGGGGGAGGATTTTATAAGTAAGCGGAAACGTGGCCGACAAACGGCAGCCGCCAAGCACGGGTGAACAAAACCGAGATGACGCCGGCGACGGAATACAGGCTGATGACCAGAACCGAGAAACTGAAAATAAATCCGCCCAGAACCGGAATGTAAAGACTGAAAATGGCCAGGACGCCCCATATCCATAAAACCAGCCCCTGCCGGGAATGAAAATGGACGTATTCGTCCCCCTCCTTGTTAAACAGCACGGGGACGAGGCACAACACGCCAAGATAGCTAAAGATAGCCAGGAGTTGGGCCTTGGGAGACTTTTGCTTTGTCACAAGCCAGTTACGTTTGGCCATGCTGGGATCCTTTCGTCGCGCTTAACTGATCGCATCTTCCAGTTCGTTGATTGGATTTTTCTTGTTTTTCATGTAGCTGTAGATTCCAATGCCCACTGCGGCGGCGGTCCCGACGACAAGGATTGGTGCCCATCCACCCAGGCCAATACCCAGGCCGGAGAGACCACCCGACCAAAAGGAACTTCCGGCGGCAGTGACCCCCTTGACGGCGATGCCATTGGGTGCTGCGGCCAGTCCCCCCTTTCCGGTGGCCATGGTCCCGGTGGCGATCAGACTTTTCCCCGCAGCCCCCTTGCTGGCGGTGAGGGTTCCGGTGGCGGCTTTGGCCGGGACGGGATTGGTTGTCGCAGCCCCTTTGGCGACGGTCGTGGCCTTGATGTTGGCTGCCTTGGCGACTTTGGCCCCTTTGGCGGCCTTGACCCCTTCAGGAGCTTCCCACTCGGCTCCGGGGGGGAGGTTGGCGGGGCGACCCGCTTGTACTGCGGCGACTTTGGCCCCTCCAGCATTTTTGGCTCCCGCCACCTTGGCCGCTTTGGCCGCTTTGGCGATCCCTTCGGGTGCTTCCGCTCCAGGAGGTAGCGGGCAGGCGGTCCCCGGTGGGGTGACGGTTGCTCCCTGAGGGATCCCCCCCGTCGGGGCATTTGCAAGAATGGCCATGTTCTTCCCCATGTTCTTGATGGTTTGATGATTGTGTCGCGGGACAATGATCCTGATTCAACCGGTGCGCATTATAGAGTAATTCATTTTTCTTTTCACGGGAATTCCGTTTTTTGGCCAAACGAAACTTTCTTCCGACGGTCCTTGCTTGTCGGGAATGGTTGATGTTTCATGAACGGTTTGGAATTCTCCCTTAATCACTATCTGCTCAAAAACCGATGAAAGCGATTATGTCCCAGGATTTGCAAGCCAGTCACCGGAACAGCCTCTACTTGGTCGTCGCCTTGTCGATGATTTTTATGACCTTGGTGTTGGCGGTGCAGCCGTTATTTTTGAAAGGGCTGGGGTTGGAGCGGGATAATGCCGGTTTTGTCAATGCCAACATCCAAGTCATCACCGAACTGGTCGATCTGCTCCTCGTGGGCTATTTGGGACACCTTTCCGACCGTTTTGGTCGCATCCCCATCATGTATTATGGCTTTGTCATCTCCGCCATCACCGCCGTCCTGACCCCGTTTAGCCTGGAACTCGGCCTCCTCTTTGGGGTGAATGGGGTCGCCGTCTATTATGTGGCGCGGATCTTCATGTCCATCGGTTCCACCGCCGTCTGGCCGCAATTGGGAACCTTGACCGGCGACTATTCCAACAAACAGGACCGTCCCATGCTGCTGGCCAAGGTGGGGTTCATGACCGCCTTTGGTGCAACGTTGGTCTATGCGGTCTTCATGCAATTGCCCAAAATCATCGGCCTGACCCTGGTGATGATGATCGCGGCAGTCACCGCTGTCGCCGGTGCTTGGCTGACACGGCATTTTTTGGTGGAAAAGGCGGAACTGACACGACAGGAACAATTCCCTTTGCGTCAGGTGTTCGACTTGCTGCGGCGGGAAAAAGATCTTCGGTTGAGCTTTCTGGCCGCTTTCTCCTCCCGTAACGATATGGTGATCATCGGCTTGTTCCTGATGACATGGTTTATTTATTTCTCCGATATGCTTCCAGGCGTTAGCCATGCCCAGGCGGCGGGGATGGCGGGGATGGTCATCGGTTTCGTCGGATTTATTATCCTGGTCAGCCTCCCCTTCTGGGGATGGCTTATCCAAAATTTTGGTCGGGTCGAATCCTTGACGCTGGGGATGGTCCTTTCTGGAGCGGGTTTTACCGGCATGGGGTTGATCATGAACCCTTTGAGCCTTTGGACGTTTGTTCCCGCCTTTTTCGTTGGTTTGGGGCAGGCGGGCTGCCTGTTGGCACCACAAACGCTCGCGTTGGATCTCTCTCCGGCCCCTATGCGTGGCGCGGTGATGGGGGCGTTTAATACGGTCGGATGTGTCGGTATCGTTTTTTTTATCCAAATCGGTGGGTTCCTGTTCGATATGATCAGTCCTACGGCACCGTTTATATTTACCGGGCTTGCAAATTTCGTCATTATGGCTTATGGTCTCTGGGTTTTGCGAACGGGATCCAATGATCATTTTGCACCGGATCCGCGTATGGATGATCGGCAGCCTTTTGACCTGGATCTGGAGCTTTAGGTGTCGCTTGAGTCCGATGCCGTGGGTCTTAACAGATTGGATTGAAACGTGGAGTGGGATTTATGGCCAACATCATTTTCGGGCTTGTCGCCCTTGCGCTTGGCCTCTGGGGTCTTTCCGTGTGGTGGTGGTCCGTTGTGGAAATGTTGCGCGGCATCGTCCCCTTGCTGCTGATCATCCTCGGATTTGTCGCCCTTGGGGCCGGTATCACCCGGGTGCGCGATGAGGGCAGTTCAGGGGCCGTTGACCTGGCTGAGGGACTCGGCGGGGAAACGGTAGCCAAGGACGAGTAGAACCTCATGGCATTCAAGTCAACCGGAACAGATCAATTTTGCGGCAAAGAGTATCATAAATATCTCTATGCTGTCGTCGTGGTTGCCATCGCCATCATGATCGGTGGCTATTGGTATTCCGAATACCATGGGTCCGGTCAGCCCGGCCAGATGAATCCCCTGGCATCCAATACCCTTTCCAATACCCCCGCCATGGTCTCGCCGCAACCTCAGGCGATTGCCGCTGGTATGCTGCAACAACCCCCCGTGGATCTTCTGGCCGATCCTGGCCCGATGAACCCAATGAACTCAATGAATCGGCCATCAGGGTTTGCGATGGTGGTCAGGTCCATGATGCCCAGCGTCGTCAACATCAGTGCCCACAACGATGCCCCGCCGAATGCCCAGGCTGCGGGGCCTCAGGGGGCCGGTGGCGCGGCGGGTCCAGAGTTGCCCCAGGCGGCTCAGACCCCATCCCCTGGGGGGTTGCAATTCGCAAACCCCTACAGCGGTGTTTCTCAGGAGAGCATCGGTTCCGGTATCATCGTCACCGAAGAGGGACACGTCCTGACCAACTTTCATGTGGTGGAAAACTCCAAAAATGTCGTTGTTTTGGTTTTCAACGAAATGGGGGATAAAAGCTTTTTTGCCGATGTCGTGGCCCGGGACAATACCCGTGATTTGGCATTGCTCCTGATCGAGCCGACCTCAAAACTCAAGCCCGCCGCTTTGGGGAATAGTGATAACGCCCAGATTGGGGATTCGGTGATCACCATTGGGTCACCCTTTGGTCTGAACCATTCGGTCAGCAAGGGGATTGTGGCGGGCAAGCGTAAGGTCGTCAATATTGGTGGGGTTTTGCATCGGGGATTGTTGCAGACCGACGCCGCGATCAATCGGGGTAATTCCGGTGGCCCTTTGGTGGATGGTCAAGGGTGGGTGATCGGGGTGAATACCGCCATCTATACCACCACCAGCGCGTTTTCCGGTGTTGGGTTCGCGGTTCCCATCAACACGGCGCGTGAATTTTTGGAAGATTGGATCACCCTGCCCAACATTCGTCCAGAGATGCCCATGCCGGGTCAGGCGGCGGGTGCCCATATTGCGGTCCGCCCACCCCCGCCCATTCAGGCCAATGCGACGCCGCCTCATGGGGATCGCGGTCCTTGCGCCAACTGTCACGATATCCTTCCTGGTCCGCAAGCGGTTGCCTTTACCAATGTTGCGGCACCCGCAGGCAATGCCCCCCCCATCCAGGCCAATGCCACGATGCCCCATGACGATTGGGGGCCATGCACCAACTGTCACCAGATTATCCCCTCATCCCAGCCCATCGCCTTTGGTATGGGGACCGGACCCGGTTTGCACCAACAGCTAGGTCGAGGGATGGGGATGGGGGTCGGTCCTGGCAAGGCGGATGAGGGTAACTTCGATGCCATGCAGCAATTTTCTTTCTCTCCAGGGGGGGCCATCGGGGTCACTGTCGCCGCGACGAATGATCCCAATGCGGGTATCAACGGCACCGCTTTGGGGGTGACCTGGAACATGATGGATCCCGACAACACTGCAAGATTGCAGGTTTCTGTCCCTTTTGGGGCGGTGGTGACTTCGGTGACGCCGGGGATGCAGGGCGAGACCCTGGGACTCCGTGTGGATGATGTCATCCTCAAGGCGGAGGGACGTTGGCTGAAGACGGCGGACCAAGTTCAAGGGATCTTTGACCGGTTGGAAGCGGGGGATGCGGTACGCCTGATGGTTCAGCGGCAGGGGGTGCGGATGGAACTGGATACGGCCAACCAAAACGTGGGTGGATTACCGCCTCCGGCGACTTGGTTGCCGGTTGCCGGTGGCCAACCTGCGAGACCTCCGTTGATGATGGCACCCCAGCAGCCAAGTTGGTTGCAGCCGGAATCGGTCATGATGCAGCAACCGGGGATGATGCAGCAACCGGGGACGATGCAGCAACCGGGGACGATGCAGCAACCGGGGACGATGCAGCAACCGGGGATGATGCAGCAACCGGGAACGATGCCGCAGTATTCGGTTGGACCTATGGCAACGGCTCCGAACATGATGGTTGATCCGGGACAGATGGGGGGCGGTTGGCAGAATGGTCCGGCGGCGGGCAATCAACCGGCGGGACTTGGTGGAACGGGGACTCCGGGTCAGGCCAAACCACCGGCTCCACCGACGGAGTTTGAATGGATGGGGATGGAGATGGGGCCTGTGAGTCAGGCGACATGGAAACGGACTCCGACCCTTACGGGGAAGTTTGGTGGTTTGGTTGCGGATGTGGATGTGGGGGGACAGGCGGAGCGTGCCGGGATCCAACGGGGTGATTTGGTGGTGGCGATCAACGGGCTGCCGGTCCCCACGGCCCAGGCGTTGGATAACGCGATCAAAGCGGTCAAGACGCAGACGGGTGTTTTGGTGGAAATTGAACGGATGAATCAACGTATGTTTGCCACGCTTCAGTAGGGGAAATCGGGGCTGTCTGGTTTTCGGGTGCGGGTTGTGGGTGTGGCTTTCGCGTTCAACACGGGAGTTGATCAGGATGATTCAGGAAATGGACAAAACGCTGTTTCTGGGTATTGACCTGGGGACTTCACGCACGACCATCATGTCCAGCCGTGGTGGCAAGGGGTTGGTCAGATCGGTGGTTGGTTATCCCAAGGATATCCTTGGCGTTAAACTCCTCAACAGAACCTTTGCGGTGGGGGAAGAGGCCCTGGCGAAAAAGTCCTACATGGATTTACATTTTCCTTTGGAGGATGGCGTTCTCAAGGAGACTGGGGAACAAAATACCCAAGCGGCACGGGAACTTCTCAAATATGCCATCGGTTTGGTATCGCCCGCTTCTGGGGATCGGTTGTGCGGGATTTTGGGTGTTCCGGCGCGGGCGTCGGTCACCAACAAGGGGCAATTGCTCAAGATTGCCGATGAGGTGATGGACCTGTCCATGGTGGTTTCGGAACCGTTCATGGTCGCGTATGGTTTGAATCGTCTGACCAATGCCATCATCGTCGATATTGGTGCCGGGACGACCGATCTGTGTGCCATGAAGGGGACGATCCCCTTGCCGGAAGAACAGGTGACGCTTCTCAAGGCGGGCAGTTACATCGATGAACTGTTGGCGGCGGCCATATCCGAAGCCCACCCTGAGGTCCAGATGACCACCCTTTTGGCCAAAAAGCTTAAGGAGCGTTTTGGCCATGTGGGTCCAGGCCCCCAGGAGGTGGCGGTGGTGGAATTGCGTTCTGGCGGTAAACCGAGAAATTATGATATCGGACGCGAGGTCCGTTTTGCTTGCGAAACCATTGTCCCGGATATTTTGGAAAACCTGGAGCAGTTGGTCAGCGTCTTTGATCCTGAGGATCAGGCGGATGCGGTGAAAAATATTATTCTTGCGGGTGGTGGTTCGTCCATTCGGGGATTGGATCAAATGTTGAAGGAGGGGTTGAAATCGTTTGGCGAGGTCCATGTGTTCAAGGTGGATGAGCCGGATTATGCCGGGGCGGCGGGTGCTTTGAAGCTGGCGACGGAACTGCCACCGGATTATTGGACGCAAGTGGGTGATGTGATCGGGGAATAATGGATTTCCTTCCGGGTTTTGTCGGACGGCTGCAAGTGTGAGGATGAAAATACGGTCATGCACAGATCCATATCGATCAGTATCAAGATAACGGCAGCGATGAGTTATCTGGGAATTTTGGCCTTGGTGCCGCTTGTGTTGGGCAAGGTTCATCCCTATGTGGGATTTCATGCGCGTCAGGGGGTGGTTATCTGGATTTGGGAAGTATTGGCCGTATTCAGCTTGGTGGTTCCGGTGATTGGCAAAGCTTTTTTCCAGGTCTCCAGTTTGTTGTGTTTTATCCTTTCGGTTGCGGGTCTGATTGCGGTATTTCTGGGGCGTGCGTGGCGTTTTCCTCTGGTGGCGCAGTTGGCCGATAAACTGTAAGGCGGATTTTTTTGGGAAGACCAACCATGGGATTGAACGTGTGGTCAGGCTCGTCATATCACTGATTTTTGCCATATTCCTTTTGATCTTTGCCTCTCAGAACATGCATGGCACCGAGGTGAGGTTTGTCTTTGGCGAGGCGGTGGAGATGCCGGTTATTTTGGCGTTGGCCGGGGCTTTTATCGCTGGGTTTGCGTTGGCGATTTTTTACTTTATCGTTCGTGCGGGAAGCAAGAAATCGGGGGAAGGTACCGATTATTGACCGGATGAATCCGTTTTGTCGCAGTCGGGGCAGGATCTGGTTGGCCCATGAGATATTCTAAATGTGTGGTGTGTTATGAAGGGGTAGGCTGGATCGGCTTTGGGTCCAATCTGGTCCTGTCGGTTCTGAAGCTGTTTGTTGGGGCTTTGTCGGGTTCCCACGCCCTGGTGGCCGATGGCCTTTACTCGGCCAAGGATGTGGTAACCTCCGTCATCATCATCGTCGGACTCAAGGTTTCCAAAAAGCCGCTGGACCAGGAACATCCGTTTGGCCATGGAAAGGTGGAGTTTTTGTTGGCCTTGGCCATCAGTCTGGTCTTGCTGGTGGTGACGGGGTTGTTGTTTTATTTTTCCGCCGGAAACCTCTTGGAGGGAAATCATAACGCACCGCATCTGATCGCCTTGTGGACCGCCTTGTTGTCGGTGGCCATCAACTGGTTTTTGCACCGTTATACCCATTGTGTCAGCACCGAGATCAACTCTCCGGTGGTGGAGTTGTTGTCCAAGCACCATTTGGCCGATGGTTTTTCCTCGCTGGCGGTGGCCTTTGGGATTGTGGGTGCCCATTATCTTGGACTCCCATGGTTGGATACGGTGGTCGCCATGCTGGAGAGCGTCCATCTGATTTATTTGGCGGGCGATATTTTTTGGAATGCATTTCGCGGCCTTATGGATGCGGCGGCCCCCAGGAAGGTGATCGAAACCATTCGCAAGGAGGCGTTGCAGGTTCCGGGGGTGATGGATGTCGGCGAGGTTCGTACCCGTCAGGTGGGTCAGGAGTTGTGGATCAACCTGATCATCGGCGTGGACCCGGAGTTGACTTTGGTTCGGGCTAAGGCGGTGGCGATGCGGGTGGAAGATACGTTGGTGGGGGCGATTCCTCATGTGGGTGATGTGGGGGTGCAGTTTCGTTCGCATCAGGAGAGTGATGTGGTCTTTAAAAAACTGCGTGAGGAGAGTTCTGCCGCCTTGGGGTTATCTCTGCCGAAGGGGGGGAAACCCTGAAAAAAACGTAATCGTTCAGATCCCTCCCACATTAAAACTATTGAAAGAAAAAAGGGGTCTGGGGGATTGCCCCCAGGGTTTTGATTT
>JADGCQ010000135.1 GCA_015228925.1 Magnetococcales bacterium | reverse complement strand
TTTTAAGTCGAGTTCAGACAGAGGAATTCTATTAAATGAATGATGATATCAAGAAATCAATCCAGCATGGAAGAATCATTCTATTCCTTGGTGCCGGTGCATCACACTCAAGCCTCTCGTTCAACGGAGAAAATCTTCCAGGTGGTAAGCAGCTGACCAAACTCCTACTCAAAGAGGCAAATATCCAGGATGAGGGCGACGATCTCCCCGACGCCTATGCGGCAGCATGCAAGACGCTGGGTACCTCAGAAGTTCAGAAAATACTGACCAAAATTTTCGTAAACTGCAAGCCTTCAAAGGAGTACAAAATTATCTCTAAGGTCGCTTGGCGGAAGATCTACACCACCAATATTGACGACGCCTTGGTCAGTGCCTTGAAACACGACGGCTCTCAACAAGTAGTTGTGCGTGTCCACAACGACCAGGCATCCGACAAAGATCCATCTTTTCAACGACTCGAGTATTCTGCCCTGAACGGTTACATTGATCGGCTGAAAGAAGGCATCTTCTTCTCCCGTGCCGAATTTGGCAGAGGGGCATCGACTTCCAATGCCCAGTATATCCAACTGGCTGCCGACCATCATCTACACCCTTTTCTGTACATTGGTACCGAACTCAATGAGCCGCTCCTTTACCAAGCTATTGAACAACACAAAAGTGTCTACAATAACACTTCGCCGGTGAGTTATATAATTTCACCGGGAATTACCCAAGCCAAATCAATTACCTACGAGAACTACAACATCAAGACTATCAAGGGGACATTGGATGATTTTACTTGTTGGCTAGATGAAAATATCGGGGATAGTTGCACGCCTAAAGTAGTACGTCACTATAATGACCCAACCCTGTTCCTGGTTGGCGACAGTCAAATTAGAATTAACAACACTTTCACTCTTGTAAAACGGGCTGCTCTCCCATTAAATTATACCGATGGCGACACACTGAAGTCAAAATTCTATGCTGGGTATAAGCCTACCTGGGATGATGTGATTCATGAGGTGGCACCGCGTCTGCGTTGTTTTACACGGCTGTGCGAGATCATCAATACCCCAGATAGTGGCGATGTGGTCGTGGTAATTGGCAAGTCGGGATCGGGTAAGAGTACCCTTCTTAAGCAAATCGCAGTTTACTACTCTGACCAAGGTCGCGATGTCTATTATTTAAGAGATTTAACCACCTATCTGGCCCACGACATTGCTGAGATAAGTAGTCGTGCGGTGAGGGATTTTCTAGTTATTATCGACCGTTTCGACCCATATAGCAGAGAAATAGAAGACGTCCTGAAAAACGGAAAAATCAACAAGGGAAAAATCGTCTGCGCCGAGCGGGAACAAATTTGGCTCAACAAATATTCCCATCTGTTCAAGGAACACAACACTACCGAGTTTAACATTGGCGATATAGACAAAGAAGATGCAAAACGGATCCATGACAAGCTCCTCCAATACGATGCTGCAACCAACCTGAGAAAACTTGACGAACAGCAACGCATCGACACTATTTACCGAAAATCACAAGGGCAGATGTTGGTTGGTTTACTCGAGGCTACCACAGGTCAAGGTTATCGGGAGATCATCGAGAGGGAGTTCGCCAATCTCGGCAACGACGATCAGAGGCGCGCCATGATGCTCGTCGGGATGGCAACCATCCATCATATTTCGATGGATCGCGAGATGTTCTTCAAATACACTCATCAGCTTACTTTTAAATCTTCCCCATCTCAGGTTCTTAACTCGCTTAGAGGAGTAGTGATCGATCAGCCTGAAGGATTGATCGCACGCCATCCGACATACATTGAACACTTGATAGACACTAAACAGTACATCCGATTAGCGCAGGAAGCCCTGCACGCTATCCTTATCACTATGTCCCGATATGGGTCGCCCTTTCTAAAGGTTCAGAACATCAGTTCCAAGAACAAGGAATTATTCAAAAAATGCATAAATCACGTATTCGTGAAACGGGTCTTTGGGGGACCGGGGAAGGGTGCCCGCCAACTTTATGAGGACCTAGAAAAAAACTTGCACTCAGATGGACTTTACTGGCTTCAATACGGGTTGATACTCCGTGACAGTAAAAAAGATGACGAGGCCCTCACCGCACTTATTAAGAGTGTAAGTGCCTTTGACGACAATCATCCCCATGCCACCCACGCCCTGGGTCTGCAATATTTCCTTGTTGCCCTCAAGAAACATAGAAGTAGCGAAATCATGGTTAATATCGACGAGGCACTGAAAATGTTGGAGCTTTCCAATACCAACAGAGAATTCAAAGACTACTATCCACTGATCACCATGGCTGAAGGGCATGTAACATGCCTGATACACGCTAACAAGAACGATGAGGCAAAAAGTAAAGCACGTGATTATTTGAATAAAATGGTAGAAATCAATCGCAGGGAAAACACGAATCAGCGGTTTATTGTTGCTGTAAGTCGGTTGACGGACTATCTCTATAAAGGCAAACAATTTCCCTTCAGTAGGGAGTAAAATCTGGGGACTAAGATACGGATGGCCGATATATCAATGTCAGTGAGGTGGTTCGGGCTTCTTTACGCCTTCTGAAAAATTCGACCAAACGTGCCATCGATGACGCATTGCGTACACAAATGATGGTACCTCCGATAATCGTTACACCTGAAGAATTGCCAGAGGAAGGTTGAACATGTGGATCGATCCGATTGTTGAAGAAGTTCGTAAAAACCGAGAGGAGTTTGCTGCTCGATTCAATTTCGATTTGCGCGCTATGGGTAAAGCATCGCAAGAACGAGAAAAAGTATCTGATAGAAAAATGGTTTCTTTGGATTCAGAAAGTCTAAGCGGAATCTATGAAGTTGGTGAAGATGCCTTTAATTAAAGATAACCGATGAAAGTGTCGGAAACGCCGACAATTCGAGTCTGAACTTGTAAAAAGATCCCGCAAAATTCCCTCCGCAGGGCAATCACATTGAATGCCGCCATATCCTTTTGTTATCCATTATAGCGCAGATGTTGTGCCATACTGGCATGATGCTTGTAAGTGACTGAAGAAGATTTGAAAAAACAGGTCCACGAATAACATATAAAAGGTGTTGAAAATGCGACAAGGATGGAGCGATTGTGTGGTTACCGACAATTTGGATGCGGTATCCATCGGGCTGCCGCGAAAAGCATGGGCATTGTTTAATCACACCAAACTGACGGCGGAAGCCTTGGGTTCTCTCCCCTACCAAGCCCAGCCGGTGGCCTTGGATTTGGTTGGGGTCCATGAGATGCATCGGGATCTTTATGCCAAACTCGATGCGTTGACCAAACGCAAATTGCGGGCGCAAAAATTCATGGATTACATGACGGTCCATTTTTTATTGGGCCAGCCTGAGCGCATCGGGCATACCCCTGGCCATCGCCATCAACGGATCAAGGTGGATTATCTGCGTATCCTGAGAGGTTGGCTGTTCAATCCAGATGGTCGCGAGGCGGCTGTCCTCAAGGGGTGGGTCGCCAGCCGATTTGGCCTGAAACCGCTTTATCACAATGGTCCATTGGATGATTATGAGAGCGATACCTATCTTCAGTTTCTCTCCATGCAGTCGGCGGGGATCTACAATACCAACGCCCTGGAAAATCAACTCGATCTCCTCTACCATTTTTGCCAGTATGAATTATCGCACCAGCGTACTGTGGCGGGGGATCACCAGGTACTTTTTCGCGGCGTCAACGCCATTGACCAGCATGATATCCTCGCCCGTGGTCCCAACAATGAGGCCATCGTACTGCTCAACAACCTCAACTCCTTTACCGATGATCGGGAACGGGCCAGCGAATTCGGTGATTATATCATGGAGGTCCGCGTCCCCCTTCCCAAGATTATTTTTTATCACAATCTTCTCCCCAACACCTTCAAGGGAGAAGGGGAAGTGATGGTGATCGGCGGTTTGTATCGGGTCCGTCTGGTAACTTTTTAAACCAGAGACTGCTAAAAAATAAGGCACTTTGCACACTTTTTAATGGTCATGCCCCGGTTCTTGCAAAAACACTCAGGCCGTTGCCCATCCGCATGGGCAGACATAACCGTGCGCCATTATTTAATTTTTTAACCATATTGAATGATTTGATCATTATGGTCCCCGCATTGCTCCTCTTGGGGAGACAAGGGATGCACACACCGCATCTGAAAGCCTCCCCCCTGATTGCAGAGGAGACGTGCCACCATGGAGAGACTGATCCACACTCCGGCCATGTTCAGCATCACCCGCAACGCCTTTCGTTCATCCCAGATCGAGGCACTCTATCATGTCAGTGATGCCCTGGCCCATACCCACGACCTTGGCTCTCTTCTGAGGAAGGTACTCCAGATTTTGCACATTCATGCCGGGATGGGGCGCGGCGCAATCCTGTTGACAGACCCCGAAACCGGTGGACTGATCGTTCAGGCCATCGGTGAAGAATATCCGCTCCCCGCCAAGCGGGTTTGTTATCTTCCAGGGGAGGGGATACTGGGCCTGATCGTCTCCTCCGGCCAGGCGATGATCATTGAAAATCCCTCCCTGGATTCCCGTTTTATCCACCGATTGGGATTGTTGGATCCCATCCTGCCATTTATTGGCGTCCCCATTTTCATGAATGATCACCATGTGGCCGGTGTGATTGCCGTTCAGCCCATGTTCGGTAACCGAGACCTGTTGCGCGACCAGGGGGTGCTGCTGGAAATCATCGCCAATCTTCTGGCCCAGGAAATTCGCAAAACAAAGACGACGGATGAATCCTATCCATGGATGGGGAGCGAGTCACTGGGATTGGACCCACGGGAAGATGGCGATACGTTGGTGCCTGGACTTGAAAAATGGATGGAGAGCAAAGTCATGCGCCCGGTTTTGCAATGCATCGTCCAAGCGGCCAAGTGGGATAGCGTTGTCCTCATCCAAGGGGAAAGCGGCACCGGCAAAGAGGTCGCCGCCAGTGCCATCCATCAACTATCATCCCGGGCCGATGAACCCTTCGTCAAGGTCAACTGTGCCGCCCTGTCGGACAACCTTTTGGAAAGTGAATTGTTCGGCCATGAAAAAGGTGCGTTCACAGGGGCCATCAATACCCGTAAGGGTCGTTTTGAACTGGCGGACCGGGGGACGTTGTTTTTAGACGAAATTGGTGAAATATCGCCATCGTTTCAAAGCAAACTTTTACGGGTCATCCAGGAGGGGACGTTTGAACGGGTCGGCGGTACCCGGACATTGCGCACGGAGGTGCGTATCGTGGCAGCCACCAACCGTGATCTCTATCAGGAGGTACAACAAGGGCGTTTTCGTGCGGATTTGTTTTATCGCCTATTCGTCTTTCCCATTCAGATGCCTCCCCTGCGCGACCGTCGCGAGGATATCCCCTGGTTGGCCGATATTTTATTGAAACGTATCGGCAATCGGCAAAAACGTCTTCTGCAACTCTCCTCCGGGGCTTTGACGACGTTGTGTCATGCCGATTGGCCTGGGAATGTCCGCGAGTTGGAAAATACCCTGGAACGCGCCGCCATCATGAGTGTCGGTGGACAGATCGATGCCACCCATATCTTTTTTCCAGGCCCTGGGGGGATGGTGATCGCAGATGGCAAACCGGGTGCCGCGTCCATGGATCCTGAGGACTCCAGCCTCACCGAGCGGGAACGGGTCATGGCCGCTTTGGAGAAATCGGGTTGGGTGCAGGCCAAGGCGGCCCGTATGCTCAACATGACCCCGCGGCAAATTGCCTATCGGGTCAAAATTTTGGGAATCCCTATCCGTCAGCTTTGAACCCCCTTGTCGCAGATGCGACAAAAGATCGTTCATTGTCGCAAACAATACAGGAATAATGATGCTATTTTCATTCATTTTCAACATCTTAAACTAGGATCGTCTTTGGCTCGCCGGTTGCGAAACATTTGATAAGGATCGGTAACCTTCGATCAAAGTTTATGGGAGAGCCTCATGTTGCGTGAACGTGGCGAGACGACAAACCGGGTGGATACCCATCCCTGTTTTTCCCAAGAGGCTCACCGACATGCCCGTATGCATTTGGCGGTGGCCCCGGCCTGCAATATTCAATGCCACTATTGCAACCGCAAATATGATTGTTCCAATGAATCGCGTCCTGGGGTGGTCAGCGAATTGATGACCCCGGACGAGGTGGTCGGTCGTGTCGCCGCCGTGCGCAGGAAGATTCCGCAACTCACCGTCGTTGGCATTGCCGGACCTGGAGATCCCTTGGCCAATCCGGGGCGTACTTTTGAGACCTGTCGGCGGTTATCCGCCGCCTTTCCAAACTTGATGCTTTGTCTCTCCACCAATGGGTTGGAGCTATCCCGCTACGCCAACACCATCGCCCGCCTGGGCATTCACCATGTCACCATGACGTTGAACGCCGTAGACCCTGCAATCGGTGCCCAGATCTATCCGTGGATATTTTGGAAGCATCAAAGAATCCGGGGGATCGAGGCGGCAAAAATCCTCATGGAACAGCAATTGGAGGGGCTTCACAAATTAGCAACCATGGATGTGTTGGTTAAAATTAATTCTGTCCTGATTCCCGGTGTCAATGATACCCACATGAAGGCGGTACACCAAGTTATCGCGGGTTATGGTGTTTTTTTGCACAATATCATGCCGTTGATCGCAGAACCGGAGCATGGCACCTATTATGGTTTGATGGGGCAGCGGGTGCCGACATCCCATGAGTTGGCACAGGTGCGGTCGCAATGTGGGGATGTCAGTCTCATGACCCATTGCAGGCAATGCCGTGCCGATGCCGTGGGTCTGTTGCATGAGGATCGGGGGGAGGAGTTTACCCGAAGTTTTCAATCCAGGGTCATTCCCATTCAGGTTCCTGTCGCCAGGAGAGAGGATGAACCATGTCTTTTTACATTGCCCAAACCTGCATTGGTTGCTGGGCCTGTTTCGAAGTATGCCCCAATCAGGCCATCGAGGTGATTCATGGTCGTTTTATGATTATCGCGGCACTGTGCCGGGAGTGCCGGGATGATTTCCCCCAAGCCCAGTGTGCCGCCATCTGCCCTGTCGAAGAGGCGATTCTGGATAATCAGGGGATGCCTGTACATCCCGTCGGTAGTTTGACCGGCGTTCCACCCGCCATACGGGCTGCGGCCCAAGGGATATCCTCTCTTTGTATGCCGGAGTTTCTTTAACCTTTTACCGAGGATCCTTGTCCTCCTGATGATCGCGCCATGAAGGAGACGGTGATGGCCCATGTGGTGTTTTATGAAAAACCGGGATGCATGAACAACCGATTGCAAAAGGCATTGCTGAAGGCCTCCGGCCACGATGTGGAGGCAAAAGACTTGTTGGCCACACCATGGACGGTGGAACGTCTGGAGTGGTTTTTCAATAAAATACCGACGGCTCTCTGTTTCAACCGCAGTGCCCCCCGCATCAAGTCTGGTGAAATCGATCCGGCCCGGATGGCGCGTCGCCAAGCTTTGATCGCCATGGTGAATGAGCCGCTCTTGATTCGCCGCCCCCTCATGGAGATCGACGGACAACCTATGGTCGGGTTTGACTTGGTGGCGTTGGATCACAGCATTGGCCTTGTTCAACACAGGCCCCAGCAACAGAGCGATCACAACGCCATCAACCTGACAACGGTGGCCTATCCCGATATCGCTGATCAAGAAACCTGCATGATACGACAGTCGGGGAGGTCTTGTACTGCCCAGTGGGAAAAAACCATTCATTGATGTGCCGCTCGACATGCCCCTGGCTATGGAGTGTTTCATGTGGCCTGTCCGATCCAACAGCCGGTTTTTGGCGCAAGTGCTTGCATCCTGGAGACCCGATGGTGTTCTGCCAGCCTGCCTGGGTCTGGGAATGGAACGTTTTCAGGCTCTTGTCACCCGTCATTTGCCAACGCTTTGCATGGATCCATGGCTTATGGCTTCTCATGAGCCGGATGCGGGGCGTTTTCAAGAACGCCGGGATGTGGTGCAATTGTTGTTGGATTTATCCTCCCATGGGGAGGCTGAGGTGGATCGGTTGGACTGGTCCGAGATCATTGCCCACGGGTGCATGGGAAACGGTCATTTGTATCATGATTTGGGATTTGCCAACCGCGACATGTTGAACCAATTGATGGCCACTTATTTTGCCCCTCTCAAACAGTTAAACCATCGCAACATGAAATGGAAAAAATTTATCTATCGGCAACTGTGTCAGCGGGAGGGAATTTATGTTTGTCGATCACCATCCTGTGCCTCATGCGTCGATTTTCGCACCTGTTTTGAAACATCATCATAGGGAAAACACAGGATTGCTTTGGCCTTGGAAAAAATCGGAACTACAGCCGGAAAACGATGTGGAACGTCGTGCGTTGGGGGCTTATCTGGGGCTGGCGGTCGGGGATGCCCTGGGAGCCACGGTGGAGTTTATGATGCCCAATGAGATTCAAGCACGGCATGGTGTCCACAACACCCTATGTGGTGGGGGGTGGCTCCGTTTGAAGCCGGGGCAGGTCACCGACGACACGGCGATGGCTTTGGTTTTGGGAGAGGCCATCCTGGCACACAATGGCCAAGTGATTCCCCATGTGGTTGCCGAAGCGTTTGACCAATGGATGCGCTCCAAACCGGTGGATATTGGTGATACCGTCAGGCGGGGGATTGTGCAGTTTCGGCTGCATCAAACCACCGAGATGCCATTGGATGATTGGGGGGGCGGCAACGGGGCCTGTATGCGTACCCTCCCCATCGCTTTGATCACCTATGGAAGAGAAGACGCTGATATGGTGGCCGCTTCCAGGATACAGGCCCATATCACCCACCATAATCACCATTCCGACGCCGGGACCGAGTGTATCAACCGCATGGTGCAGTTGGCGTTGGCGGGCAAGGATATTCCAGAGATTGTCGGTGGTCCGGTGCAAACGTTGATTCAAACCTATCCCGATTTCCGTTTTCGCCGCAAAAGACCCCTATCAAACCCTTCCGGCTATATTGTGGATACTTTGCGCACGGTTTTTGAAGGTTTTTTTGGTACCGATCATTTTGAAGATTGTCTGGTGAATGTCGTCAACCGGGGTGGCGATGCCGACACGACGGGTGCCATAGCCGGTATGATTGCCGGGGCTTATTATGGCCCAGAGGGGATTCCCAGCCGTTGGTTGAAACGTTTGGACCCAACCATCCACCAAGCCTGCCGCAGCCAAGCCCTCTCTTTGATTCGTATGGCGGTGGCGCATCTTGCCGAGTGAGATGATATGATATTCAATAATTTATTGACACCCCCCCCTAGATCGTGTTGACATTCGATCATTTGTTACCCCCCTGAAAAATTATTAAAAGAAAAAAGGGGTCTGGGGGATTGCCCCCAGGGT
>JADGCQ010000134.1 GCA_015228925.1 Magnetococcales bacterium | reverse complement strand
AAAACCCTGGGGGCAATCCCCCAGACCCCTTTTTTCTTTTAATCATTTATTTTTGGAATGAATCCCGATGTTCACGTCTTGAACATAAGCCTGTGCTACGGCCTGTGCCACAATACCCACAATACGTGGATCCAAGGGAGAAGGGAGAATGGCATCCACGCGCGGTTCGGTAACACTCCGCGCCAGGGCAAAGGCGGCGCAAATCTTCATATGATTGGTGATTCTTGGAGCCCTGGCATCCAGGGCACCCCGAAAGACACCCGGGAAAGCAAGCAGATTGTTGACCTGATTGGGAAAGTCACTCCGTCCAGTACCCACGATGAACGCGCCGGAAGCATAAGCCAGGGAAGGTTCGATTTCCGGTATGGGATTGGCCATGGCCAATACGATGGATTTTTCGGCCATGGTTTTTACCATCTCCCCGGTCAACAACCCACCCTTGCTCACACCGATGAACACATCCGCCCCCCGAACGGCATCGGCAAGAGTCCCTGTCAATCCTGACCGATTGGTCATGGCTGCAAGTTTCATTTTAAAAGGGCTGTTTTGAATGTCGGGACGGTCCCGGGCCAGGATTCCTCTGGAATCGCACACCAGGATCTCCCGAACGGGTTGGCACATGGAAGGATCATAACCAATACACAATAGAAGTTCCGAAATGGCCGTTCCGGCAGCACCGGCACCACACACAACGACTTTCAGATCCTGTAAAGATTTTCCCGCCAAACTGCTGGCATTGATCATGGCTGCCAAAAGCACGATAGCGGTACCATGCTGGTCATCATGAAACACGGGTATGCCGATATCCTGGAGTGCCTGCTCAATTTCAAAACAACGTGGCGCAGCAATGTCTTCCAAATTGATGCCACCGAAGACTGGAGCAATGTTACGTACCAGGTTGATAATCTCAAAAGTGTTTTGCGTATTCACGCAAATGGGGAAGGCATCTATCCCTGCAAACTGTTTGAAAAGCAATGCCTTACCTTCCATCACCGGCAATGCCGCTTCAGGCCCGATGTTGCCCAGTCCAAGAACTGCCGAGCCATCGGATAAAACGGCTACGGTGTTGCCTTTGATGGTGAGATCGTATGCCAAGGCGGGATTCTCGGCAATGGCGTTGCAGACACCGGCCACTCCGGGGGTATAGACCAGGGACAAGATACTTTTGTCAGTCACCTCGATCTTCGGCACAACCGACAGCTTGCCCGCAAGTTTCTTATGCAATGCAATGGATTCATCGTAAAGATGGTTGGACATAAGATTCCTTTCCAAAATGGTTTAAGTCGATCCTGAAAGTGACGGCTTGCTATATTATGACAAAAAAGGTCCGAATTAGTTCCATTGCAAGCCCATGTTCACGCCAAGATTGTCTCGATAAAATATTAAATATCAGTGACCACCATGAATGCCGTAAGGTGCTAAAACATGGCATTATGCGTGATGTTTTTCGCAAAAACCGCGAAAAACATCACGCTAAGGCGTGCGCCCTGCGCATTTTTCCCTCAAAAGAAGAAACATCGGGAAAAATGCTTCGGGAGAAGGGGCGCATGAAAAGCAAAGTCAAAACCCTGGGGGCAATCCCCCAGACCCCTTTTTTCTTTTAATAATTTTATTGAATATCAACATGCTCTAAAAGGTTGCCGGTACTTGGTCATAGCTAAGGCTGGGAATAACGGTCATATCGCAATTTCCAGAGCCTCTGCCCTTGGAGAAAAAATTCTATCATCCTCAACAGGATCCAAATAAAGAGTAATAGCTTCTCGAATGTTGTGCAGGGCCTCCCCCCGAGAGTCGCCTTCGCTGATGCAACCCGGCAGAGCAGGGACGATAGCCGTGTATCCCCCTTCATCACTGGGTTCCAGGACAACCTCGATTTGCATCGATACCGCCTCCCATTATCAGAACGTGGCCACACCCTAAGCCTTTTTCTCACCCTTCGCCCAACTATCCCGCAAAGAAACGCTCCGGTTAAAAACCAAATGACCCGGTTTGGAATCACGAGAATCCAAACAAAAATACCCCAGTCGCTCAAACTGAAAATGCTCCCCCAGTTGCGCCCGAGCCAAACTCTCCTCCACCGGACGATCCTCCAGAACCGTCAAGGAACCCGGATTGATATGATCCAAAAACGTCCCCCCCCCCTTATTGTCGGTAGGCTGTGGAACTGAAAATAAACGATCATACAGATGAACATGCGCCTTGCCATGACGCTGGGCAGAGACCCAATGAATCACCCCCTTGACCTTGCGCCCCTCTGGAGCCTTGTTCATCGTGGCCCAATCAACCTGGCAATGCAGCGTTTCAATCGCCTGCGTCTGCGGATTGCGCGTAACACGCTCACAACGAATCACATAAGCATGGCGTAACCGAACCTCACCCCCCAAAACCAACCGTTTATACCCCTTCGGCGGATTTTCAGCAAAATCATCCCGCTCGATAAAAATCTCCCGCGTCAACGGAACCATCCGCGTCCCAAACGCCTCACTCTGTGAATGGTTGGCCACAATCAACTCCTCCAAATGATCCTCAGGAAGATTTTCCAATACCACCCGAAGAGGATCCAATACCGCCATCGCCCGCGGCGCGTTGATCTCTAAATCCTCCCGCAAACAATTCTCCAAAAGTGCCATCTCAACATGATTGGGTGCCTTGGTGATGCCAATCAAACTACAAAAATTGCGTATGGATGCCGGGGTATATCCCCGACGCCGTAACCCGGCAATGGTGGGAAGACGCGGATCATCCCAACCGGAAACATGCCGCTGTTGTACCAAAGTGGTGAGTATGCGCTTGCTCATGACAGTAAACTCAAGCTCAAGACGCGAAAACTCAATCTGCTGCGGATGACACCCAATCTCCTCCTTCAGTTGATCCAAAATCCAATCATAAAGAGGACGATGATCCTCAAACTCCAACGTACACAACGAATGGGTAATCCCCTCCAACGCATCGGAAATGCAATGGGTATAATCATACGTGGGATAAATACACCAGGCATCCTTCGTTTGATGATGATGCGCCCGGCGAATGCGATACAAAGTAGGATCGCGCATGTTGATGTTGGGCGATGCCATGGAAATCTTCGCCCTGAGCGTGTGCGAACCATCAGGATATTCGCCAGCACGCATGGCCCGAAACATGGCCAGATTCTCCGCAACGCTGCGGTTGCGATAAGGACTCTCCTGACCCGGTTGCGTGAGCGTGCCACGATAGGTGCGCATATCCTCGGCGCACAGGCTACAGACATAAGCCATACCCTTGTGAATCAACACCTCCGCCAGCTCATAAAGACGCTCAAAATAATCGGACGCAAAATAAAGATGACTCCCCCAATCAAACCCCAACCAACGAACATCCTCCTGGATGGAATGAATGTAGGCCATCTCTTCCTTTTCAGGATTGGTATCATCGAACCGAAGGTGGCATCGGGCGTTGGAATATTGGGCGGCAATGCCAAAATTCAGACAGATGGACTTGGCATGGCCAATATGCAACATACCATTGGGTTCCGGGGGAAAACGGGTGACAACCCGTCCACCATTGAGATTTCGCTCAATGTCCTGTTCAATGATCGTGCGAATAAAATCAATCGGTTTTTTATCGTCGGGTCCAGACATTTAAGGCAAACCTATTGGATTGGAGTTTGGCTTCTCGGTGGGAAATGTTACCCTGCTTGCTGCCGTGTTGAAAATGAATTGTGATGACGAGAACTTTCTTTTTTTTTAACTTGTGGTGGACAGCAAAGACCCTTAGGCAAAAAAAATGCCCATATCCATTAAAAATTCCGCTGGGGAATCGTATGTCGCAACTCGTTGAATTCTTACCCGTTCTTGTGTTCTTCCTGGTCTATCAATGGACCGATATGGTCACCGCTACCATGGCGTTAATGGCCTCCATGTCCTTGTTTTGTCTCATGGAATGGATGGTTCGGAGAAAATTGACACGCACACGCTTGTTGGCGTTGGTTTTGGTGCTACTCTTTGGCAGTGCCACCGTGTTGACACGCAATGCACTCTTTATCCAATGGAAACCAACCATCCTTCAATGGATCCTGGCCGTGGTGTTCCTGGGGAGCCATGTCGTCGGCGGAGGAAAAGTGTTGATCCGACGACTGATGGAAAACAATGTGACGTTGCCCGATGCCATCTGGATCCGACTCAACTTGGCATGGGTCGGTTTTTTTCTCCTCTCCGGCGCGCTCAATCTCTACGTCGCCTGGAGCTTCAGCGAAGAAATATGGGTCCGTTTCAAATTGTTTGGCTTGATGGGGTTGACAATCATCTTCGCCCTGCTCCAGGGAGCCACTATGATCCGATACGCTCAAAAAAACGAACCCGGAGAATAATACCACCATGAACAGCGGTAGACGCACGTTCCCCAGGATGAGCCATAACGTTTTATGGTTGGCCTGCCTGCTCGTCACCCTCTGGCTGCCGGGTGGAAAAATCATCCATGCAGCCGATTGGATCCGAGCAGAACAATCTGGGCATCATGATCAGCAACCCATCCTCCCATTCTTACACCGAATGGTGGGCGATTGCGAAACAAAAGGATGGTACGGGAAAGCACTGACCTATCAAACACGATTACTGGCCGGCCTAGCCAAACATTGGGGGGAAAATCATCCACAAGTTTTACGCGAATCCATCCGAAAATCCCGTCTGCTGCTGCGGGATGGCCGTCTAAAAGAAGGGGAAAAAACACTGGCAACGCTGGAAAATCATGTTCGCCGTCTCCTGGGTGAATACCATGTCGAAACCGCCATGATCCGCCTGAATCAGGCGCAACTGGCGTTGTACTTCCCGGAAGGGGCGGAAAATGCACTCCGATGGATCGATGCCGTCATCCCCGTCTTGGAACGGTCCCTGTGGCCCGATCATCCCCAGCGCATCGAAGCCATGATGGTACGAGGACGCGCACTGTCATCCCTGGGGCGACAACAAGAAGCCGAAAAAAACTTTACAGACTTGTTGCGCCATTGCATCGCTTATCTCGGTCCGTTGGATCGTTCGATCGCCGAAACCTTGAGTGCCATGGGATGGAATCGGATTCGGATGGGCCGTTATCAGGAAGGGGTGGGTGATCTTGCGCATGGATTGGCTATTTTTGAACAAAATGACTACCCTATGACCTTCAATAACCGCATGACCCTTTTGGGACGGTTGGCGGAAGGGTATCTTCGCGGAGGACAATGGATTCAAGCCCATGCGGTTTTGGAAAATATTTTGGCCGAAATGGAAAAAAAACAGGGAAACAGCCATAAAGCCTTGGCGAAACCTTTGACCGATCTGGGGATGGTGGAATTGGAACTGGGGCAGTTGGCGCAGAGCGAAACCCATTTAAAACGGGCGTTGGCTCTGGTGCAACAAGGGGAGACACGGGACCATCCCCAGGTGGCGTTCATTTTGGTCAACCTGGGCGATTTGTTTGGCAAACAGGGGAAAGAAAAAGAACAGGAACATTATTTTGCCGAAGCCCAGTCCGCAGCGGAAAGCTTCTTTGCCGGAGATACCGTAGGTTTGGCCAACTGGTTGGCCAGCATGGCGATCATTCTGCATCAGGGGGGGCATCAAAAACAGGCCGACGCATTGTTTTCCCAATCCTATCAGCTTTTGGAAACCGCTTTGGGCAAGGACGATCCAGCCGTGGTGGGGGTACGGGAATCCTTGTCGCGTTTATCCCGGACCGAAGCTGGAAAAAAAGGTGATAATGATACCAAAGGGGCACCTTTGGTTACGGTGGAACCCTTCGAACATAGACAAAACGAGTCGGGTAGCGAACTGGCACAGCGCAGACGATTTCTCATGGATGCTTTCAAATTGACCGGACAAGGAGAGGATGCGTGGGATAACATCGCCTTTCCACCCCCCCGATCCGTGCCACCGTTGCCAAGGGAAAAAACGGCTGGTGAAGACTGGATCGTCCCCGAACCCTTGCCCAAAAAATCTCACGTTATTCCAGAACAAAATTAGCCAGAAAGTCACTCCTTAGGCGGGTTACCTGACGGAGGGGTCTTCTCCTGGGGCCAATGGGCATCGACCAATCGTGCCAGGGAATCGACACGCTGGCCTTGGGTCGCCGCTTGTTGGCGCAAAGCCGCCGTTTGTGTCTCCATTTCCTTCAGACGCCCCTGCTGCACAACGATTTCCTGCTCCAGTTGTTTGATGTGTGCTGCGTGATGGCCCAGTTTTTCTTGAAACATCGCTTCCAGGGTTGATTTTTCCTGGGTCGCCTCCAAAAGTTTCTTGTTCAGGGTCTCTTCAAGGTCGAACGTCTCTTGGAGTTCTTCGTGAGACATGGCGGATGTCGAGAAAAAACTCTCGGTTGTTTGTCCCGCCGTCTGTAATGTTTGTTGGATCGTTTTGATGGCCTGATCCAGGGTTGCAGTACGCTCTTTTCTCTCCTGTTGATCGCGTTCTTGCTCTTTGATAGCCCTGGCAAGGTCGTCTTTGGCGGCCTGAAGATTGGTTTGCGTTTCAACGAGACGGAGTTGCTGAATCTCGTTGGAATATTCCAAATGCTTGCGGTAACTTCTTGCGGCATCGATGGTCTGTTGGCCATGGTTGTCAAGCCACGTTTGATAGATCACCTGCGCCCCCCGTTCCGACTGCTCCGCCTCCTGAAGCAACCGTTTGATGCTAATCCGCATTTGGAGTTGTTGTTGAATCGCTTGTTTTTCCAACTGTTGCACCCGTTTTTCCGCCTCTTCCCCTTTTGTGACCGCTTCATCCATATCTTCATAGCCCATGGACTGATTGGACCAGGCGGTTTCACCAATCGCTTGATATTGTTGTGCAACCTTTCGGGTTTGACGTATGGTTTCCTGAGCGGCGATCCAAGCCGACTTTCTTTGCTGATCCAGCAATTTGGCCTTGGCAAAGGCGATGCGGCTTTTTTGCAGGGCATTGGCCATGGCAAATGTGGGTGAAGGTGGCAACGTGGGTATCGCTTGGTCGATGGGGGCCGATAAGGCGGGGGCCATCAGGGAAATAAACACGACCAGAGTGGATAACAGAGTGGCGGATGATTTTTTCATGGCGTCCCCATGGGATTGCTCAGGGTGTCGGGATTGAACGGGATCATGCGTATGGACTACCCGGTTTTATGCGCCCTGGGGTGGGCGGCATCGTAGATACGGGCCAAGCCAACGCGGTCCAGATGGGTATAGCGTTGGGTGGTGGAGAGGCTGGTGTGTCCCAACATTTCCTGAATGGACCGAAGGTCGGCCCCCGCCTGAAGCAAATGGGTGGCGAAGGCGTGACGCATGGCATGTGGGGTTATTTTTTCAGGGAGACCGAGCCAGCGGCGGCGGTGCTGTACCAATCTTTGGATTTGCCGCGGATTGAGGCGACGCTGTTGTTCGGGCCATTTTTGGCCAATGAATAGCGGCGATTCCGGTTTGGGCGAACCGATTATTTTCGCTAAATGTTCCAGATAATAGTCCAAAGTTTTGCTGGAAACATGGCTCAAGGGGACAATCCGTTCCTTGTTCCCTTTGCCGATGACCCTGACCTCCTGGGCTTGGAGGGACAACCGCCCGTGGTCCAGACCGCAGAGTTCGCTGATACGCAATCCCGACCCATAAAGCAATTCCATGACGGCGGCATCGCGGGCGGCAATCCAAGGTTGGTCGATCTGGTGTTCCGCTTCACCGGGGGCGGGAGTTTCGATGAGACGAATCGTCTCCTCTTCGCTGGGGGCGCGCGGGAGACGGATGCCGGTTTTTGGCGTGGCAATCAATTTGGCCACATTGTTTTCCATCAAACCATGGCGTTGCAAATAGACAAACCAAGCACGGATGGCGGCAATCCGACGTTGCATGGTGGTTTTCGCCAATTTTTCCCGTAAGCATCGCCCCAGGTAGGCGCGTAAATGGGTGGGGCGGATGGTGGCGGCGATGGCTACGGTCAACGCATGGCCGTTGGTCTCCTGCCAAAATCGGGCAAAATGGATTAAATCGCGACGATAGGCTAGGCAAGTGTTTTTGGCAGCACCCTTTTCCACTTCCAGACTGGTGAGAAAGGGATCAAAAGGAAACGAATCGCGCACGGTATCCATGAGATGAAATGGCCTCTTGGGCTGAATGGGGTCAGGGCTGGAGTCCCGTCCTTCGTATCTAATTGCAATAATCTCTTCGCAATAATTTCTTCGCAATAATCTCGCCAGTTTCTTTCCATTCTCAGGCTTGGGCTGACAAGAAAATCTGCGGCCAAAATCTACTGGCACCATCACCCTCTTTGGATTAGACTGCAAGGAAACTGGTTGTCACGCTTGACCATCCACAAGAAGGAGAAAACCATGTCCCCCGCTTCGACCCTTTTGGGAGTGCTGCTCCTTGTGCTGGCCAACCCCGCCTTCGCCCATACCGGAGTCGGTCAGGTCGGAGGTCTTACCGCCGGTTTTTCCCACCCGATCCATGGCCTGGACCATATCTTGGCGATGGTGGCGGTCGGTGTTCTGGCAGCACAACAGGGGGGGCGTTCTCTGTGGACCATCCCTGGAACCTTTGTGGCCATGATGATCTTCGGGGGCATACTGGGAATGACCGCCGCATCCGTCCCGTTTGTTGAATTGGGGATCGCCGGTTCGGTCGTCATCCTTGGGGTTGTCATCGCCCTTGGGGGCCAAATGCCGATGGTCGCAGCCATGATCCTGGTGGGAAGCATGGCCATCTTTCACGGACATGCCCATGGAACCGAAATGCCGGTCAACGCCGTAGGCATCGCGTATGGCCTTGGCTTCGCCGGGGTCACCGCGATACTCCATGCGGCGGGAATCGCCCTCACCGTGGGCATCAAAAAGACCCTTGAGACCATCGCACCGATGGCCATCCGCATCGGCGGTGGTGCTATCGCGGTCGTGGGAGCTACCCTGTTCGCCACATAGCCTGTTCGGTACGCTGGTTCAATCCGAACAATCGGTAGCTTTCAATCCTGAACGCCCATGTTTCCGGGTACGGTTGTCGGCTACCGATTGTAATGGCGGGCATTCTCGCTGTCACATCCGAACGGCAAATACCTCGTCCAAAGACTGGGCATCCACGAAGCGAAGACTCCACGCCTCTAGGGTAGGCAAATCGGCATTGGCGATTTTTCCGTTAGCCCAAGTCGGTACGGTGCCAAAACGTCGTTGCAACAGGCGCAGCAAAAGCGCAGCTTCGCCTTCCTTACGGCCTTCTTTATGGCCTTCCTTACGGCCTTCCTGTTTTCCTTTTGTAATCATTTCCTGTGCAAATAGGGACATCATCGTCATTTCCTCCTCAGGACGTACCCTGCGAATGGGTTGTGAGGGCGGGCATTCTCGCTGTCACATCCGAACGGCAAATACCTCGTCCAAAGACTG
>JADGCQ010000133.1 GCA_015228925.1 Magnetococcales bacterium | reverse complement strand
CCTGGGGGCAATCCCCCAGACCCCTTTTTTCTTTTAATAATTTATTCTTTCCGAAACACTTGGATATGCTCATTTTAAATGCAATTGCCCTGACCGCCCAACAGTTACCGATTTTCCCGATTCTATCGGTCTACTCAGATCGGAATCTCAACAACAATGTCATGGCATTTGATGCAGCGACCCGATGGGGGATGATGGCGGGTGGAATCGGGCAAAATCGGCGGGCCAACCTTCTTGAACATCGAAGCCTTCTCCCACGCCTTGCCCACCGGCGTGATCGGCTGACTCCCCGGAGGGGCACCCCCGATAATTAAATGACACTTGGTACACGGCCCCCAGTAAGAATGCGGAATACGCGCACTCCTCGGAATTTGCGGAATCATCTTGACCACAATCTTCCGCGTTTTCTTCGGCGCAACAATATCCAACACCGGCTTGTCCATGGAGGGTTCCGTCGGTGCCGGCATGGAACCAAAAATCTCCCCCTTGAGTTGCCGCGATACCTTCTCCGGCGTCATCCAATCCCGGAAAAGATTGTGAAACCAGGATCCATAACGCTCCTTACCCACCAAGCCCGCAACCACAAGCACCAAAACCACCATGCCGCCCGAGAAAAGACGACGACCAAACGCGACTTTGGTAGATCTTTTCATCGCTACCGCAACTTATTGGACCAAAGGGCAAACCCTTCATCATTTCGCAAGTGGCAAATACGACCACCTACCTCCATTTTTTTGGCATAAACCAAGGCATCCCGATTCTTGCGGTCAAAACGAAAACCCATCCCGGAAATCACACTGTCGTGTGTCAATGGACAACTGATTAGCTTCAAATACCAATTGGGAGCCACCGAAATTTGCATTTCACCTCCCGCAGGATCATGAACCCAAACATGCACCTGACCATCGTTCTGGATCACTTCGGTAATCTGCTGCACCTGCCCATAAAATTGAACTCTCGGTGCCTGTTCAAAGTTCAATACCCCACCCGGTTGCGGCACCGGGCGATCGGCAATCGCCGTGTTGGGTGCCGCGACAGGAATGGCCGTAGGGAGTGAACCGGTCCACAGACTTTGCTGATCAAACGCCCCACCCACCGGTCCTTGCATAGCAACAGAGACCACTTGATTGCCACCCTGCGTCTGCGGCGATCCGATCACGCCAACGTTTTCTCCAACCGTCCAAAAACCCTCCGGCATGACCGCAGCCGCCACAATACCCAAGACCACCGCCACCGCGATCAATCCCAACCCTTCTTCGGCTTTCATGGACCCCTCCGCCATGATCGATTCCAATAATAGACCATCATGCCGCCTCATAAGGGGTCAAAAAGACATACACCCGACCAACATGATCCACAGAACTGGTAATCCGCTCCTTCAAGACATCGACGATCACATCCCCTTCATACACATACAACGAGCCATCGACTTCGACGCTGAGTTCCAGGTGCAATTCATCCCCGATGGTTCGGGCACGCATGTAGGAAATACCCAAAACCCCGGCAACATTACGCACCACATTATAAATCTCACGCAACTCATCCACTTCCGGCGATGAATCCATCAGACCCTTGATGGCATCCTTGATCAGTTCCAAACCAATGTGAATAATCACCAGGGCAACCCCCGCCGCCGCCAACGGATCTGCAATGGGAAACCCAAAAATAGCCAATCCAATGCCAATCATCACCGCAATGGAAGAGATGGCATCCGAACGGTTATCCCAAGCGTTGGCAATAATCGCCGGACTATTATTCTCCTTGCCCACACAACTTTGGTAACGATACATCAACTCATTGGCAACCACCGAAATCCCCGCACCCAACAAGGCAATGGACTCAGGAGCGGCATAATCTCCGCTGATGATCGCCCTGATCGCGCCAATGATGATGAACGCCGCCCCAATCAGGAGGATGAAGCCGACGATGGCGGATGAAATATATTGAATATTCCCATGTCCATAAGCATGGTCATCATCCGCCGGTTTCCCGGAAATTTTCATGCTGATCATGGTTACGGTCGAAGCGATCACATCCGCCGACGAATGAAACGCATCCGCAAACAAGGCCGAACATCCGCTGAGCAGGGCCAGAGACCCTTTGAAAAACACCATGAAAACATTCATGGAAAACGCATACCAAACCACCTGATTCCGGCATTCGGGGCAGTGGGGATACTTCATGGCACCGCCACCCCCTTGTCGGTAGACGGTTTTCCAATAGCACCCACCCCGCCATCAACCCCATTCGGCCCGGAAACGACCGGTGGTGGCACCGCCACACCGCCCGCCGGAGGCGGATGATCGGGATCCAGCGGCAACAAACGTTTGAACAACGTCGAGGTCAGGTCTGGAAGCATCAATTTCTCATCCTGGGATAAATGTTCCATCGTGAAATAATCATACCGTTTGAAACCGGTGATATTGGCAAGAATATACCAAGGAAATGAGGTGATCAGGGTATTGTAGACACGGACCTCTTCATTATAGGTATCTCGACGCTGAATGATACGGTCTTCAATCTCCACCAACTTGTCCATCAACTGTTGATACGTCGTTGACGATTTGATCTCTGGATATTGTTCCACAACCGCCATGAGTCTGGCCATGGATGCTGGTCCCTCCATACCCGCCAAAGTCTCCGCAAGGCCCGTCCCCTTGGCATCGGCACTGTCTCCTGGCACCGCCCCAGGTGTCGTTGTTGCGGCCTCGCTGTTTCCCGCATCACGCCCCGTCATGGCGGCGCGAACATTCGCAACGTGCCGAAAAACCTCCTGTTCCAACGCCGCCTGATTCAGCGTCAGATTGATCAGGTTGGTAAAAAGATTGGCACGCCTTTGGATAGCGTCCTGAATATACCCCTGGGCCGACAGAATCCGTTCTTCAAGTGTGATGAAAATATTGAAATTATACAACGTCGTAATACCAAACGCGAGGATCGAGACAAAGGAGAGGAATAGAATCAGCCCCTTGACCTTGATCGGCGGAACCCGCAGGCGTTGGGTTTCCGACTCATCCTTATACAGTTGACCCAACAGCCGCCGCATCCGGCGCATCCGTTCGGAATTGCTTGTTTCCGGTCCCAGGCCGTTCAACTGTTCCAATGGGTCTTCTCTACGCTCGGCCACAATCCATCATCTTCGTTGAAGGAGTCCCCCGGCCTCAGAAAGATTCAAAGTCCAAAGTGATTCCAGATTTATTCCAGCGCAATAGGATACTCTTCCACATCCTCTTTGGCGTCGGCCACCCGCAAATAGTGCGCCGCCTCCTGGCTTTTTCCCGCCATCTGCAAACAATAACCCAACGCCCGGCTGTATTCCACCCTGCCCGGATCCAACGCCACCGCCTCCTTATAGGCGGCGACCGCCTCTTCAGATCGGTTCTGATGATCCAGCACCCCCGCCAGACGAAACAGCAACGCCGCCCGATCCGAGGGATCCAAACCACCACCTGCCAAACTTTTTTGGATCATCGCCAAAGCCAGATCATACTGTCTGGTACCAATATAGGCTACGATCAAATCCTCGTCCAGCCATCCCCCCCCAGAACCTGCTTGTTTTCTGGCTTTTTCCAAAAATCCCAACGCCCGTGCCGCATCGCCCAGCTTAAGATAGCACCGCCCCAACGCCGACAAGATCGCACTATCATGACCATTATTTTTCAATGCTTTACGATAATGGAATGCGGCATCATGAAACATCCCCAGTTGATAAAACCGTTTCCCGCGATCCGCATGATAATGCCTCGTGAATGATCCTCCCAGAGAAACCACCTGGACATATTTCCTGACCGCTCTTTCGGACAACCGGCCCAACCAGTTTGCGACCGTATGCGCCACAAAAGACCATTCATCCAACACCCGGACCTGGGCAACCGCCTTGGGCGGTCGGGTAAATCGGACGGGGCGCACATCAGCACCCAGCAGTTCCTGGTCGTACATATCCACATGAAATGTCTCAGGGAACGATCTAACCGGAGAGTCTCCCCCAGCAGGGGCGAGTTCCTGAACTTCCTCGGACAAAACTGCGGAATCCAAGATTTCCCTCTCAGTCGGCTCAGGCACCAACACACCCGCCTCTGCAACAAAAATTTCTTCTTTCCCATCCGGGGGCAACGGATCCTCGCAAGTGATCACCGGCTCCGCAGCAACCGCCTCCACGACAAAAATTTCTTCTTCCCCATCCAGGGGCAATGGATCCTCGCAAGTGATCACCGGTGCCGCAGCACCCTCCTCCGCAACCCATCCCTGTTCCAAATAGTCAACCAACACCTCTTCCACCACTTCATACTCAGATACCTCTGCCGGGTCGGTGATCCATGGCTCTTCCGCGACACCATCCCCAGTTTCATCGTCCACCGCCGTTTCCAACACCTCTTCCACATCATGATCGGTCAATGCGTCGCCCTCATCGGCACCGATAATTTCTTGCACCCCCGCATCACCCCGATCATCTTCAACAATATCTATCGATAATATAACATCTTTTTCAACATCGGTACCCACCCATGGAGAAGCCAAACGTTCGGCCCCCAAAATCAGGCCCGGCACTTCCACCTCCCCCTCCTCCGCCATCACCTGCCGCTGTTGCCTGAAATCGTCCAAAAGACGCCGCAACGTGTCTCTTTGTCCCGCCTCGGGTGTACAAACTTCCAAATCGACCACCAGCGTTTCTTCCGGCTCTGGCTCCGTCTGCGCATCCAACGCAGATGCAACCGTCGCGGCATCCACCGTGAACGAATCCATCCCCCCCCAATCATCCGTGGACAACACCGCCCCATCATCCAACCGGGAAGAGGTTTCTTGAGCGATACCACGAGATTGGCCAAGGGACGCCAACAACCTGACCACCGCATCCCGATCAGAAGCCCCCGTCCGCACCGCCAACGGTCGCATCGAAGCCGTCGCCGTCACCACCGTCCCGACCGGATCGATTTGACGACGTTCCGGCAACCTTGCAACCGGTACCACCGGAGCGGAATCTTCGCCATATTCACGCCACTGCGTCATCTCGCGCCGATGCGACATTGCATTAAAAATCTCCAAGGGAGTCGGCTCCGCATCGATATTTCTGCGACGGACGGGCATTTCCGACGGATCGCCCCCTTCGGTCGCGACCAATCCCACCCCCGGATCGAATCCCCATCGGCTCTCCGAGGAGACAAAACGGGTCTCTTTTTCCTGGTGCCGCATGGGATACCCCGTGTTCTCATCCAACCGGGGTCTGCTGTAATCGGGAATCGATAATCGCACCGCCAATCCATCCTGCTGCGATACCGAAATATCCTCCAGATCCAACGCAATATCGGTCTCCGAGTGTGATACCTCCTCCTCCCCCAAAGCCATGAACGATGGTAATATGTTGAACGCAGTATCCGCTTCACCGACCTGTATTGTCGGATCTGCGGATTCCTCCGCGACAACAACATCCGGTTCCTTAACCGTCAAATTGTCTGTCTCTGTAGGGACAACAGGAGATTCCCTGGCCAAAATAACCTGGCGTTTCATCATGGTCGCATTGATCATGCTGTCCATGCGACTCATCCGGGCTTGCCAAAGACTTTCTTCCTGATTGGGGAGTGAAAACTCATCCATAGAAGAACGCAGTATCCAAAATTATTAAAAAGAAAAAGGGGTCTGGGGGATTGCCCCCAGGGTTTTGTTTTTGACTTGAAACAAAAAGCTTCAGTCTTCGCCTTTGACTTGTTTCCATTCAAAAACAAAGTCAAAAGAAAAAATTGAAGCTTTTGATTGAGAATCAAAACCCTGGGGGCAATCCCCCAGACCCCTTTTTTCTTTTAATAATTTTATGTAATGTCAACGCAATCTAAAAAGCCGCCCGCCCCTCCTCAAAACTCGCCGCCTTTTTAAATTGAACCACCGATTCCTCATGAAGACCCATTTGTTCCAAAGTAAATCCTAAGGAGCGATACACTTTGGATTCCTCTGGGCGGATCATGATCGCCTTCTTAAAATAGGTAACCGCCTGTTCATACTGCTCACTGTTGTCCAACGCCAACGCCATCCGATAATTCAGATGGAAATTTTGTGGATCCGCCGCCAACGCCCTGCCCAAAACACCCACCGCCTTGGCGTATTCCTTGGTCTGCAAAAAAGCCATCCCCAAGATCGATTGCACCCGAACACCACCACACCCCAACGCATCGGCGCGTTCCAAAAGCTCGATTCCCTCCTCGGTCCGATCCATCTTCAAATAACAAAATCCCAAGTGAAACAAAGCGTCATCATCCGCTGGCCATTCCAAAAGCACCTTTTCCAACATGGCCGCCGCCACGTCATAGCGACCACGCCGGGTAAAATCCACACCCCGCTGCAAATAATAACGGAGCCGCATTTCAGGATCCACCGAGAAGAATTCATTAAAACTCTCCGTGGCCGACACAAAAGCCCGCTTCACGACGTGCAAGGCGGCGTGAATAAAAAATCCAACCTCGGACAGGGGATTGGGAGTCCGGTTATCGGGTCTCATACGTCACGTTCCTTATCAGACAAATTCATGGATCTCAACGCCAACACTCCCGCAATCTTAAGGAATGATCCGATGACAAGCCACACACGGACCACGATCCTGATGCGGCCTACCAACCCCCACCTTGATGGCTGGCGGCGGCAAAACAATCCCATCCGGGTCGGGAACCAAATGCCCGGTGACACCAATGGCGTGACAATCGGTACAAGGCCCTCGGTAAGGATGGGGTCGGATATCCCCCGGTAACACCATCGGGGCCGTTTCCACCTGCGCAAACCCAAGATTTTCTCCCGGCACCGCAGATAACTGAAAACGCATCCATTGCCCATGGCGATAAACCATGAGCATGACACTCTTGTTCTTTTGAACCTTTCGACTCTGCCGATACATATCATCCAGATTCACAACCGGACGATTGTTGATGGAGACCAAAATATCCCCCGCCAAAATTCCCGCCAAAGCCGACTGCAAACTGACCTCATCGATCAGCACACCCTCGATACTCATCGGATAATTTAATTTTTTCTTAAGTTCCGTCGTCAGGGGCAACGCCTCCATCCCCTGCCAATGCGCTTCCGAACGTTTAATCTTTGGAGAGAAAAAATCGGGTTGTGTCGCCAACGGGGGGGCCGTCACCGACGTGGCTCCCGCCGGGGCATTCATCGCCACATTCACCAAGACCGGCATCAGTGCCGCCTGCAAAGGGATATCCCTTTTTTTGCCCACCGCCAAACCGGCGGTGTCCGAATCGTCAAAGAGTCCCAACACGATAATGGCCAGGATAGCGAAGATCCCTACGGTCACCACCCCCTGTCCGATGTTTTTCATGACATCATCATTCGCACAGAGATGACCGACATCAGGATGGCATACATCCAACGCAACACATTCAACGGAGCCACCGTCGTCAACCAGGCACCGACAAAGCCACCAAAATAGGCCCCTGGAGTCAAGATGATCGCCAAAATCACCGGCGTGGAAACATTAAAAGCACCACTCTGAACACCGTGGATCATCGCCACCAACGAGCCTACGATCGAGGCAAAAAAGACCAACACCGCACTATTGGCGATGGCCCTGCGCAACGGTGCCTGCAAAACATACCGTTGCAACGGGACTTCGATGACACCACCCGTGATCCCCAAGATACCGCTGATCATCCCCATGGGCAACCCAAGCAGTCCATGCGCCAACGTGGAATGTCCCACCAAAGACGATGGATAAGCCCCCGTCGGTTCGCTGGCACCGATGGCACGTTGCAAATCGCCCAAGATCCCTCCCCGCTGTTTGGATTCGGAAATTTCCACCAGCATTTTGATCGCCAGGAAAAAAGCAAAGATCCCCAAAAGAATGCGGATCACACCGGAATTGAGGACGTTACCGATAAAATATCCCAACACCACCCCAACCATAGCCCACGGAATCATGGGTTGAATATCCGACCAGCGATAGACATGATCCCGCCGATAACGCAGTGACGCCGCGCCATACATAAAAATATTGGTGATGTAGGCCACGGGACGGACCAACAACAATCCATAGCCAAAGACCGACATCAAGCCGATGACCTTGATGATTCCGCCCCCCATGGTCATCATGCCACCGCATAATCCAGAAAAAAATCCCAATAACAACAAACCTAAGAAAGAGGGGATGGGAAAACCCAAAATCCGCTGTGTCGTCGCGTGACTCTCACCCCCGCCGGCATTAATGTCCGGCACCCCCTGATACGCCGGCAATTGGTAACCCAGTTGCGCCTCCAGCATCTCCTTAGCCCGATTCCACCAAGTATCCGCTTGGCGGGGTGGTCGATCGATGGTGCCAGCAGCCGGTTGCTGGGGGACCGTCATGGCCGCCTGGACCACCTGCGGGACCGCAGGACCACCCGGTTGGGCCGCCGCCAACCCCTGGACCGGAAAATCGACCACATCCTGAAAATGGGTGACAATGACATGGGACGGCAAGGCATACCCCAAAAAGACATTCCCTGGGGCCTGAATCAGCAAATTGATCCCCAACAACCGCCCCTTCCCATCCACCAACGGCCCCCCAACCATGGCCCCATGATTGACCGCACTGGTCGCCAGCAGATGGGTCAACTCTGTCGTCCCCACACGCACGACCTCCCGCGAAACCCCGGTCGTGATGACGCCAACATTGCGCAACGTCGCCGATCCATCGGGATCACCCCAAGCCGCCACCGAGAGTCCCGGCTGCAATTGCCGCGAATCGCCGGGGATCAGATAGGGGAACACATCCTTGGAGACAATTTTCAACAACGCCAAGTCATGGCGCACCACCCCCTTGACCAGACGGCCCGAATATTGCCGTGGCCCCATCGGCGTCTGCACCCGGATAAAAATTTCTTTCAACCCCTCCAGGAGATGATTGGCCGTCACCACATGACCGCTGGGACTCACCAAAACCCCCGAACCCACCGATACAAACGAATCCCCTTTTCCCGGATCGCTCTTGATCCCGGCAATATTGACCAAAGCGGCCCGCACCATGGTATTGACCGGATTGTAACTGGTTGCCGCCGGTAACGCCGCAACGTGAACCGTCGGCCCAATCCCCGCCGCAACATCGGATAGGGCACGCAATTCATGGCGATGATCATTGATCAGGTGAATCCCCCACACAAACGTCCCCACCACCAACAAGCTCAGAACAATCGCCGGCGTATACCAATGCTGGCGACAGAAAGGGGGAGAAATCGTTTTTTTTCCCGGTTTGACCATGCGACCGCTTCATCCCATAAAAGTTGGTAGAGCAACCAGAAAATTATTAAAAGAAAAAAGGGGTCTGGGGGATTGCCCCCAGGGTTTTGATTCTGTTTTTGTTTTTGATTTTGTTTTTCACGCGCCCCTTCTCCCGAAGCATTTTTCC
>JADGCQ010000132.1 GCA_015228925.1 Magnetococcales bacterium | reverse complement strand
AAACGCTATGAAACCATATATTCCTAAAACGTGTTCTAGGGGTGCGGAATGTCGGCTGAACAAACTGGAGCAAGGATTTTTCCACGCGCTTCCGAATGTCGTTCCCGACTTTTTGAAGATCCCGCTCAAACTGGGACGACACATGTAATTGAATGGTCACATGAATCTAGAAAAAAAACGAACCACGTCTTTCTCGGAAGTCAATACCTCCCCAGAACCGTCATCTCCGGCTTCGGCCTGCATCGCCATCAATCCAAATCGTGCGGCACGCAAACCATCGATGTACCGGTCATTGGTTTTCAAAACATCCCCGAACAGGGACTTCCATCGACGCGCTTTCTCTGGATCGTCTCTGAACAGGATTTTTTTCTTTAACCGAAAGGATTTTTCAAGGAGAACCTTTTGCGCACCGACCTCGCGCTCTAAATCTTCGCTGGCTTTGATCATGGCATCAAAATCGAAAGATTCTCCTCGTTCCATTTCCTTCTGGATCAGGCTAGACATTCGTTGGATGCCATCAAGCATGAGGTCTACATGTTCACGAATCGATTGGGCATGATACTCCATTCGGGAAAAAATCCAACTGTCCAATCCACGCGGCGTCTCGTCTTCTTCGGTTTGAAAAAAAACGAGAGGCAAAGCGTTTTTGGTGTGAAAATCGGTCCATTCCGTCGCCAACGTCGTCATGGGATCCCCCCTGCCGCAAGATGATCGTCCTGTTTCCAATCTACAATGTACCATCCTACGACCAGGATACACCAGATCGCGAGTGAACCATGTACCCGAAGCCAACGGTGAATCTTACCACCCCAAGGCGTCCCCTCCTTGCCATGGGAAAAAAGAACACACGGTCGCAGCACACTTTGTGGTGTCATGGAACTTTTTCTCAATCCGTTTGTCTGATTCATTAAGTGAAGTCGGTCCATTGGCCTCCATTTGTCAAGCCCGGCCTTCACCGGGGGTTGCGCCCCTTGCTTACCCCCCCTGCGAGGATGCAACCCCCTTTTCCCTGCCCCGTCACCTCGTTTGTCGGGGCAGGGATCCCCCAAGGAAACCCGCCAACCGCGCGACCCCCTCCCGGACATTTTCCATGGTTGTTGCAAAAGAAAACCTGATATGGTCCTGCGCTTTGTAGCGACCAAAATCCAACCCCGGAGTGACCGCAACCCCACCCTGTTCCAACAAATCGGCACAGAAAGATTGGGCATCTGCATAACCCGTTTTCTGAAGCACCCGGCTGGCATCGGCATAGACATAAAAAGCCCCCGTAGGCATGACCGGTATCATAAAACCAAACCGCCGCAATTCGGTCACCAAAAACAATCGGTTGTGATCAAATTCTTCAATTTGTTTTTTCAAGGTTTCTTCGCATTGGAAGGCCGCCAAGGCGGCGTACTGGGACAGGGTAGGGGCACTGATAAAAAGGTTTTGTTGTAGCGATTCGACATGACGTAAGGCGGAAGGGGGGACAATGATCCAACCCAATCGCCACCCCGTCATGGCAAAAAATTTGGAAAAACCGTTGATGACGATGGCCTCCTGAGAAAATTCCAACGCCGTTCTGGCCCGGCGTTCGTAGGTGATGCCATGGTAGATTTCATCGGAGATGACGCGCCCCCCCGCATGTTCCATCATGGCAATCACCGCAGCCATGGCGGCATCGGGAATCAGCGTACCCGTCGGGTTGGAAGGGCTGGTCACCAGTGCCGCCTTCAATCCATGCGCCAAGGCAGGCTCCAACAATTCCGGGGACAGTTGATAATGGTGTTCCGGTCCCACGGCGATGGCTACCGGCTCACCACCCAGAATACGAATCATGTTGGGATAACAGGGATATCCAGGATCGGAAATGGCGACCCGGTCACCCGGATCCAGTAAAATGCCAAACGCCAGCAGAAATGCTCCCGATGTCCCCGGCGTGATGACGATCCGTGCCGGATCGATGTCAACCCCATATTGACGCTGATACCATGCGGATACCGCCTGACGTAATTCCATAATCCCCATGGCGGCGGTATAACGTGTCTGGTCCAGGTCCAAAGAACGATGGGCCGCCGTCAGCACCGGTACCGGTGTCGGGAAATCGGGTTCGCCGACTTCCAGCCGGATGATATGCCGCCCCTGGGCCTCCAAACGTTTGACGGCGTTGATGACCTCCATGACATGAAACGGCTCTACCTTTTCAATCCGCTGTGACCATCCCCCATATTTCATGATTCGACTCCCAAACCGTTACCACCACCCTCAAACAATTCCTGCCGTTCCAATTCCAACAATTGATCACGATATCGGGCCGCCAGTTCAAATTCCATCTCTTTGGCTGCCGCTTGCATTTTCTTTTTGGTTTCCCGAATCAACAAACGCGGGTCGTTCCGGTGCTGACGATAACCGGCCCCCTCTTCGGCAACCTGTAACAGAGTGATGGATTCTTCCTCATCATTGCGTCCCCCTTGGATTTCAACAGGGGTTTTCCGCGACTCATAGCCCGGCAGTACCATGACCCCCTTGGAAATGGAACGGGGGGTGATGGCATGTTTTTCATTGAAAGCCATCTGGAGACGACGACGACGATCGGTTTCATCCAGAGCACGTTGCATACTGCCCGTAATCCGATCCGCATAAAGCACCACCCGCCCCTGAACATTGCGTGCCGCCCGGCCAATGGTTTGAATCAGCGAAGTGGTCGAACGGAGAAACCCTTCCTTGTCGGCATCCAATATGGCTACCAAGCCCACTTCTGGGATGTCCAACCCTTCACGCAGCAGGTTGATGCCGATCAGGACATCAAATGCTCCCTGTCGCAAATCCCGTATGGTCTCCAACCGTTCCAGGGTATCAATGTCGGAGTGCAGATAACGGACCCGAACGCCAAGATCTTGAAGATAATCGGTCAAGTCTTCCGCCATTTTTTTGGTCAGGGTCGTCACCAGAACCCGTTGACCCGTACCGGTCGTCAGACGAATCTCTTCCAACAGTCCATCCACCTGTCCTTCCACCGGACGGATGGTACACGCCGGTTCCAAAAGTCCCGTAGGCCGGACAATCTGTTCCACAATGGCCCCTGCCGATTTTTCCATTTCCAACGGGGCCGGCGTCGCCGACACATGCACCGTCACTGGACGCATCCGGTCGAACTCTTCAAAAGTCAACGGTCTGTTATCCAGAGCGGACGGCAGACGAAATCCATGTTCCACCAACGTCTCCTTGCGAGAGCGGTCACCCTTGAACATTCCCCGCACCTGGGGGAGCGTGACGTGGCTTTCATCGACGAACAACAAGGCATCTTTGGGTAGATACTCCAACAATGTCGGCGGTGGCTCTCCCGGGGCGCGACCACTCAGGTAACGGCTATAATTTTCAATGCCACTGCAATATCCCACCTCTTGGATCATTTCCAGGTCATACAAGGTGCGACTCTCCAACCGTTGCGCTTCCAATGCCCGATTGTGGCTATGAAACCATGCCAGACGATCGGTCAAATCCCGTTTGATCTCTTCGACCGCCCGGAGAACCGTTGTCCGTTGCGTGGCGTAATGGCTGGCGGGAAACAAGATCAGGTGACGCATTTCTCCACTGACCCGTCCCGTCAACGGATCGATGGACGCAATGCGATCGATGGTATCGCCAAACATTTCAATACGGACAGCCCGTTCCTCTTCGTGGGGAGGAAAAATTTCGATGGTGTCACCCCGTACCCGAAAACGGCCCCGTTGAAAATCGATGTCGTTGCGTTGAAATTGAATCTCCACCAATTTTTTGAGTAAGTCTCTTTGATTGATTTCATCCCCAGTAATCAGGTGCAACGACATCTCCTGATAGGCTTCGGGTGAGCCGATGCCATAAATACAGGAGACCGAGGCGACAATCACCACATCCCTGCGTGTTAAAATCGCCTGCGTTGCCGAATGGCGCATGCGGTCAATTTGCTCGTTGATGGCCGAATCTTTTTCGATGTAGGTATCGGTGCGCGGCACATACGCTTCCGGCTGGTAATAATCATAATAGGAGACAAAATATTCCACCGCATTCCTGGGGAAGAACGAACGCATCTCGCTATACAACTGACCCGCCAAGGTCTTATTGTGGGCCAGAATCAGTGCGGGACGATTCAAAGTTTCGATCACTTTGGCCATGGTGAAGGTTTTCCCCGAACCGGTAACCCCCAACAATACCTGATCATGGCGTCCTTTCACGATACCATTCACCAATGCGGCAATGGCCTGAGGTTGATCCCCTTGAGGCTCAAATTCACAGTCCATTTGAAACGGGAGCGTTGCGTTCGTTATCGTCTTCATGACCGCTGCACTTTGGGTAACATCCGTGGTTCCATTCGGGGTCACTGGCAAGGTATCATGAACCTATCCATCAATAACAGGCTGAACAGGCAACCCGGTCCGGGAGGATCACTGAGAATGGATATTGCGTCGGTGGTGGAACGATTGATCCAAGAACGGGGTCAGTTGGATCCGCTGGTGTTTCTTCAGGAGATCCAGGTGGTTTCCAAAACGGGATTGGCAACTTGGCGTCAGGGAAAGGTTGCGAGTCTTCAAGAGGTTCTTCAGGGCGATCCCCTCTGGATCGACGGGTGTTTGCGCCAAGCAGCTCGCATGGCGCGCACTTTGGGTTTGACCCCCAGGACCGTGGAGGCGTGTCGCACGGATGCCAATGGTCATCGACAAGGGTTACAAATCAGCGTCATCCATGATCCTGGCCGGGAGGCATTGTATACCACCCATTATCAACGTCCCAAGACGGGCCACGGCGGGACGCAGATGGATCTGTTTCTCGATACCCCAGAGACCATGTTGATCAATGATCTGATCCAGGCCATCGTCAGCCATAACGCCTCATCGGCGGACGACCTGGTTAAACGCTTGGAGGAGAATCATCCTCAGAACGGTGCCCTGGAAGAGTTACGCCCCCTGATTCAGGCCATCACCCAGAAAGAACACTGGGTTCACAACCCCATGGAAGGGATCAAGATCATCCAGGATGAGGTTGTCCCCTGCGCCCAAAACGCCTTGGCGGCACTCGCTGGACGTTATTTGAACCCCTTTTATCGTTTGTTCGACCGCGCCCTGATGCACCAACCTTTTGATCCGCAACACCCCAATGCCCACCGATCATGGACCTTGGAACAATTGGAAAACTGGAAATCTTTGGCCGAATGTGTCCTTTTGGAAGAGGGCTGGGTCCAGCAGCCGGTTTTGTTGCAACGCCGTGCCAGAGCTTTGTTTCAACTCAAACGCCTGGAGGCGAGTCACCAAGTATGGGTACAATTTTTTTGGGGATTTCCGCAACAGGCGGCCCAGGCTATCGAGGTTCAAGGTGACAAAAACCTCAAGCGTCTGTGGTACGATTTCATCGACCAAGTGGAGCATCGCGAAAACGATGCGCAGGCATTCCCCGCCTGGATGCTGATCCATCAGCCCCGTTTGGCGGAACAACGGGAAGAATGGCTGGAGGAGGTCGAAGGAGAGATCCCGCTCCCTGGGAAAATCGCCTTCTTCCTGTTGGCAGACTTGCTACGCACCGAAAGGGAGTCTTCCGCCTCTCCCGAGTCCCTGGCTTTGCGGCACCAACTCAAGAAAGAATTCCCCGAACTGTTTCTTTTGTTTATGGGAACCGTCCGTTCCAAGTCGGTATGATTTAAAAATTTGGTTTAATCTGCATCCGCCCCTTGGCCTTGCTGGATCGACCGCAGCTCATGCGCGGAGAAAATTTTGTCGGTATCGAGGATCATGATAAATTTACCTTCATGTTTTCCCATCCCCCGCAAATAATCGGCCCGCAATTTTGTACCAATTTTTGGAGGTTTTTCAACATTATCAGGCTGCAACTCAAACACTTCACGGACCGAATCGGCCATGGCTCCGACAACGGTTTGACCACCTTCTTCGTTCAAAACCTCCATGATGATGAAACAGGTATTGACGGTTGCTTTTGTTTGAGGCATGGAAAATTTGGCGCGCATATCTACCAGGGGGACCACACTGCCACGCAAATTGATGACACCCAACATAAAATCGGGCGTCCTGGGGACTTTCGTCACCTTGGTATATTCCAACACCTCACGAACCCGAGCAATTTCGACGGCAAAAACCTCATTACCCAGGTGAAAGGTTAAAAATTGCGTTGGCTCGTTGATTCCTTCAACACTCATCGGTCTACCCCTTCAGTTGGTTTGAACTGAAAACCTCATCGCAACAGCCCACTAATAAATATACAACATGTCGCCCCCAGGTCAAATCCCTGACACCAAGGAAAGGAGATTTTAACCAAAACAATCTGATAATCCAAGACCAAACCGGGCCAACCGTCGGGAATACTCCGAAACGCCCGGGAGAAATGACCATTGCTTTGGGTAAGGCAACGGGTTACAATTCGCGTTTTAACCGTTGGGTGCAATTTTTAAACCTGAAACACGCATCCAGTCTAAGGAGAAGCCCTTGAGTAAGGAAGATGTCATCGAAATGGAAGGGACGGTTCTCGAGAACCTCCCCAACGCCATGTTTCGTGTGGAACTTGAAAATCAGCACAAGCTTTTGTGTCACATATCTGGCCGTATGCGCAAGCACTACATTCGGATCCTCCCTGGTGACAAGGTGACTGTGCAACTGACCCCCTACGACCTTTCAAAAGGCAGAATATCCTACCGCCACAAGTAGCATTCCCCCAACCCCACTTCGGCAAATCCTGCGCCAACACCACGCAAATCCTCTGTCCCTCCGGTGATCGCGTCACTTTTTGTGATCACCACAGAGGCTAGGGGGGGGTGCGACTTTGAATTGGGATTGTGATACAATAAGAAGGGGCAAAATCCTGGGAGAAGAGTTCTCCAGATTCCCTACTTTTTTTGAATGGATTTTTGGTCTTTGGGATGACTACGACCGAAGCCATGATGATGGCTCCGTTCTCTATACAGAAGAATAAAAAATGTCCCCGTGACCCCCTGTTTTTTTCTGGCCCCTGCATGTCACAGGTTTATCCGAGAAAAGAGCAGTTTATTGGGGTCAGCGGAGACATTGAAACCGCATCAAGAGGTATTGCTACCTGCCTGATTGAAACCGTATTACTTCTTGCCACCCATCTTGACGCATTCGTCAATGAAGGCCTTGGCAGCATCACCGGCCAACTTTTGCTCTTCGGCAGACTTGGTGCAAGCAGCGACCACTGGATCGGCAGCGGTGTCAGCAGCGGAAACCAAGCCAGCAAAGCCAACGCCAACAAACATCGCAACGAACACGGGGATCAATTTCTTCATGGTAAAGCTCCTAAGTAAAGTTGATTGTAAGTCACAGGTGAAACACTCCGTAAAGGTCAAAACACAGCCCTTTCCGGTAAAACAAAAAAAATACCACTCTTGAATAATAACCTCGCCTGTTCTTCTTAATCGCGCTCCCTTTGATGCGTGAGTATCAAGTGGAAGCAAAATAGTTTCAATGGAAATCTTTTTTATTCATAAAAAAATAGTCCTTGACTTCACAAACACCGCAATCTTAACGAAAGAAAGGTGCATCCGCGTCCCACTGCTAGCTTAGTACCAAGAGGGGAAACAATAGTTTCCGACAATTTGCTTTTTTTTGATTTTTTTGGTTGCCTCACGATGAATACTCTATACTATTCATTGGCATCCAAATAGTTAACCAGAAAATCAGACGGCTTTCGTTGATCCATCCCATGAATCCATTTCCTCCGTTTCCCTCGGGACTTCCTTTACCCACACTGGTGCGTCAGCTTGGTCTGATCCCACGTAAGGGGATGGGGCAAAATTTTTTGATCGATGAAAACATCTCGGAAAAAATTGTTCGACACAGCCAAGTGCAACCGGATGACCGCGTTGTGGAGATCGGTCCGGGACTTGGGAGTCTGACCCGCCATTTGTCACGAGTGGTCAAACATTTGATTGTCATTGAAATGGATCAGCGATTATTAACCGTTCTGCGACAACGGGTAGGAGAGGATGTTTCCATGACGGTAGAGTGGGCTGACGCCCTCCAGTTTGATTTTCTACACCTGAGTCAAACCCTGGGGGGACCGATCAAGATTGTTGCCAACCTCCCCTACAACATCAGCTCACCCCTGCTGGTGCATCTTCTGGATCATCGCCTTGCCATCGACACCATGACTTTGATGTTTCAAAAAGAGGTTGCACAGCGCATCACCGCCCCGCCCGGTGGTCGTGACTATGGTTCTCTTTCGGTACAAACCACGCAGTGGATGGTGGTGGAATCGTTGTTCGACGTGGGACCGCAGGCGTTTTATCCTGTCCCCAAGGTGCAATCGACTGTGGTTCACATGCAACGTCGCAGTCAACCACTGGCACGGGTTGACGATGCCACATTATTTCGGCAGGTTGTTCGCACCGCCTTCGGGCAACGCCGGAAAACGTTGACCAACGCGCTCAAACCCATGCATCCGAACCCAAAATCCTGGCTTATGACCGCAGATATCGACCCTTCTCGTCGTGCCGAAACCCTGGATTGTCATGAATTCGCCCGGTTGACCAACACGATCCATGCTTCCAAAGAATAAATTATTGCAACGATTCATCGGAAACCATACCCGCCATCATCTCTTCAACGCTCCCCTTGGCTTGTTCCAACAATCTTTTTCGATCCTTCTTATCACACCCACGGGTCACAATCGCCCGCCCAATTCGGACCTGAATCACCCCCGCCCGTTTGACAAAAGCCCTCCGCCCCCAAAACACCCCCGCATTATGCGCCAACGGTACGATGGGAACCCCCGCCTCGATGGCCAAGGCAATGCCACCCCCATTGTATTTACCCACCTCCCCCGGTGCCATCCGCGTCCCTTCGGGAAACACCAACACCGAAACACCCCGTCCAAATTCCTCCATGCCCCGATCCCGCAAAATATGCATGGATTGCACCCCCAGATCGCGATCGATGGCAATCTGCTCCGTCGCCCGCAAAGACCATCCAAAAAAGGGAATATTCAACAGGCTCTTTTTGAGAACCAGGACAAAAACGGGAAACAAAGCGTGCAAAGTCAACGTTTCCCATGCCGATTGATGCTTGGCAAACAAAAGATACGGCGGCGGCGGTAAATGCTCCAACCCCGCAACACAATCGGAAAGACCACAGGTCACAGAAAGCATTCGGCGATTATAAGCGGCCCATGTGCGGGCAATTTCCCGGCGGTGTCCCAGTGTCGAAAAAGGTCGTGCTACGGCGATCCATACCGTGAAAAACACAATCCCAACCATAAGAAACAGAAAAAAAACACAGGAACCCACATAAGCTCGGACAGTACCCATCATCGCACCCTCATCCTCCACAACCCCTAGGGCGTGTTGACATTCCATTAAATAAAACTATTGAAAGAAAAAAGGGGTCTGGGGGATTGCCCCCAGGGTTTTGATTTTGTTTT
>JADGCQ010000131.1 GCA_015228925.1 Magnetococcales bacterium | reverse complement strand
TTATCGGTGCGGCACTGTAGAATTAGAAAAGTGACGTTGGAATTCCTCAGGATTCCATGTGGCGTCACACAGCCTGCAACATGAGCGATTTATTTCTTACGACCGCCGATCACTCTTGATCGTCAGGGATGGGGGGGGTATTTTGGCTGGTTGGCTGTGCTTCAGCGGTCGATTGAACGGGAGGGGGAATTTCCAGCGGGACGAAAGTTTGCTTGTGGGCAACATCGGAGGAGCTACCGAAGAACTGGGTTGCCAGGATACCGACGGACAGCAGAATCAGTAGCCCCGCACCATACTTGCGGACCATACCCATCAGTGCTGGCTTGGGCTCATCCAGGCCGGAAAGGACGCTTTTTCGACGAGTTTTCGACATGGCTATGTTCCCACACATTGCAGAACGAAGGACGCTCGAAGGAGATCCACCGTCACCCACACGTCACCCCATTGTAGCCGGAATCTGGGGGAAGATCAATGGTGACTCTGGAAGGCGAACGGAGTCATAGGGATTTTTTTTTAGAGGGGTGATCTTAAGATTGCAAGGGCTTTTGGGGGGGATGCATCCCCCCCAAAAAAAACAGCGTGATCTTCAAGGAGGCAACGGGACACCGGTTGCAGGTATCGGCGTACTCGTGGTGGCGGCTGGATTTTGGTCCGGGAGAGGGGCCGCGCCTTGGGTATCCTCTTTTTTGACCTCTTCTTTCTTGGGCGCGATGATGAGGCTCTCCTTCCGGGCGTTCTTTAAAAACATATCACCAACATAGTTGGCTATCCGAAAAATTTCATCCCTCCCCGAAAATTTCACAAGCGACAGATTTGTTTTTTCAACCTTGGCAAATTTAAACACCGTCTCGGTCCCATTCTTCCGTTTGACGGTGAGTTCCAACAGGGGCTTATCCATGGCCGTGGCATTTTCACCGACCGATTCTTCCAAACCGTCAGCACTTAAATGGGCAATGGCGCGGGCCAATTTGGCCAATTCCTCCGTATTGGCCGTCTCCCCAGAAGCCAATGGCTGCAACGTCCAGGAGACCTTCTCCTCTGGCAGGGGGGGAGCGTTGGTCGCCTCCGGTTTGATATCCTTCTTTTCGGCTGGGGCGGCTGGCTCTTGAGGTGTCACCGTCAACCCCGCAAACGTCATGGTCGCAATCTCTTCCAGGGGGATGGCCAGAATGGATTTGTCAATCCACTCATCCACCTTGACCGGCGCCTGATGCGTGGCAAAGGCCACCGATAACGTCGCCTCCGAACCTTCAAGCCGGGCGTGAACCTGGCGTAAACCAGGAGAGGTTCCCAAATAAAGAACCACCTTGGGCGTTCCATTCTGGCTGAGGACAATCTTGCGCTCAAACTCTTTCTCCGCCACCTTGAATCGGGTTTGCGCCGAAGCCGTGGTAGCGACCGGTAATCCGTGTTTCAAGTGAGACAACCCCTCCAACAAGTGATCTACCTGAGAACCATTGGCGGGAAACCCCTTGCGCTCCGGGAGAATCCAGTGGCCATCCTTCTTGGCCAGGGTGATAGACTCCCCCGCACCGCCAACGATGGAGACCCCATCAATGTCGGACCCCTTGAAAGCGACCAACCCAATATCGGGTGCCTGGGTGCTGAGGGCAGGACCAAAAAAGACCATGACCAAAGCCAAAATCACTTGGATCGCCAAAACAATGGCTAGAGTGCGGATGTGCTTTTCCATGGTTTCAACCTCCGCTCAAAATAGACTGGTAACGGGCATGTTCCAGGAGTCTGGCCCGGCGTCGCCAAAACCAAACCGAGACCAACCCCAAAACCGCAATGCCATAATGGAGATACTCCAAAGCCATCCGCTGGGATTGCTCCATCTGCTCCAGAGTCCTGCTGAAATGACCCCGGGAACGGATGCTCAACAAGTCACGATCCTCCAACGACCAGTCAACGGTATTTTGTAGAAACTCCAGTGGTTTGGAATAAACCGTCCCCATCCCCTGAGAGGCAAGATCCAAAATGTTGTCTTCGGAAAACCCTTCACTGGCAATGAGAATGATCCGAGCCGATTCTCCAGAGCGATCAATCACCCCACCGATGGTTTTCTTGGATTCCGCTTTGGTCGGGTCTTCGGAATCTTTGGGCGCATCTTTGGGGGTATCCTTGTCCTTCGCCTCTTTATCCGCTTTCAGGAGGGGCGATGGTTTCCCCTTGAAGAAAGAATCAAACCGTCCTTCGACCAGGGTGGCCAACACCCTGGGTTTGGGGGGATCGTCGGTGGCAAACCCAAGTTCCGGGAATGCCTGATAATTGGGGACAACATCCAGATCATCCGATACCCACGATTTTTCAGAAGAGGTCAGGAGTGTGATCACCTTGCGATCTTTGTTTTTCTGGGAATCCACCGTGATGGGGGAAGGCCAGTTGACGGTCAATTGACCGAGACCAGAGGTGATAGGAATCTCCGGGTTGAGACCGCTTTGGCGAACGTCGGCGAAAAAGCCATACGGCAGCATCCGAATCTCCTGAACGGTGATCGGTCCCAACTGGCGTTGGACGGGGATCGGCAAGGCATCATTCTGCGCATCCAACACCATGGTCTCCTCCAAGGTGATCCCCATGTGGGCCAACCAATCTTTCAAACCCGTATCCACCTTGGTGGCGGTCAAACTCCGTCCCACGGTAACATCATACGGGGAAGCGGCCAACACGACGCTACCCCCTTGCATCAGAAACTGGTCGATGGCAAAAAGTTGTTCTTCTTTCAATTCCTTCGGGCCGAGAACCATGAGCAGATCGGTCTCTTCGGGAACCTGACCTGCCATCAAATTGTTTTCATTGACACGGGCGTTGCCCCCAAGGATCTCCTTGACCCGGGTATACTCCTTGCCCGGCATTCCAGGATTGAACGAGCGTTCGGGAAGCACCATGGTGATGGTTTTTAAAAAGCCTGGAGCCAAACGTTTGATCGCCGCCTCGACCGATTTGCTCAACGCCGGTTTGGTCAACTCCTGGGGGAGGGGAACCTGGATGGTATCGGTCCCCGATTCCAAGACCATGTAGAACCAAAAGGGTTTGGGATCGAACAAACTGGCAATCTGCGGTCCAAAACCAAACCGTTTTTCCAGTTCATTCCCCAATTGACCACCATTCGCTTCGGGATCGGAGAATTTGACGGTCAGGTGACCCTGAGACTTCACGGTCAGTTCATCCAAGAATGATTTTAACTCCCCCTTAAAATCGACCAAACTTTTGGGAAGCTTATCGTCCGCCGACATATAGCCGTTGAACGTGATGGCGCGATCAAAGGATTCAAAAGGGTTGCCACCCCCCTGATAGGCGGTCAACGTTTTGCGGATGGCCCCGGTGATGGCATATTCAGGATTTTTCAGTTCCACCGCCAGATCTTGTTCGCTCCCCGCCTTGATTTCAATCAGGTCACGATATCCCAAAACTTCATACTGGTCGCCATAGGCGATGACCAGATCGAAGTAGGCGTTGACCACCGAAGATTGATAGCGGTTGGCCATTTGAAACGGCACCGGACGGATGCCGAAGCGGGAGGCCGCCTCCTCTTCCAGGGCGGTATCCTGTTGGGGATCGACGAACTCTACCCGTATTTGCTCATGTCCGGCGACGGCATATTCTTGCAGAAGATCCTTGAGTCTGGGGACGAGGGGGGCCAGCAGCGGATGGGTTTTGGCGGAAAAATAGCCCCGAATGAGCAAAGGTTCCCGAATCCGTTCCAAATAGCTGGCGGTAGCGGGGGAGAGGGAATAAATCGCCCCCTGGGTCATATCGATGCGTGCCCAGCCGATGGGGGCCAACCAGATGTTGCCCACCACCAGATTGGCCAGCACCAACCCTGTGAGTCTACCCCGTTGTTTGTGAATGGGGGTATCGGGATTATCCTGCCACCGCAATTTTTCCAGGGAATAAAGATTCAAGGTGAGGAAGATGCCGACGATGGCGGCATAATAATAAAGGTCGCGGAAATCAAGGATGCCACGGGTGATCGATTCAAACCGGGATCCGGTCCCCAGGAGGGAGAGAAAATGCGCCATGGAATGGTCGAACAGGTTGGTCAGGGTTGGAGAACCCACCAAGTAAAACGCGCTGCACACCAGGGTCGTGAGGATAAGGGCGACGATGGGGTTGTCGGTGCGGGCACTGGTAAACAGACCGATGCTGACGTAGGCGGCGGCGAGAAAGAGGGTCGCCAGATAGCCACCGATGACCGGACCCCAATCCATCGGGCCAAGGATTGAAACGGTGAGGGGGAGAGGGAGGGTCAATGCCAAGGCCACCCCGACCAAGGCCATGCCGGCGGCAAATTTTCCCAACACCAGGGTCAAGGGGCTGACGGGGCTGGTGAGGAGCGTTTCCAAGGAGCCGGAACGCCGTTCTTCCGACCAGGAGCGCATGGTCAGGGCGGCGACGAGAAAGATCATCAAAATCGGCATCCAGGAAAACAAGGGCCGGACATCGGCGATATTTCGGGCAAAAAAAGTTTCCACCCAAAAAAAGACAAACAAAGTGATAGCAAGGAACGCCCCCAAAAACAGCATGGCTGCGGGGGAGGCGAAAAAAAGTGAAAATTCTTTTTGTGCGATCCGTTGAAACTCTTTCATGACGCCTCTCCTACGGGTGCATGAATGTCATTGGCTTCGGCAAACATGGTTTCCAGGTCTTGTTTTTCCGGTTGGAGGACAAACAATTGCACTTGTTTTTCGGCCAGTTTTTGCGCCACCAGGGGTGCGGTATCGAACGATGCGTTGAGGATGTAGCCAAAACGGCCCGGTGGGGCGATGATTTTTCGGACTGAGGAAACGCCGGGGATGGTTTGCAGCAGGTTTTCCCCATCACGGTCGATGGTGACGACCAAACGTGCATCCGATTCCAGGGTATCCAGGCGGGCATCCACCACCAGCCGTCCCGCTCGCAAGATGAGGACTCGGGCGCAGATCGCTTGGACCTCCTGAAGGATATGGGTGGAGACGATGACGGTCGCCTCTTTGGCCAATTCACCGATGAGGGTGCGCATGTGACGAATTTGGGTGGGATCGAGGCCGTTGGTGGGTTCGTCAAGGATGACGATCTTGGGATGGTGTAGGATCGCCTGGGCGACACCGACCCGTTGGCGATAGCCACGGGAGAGGGTATGGATGGGGGCGAGGGCTTTTTCCTGGAGTCCGGTGCGGGCGATGGTTTCGCGCAGGGCTTGTGGCCGGTCCTCTTCGGAGAGGCCATGGAGGGTTGCCTGAAAATCGAGAAAATCCACCACGGTCATTTCTGGCCAGAGGGGGCAATTTTCAGGCAGATAGCCGATCCTTTTTTGAATTTCGCGGGTCGCGGTTCCCACGTCCAGACCATCGATGGTGATGCGACCGTGTGTCGGCTCCAAAAATCCGGTGATCATCCGCATGATGGTTGTTTTGCCGGCCCCATTATGCCCCAGCAGACCGACGACTTCGCCCCGTTCTATGCGGAAAGATACATCATCCACGACGGCGACACCGCCGTATTGTCGGGTCAGACCTTTGACATCGATCACGATTCAACGCTCCTATCCATTCAAAGAAACCAAAACTCCCCAAACGCCCTGAACCAACGATTTGAACCAGATAGGACCGGTGCGCGTTGTTTGCAAGGGGTAGGGATATTATTTTTGCCAAGTAACCCTAGAAACATGTTGACATTACATAAAATTATTAAAAGAAAAAAGGGGTCTGGGGGATTGCCCCCAGGGTTTTGTTTTTGATTTTGAATTTAAATAAAAAGCTTCATTCTTCGCTTTTGATTTTTGTTTAAATTCAAAAGCAAATTCAAAAACGAAGAATGAAGCTTTTTGTTTAAAGTCAAAACCCTGGGGGCAATCCCCCAGACCCCTTTTTTCTTTTAATAATTTTATTTATTCGAGCAACCCTACAGCATAGATGGTGGGCAAGGCAAATTTTTTTTCGTTTCTTTACAAAAGCGTTGGGACACAATCCAAGATAGGTTATGGATCGTTTGTAAGATCCGAAGTAAACTTCAGCAGGTTGGGCATGACCTGTGTTGGCAGTTTCGCAGGAAAATTTAAACCGTTTTCCAGATTTTTCAGGAGCGTTTCATGAGCCATGGCGGAAATTTGGAATTATTGAAAAGCAAACGTTTGGGGCCGCTGTTTGTCACCCAGTTTTTGGGTGCCCTCAACGATAATGTTTTCAAAAATGCCTTGGTGATGTTGATCACCTATCGCATCGCCACCGAAGCGGACATGGATGGGCGAATGTTGGTGAGCCTGGCGGGGGGCTTGTTCATCCTCCCTTTTTTTCTGTTTTCCGCATTCGCCGGGCAATGGGCCGACAAGTCGGAAAAATCGCTGCTGATTCAACGGATCAAACTGGCCGAAATCATCATCATGGGGTTGGCTTGTCTGGGATTTGTCCTGAATAGCCTGTGGTTTCTTATGGCTGTGCTGTTTTTGATGGGGGCGCAATCCGCCTTTTTTGGCCCGGTGAAATATGCCATTCTCCCCGACCATCTGGCCAAGGATGAATTGATCGCCGGTAACGCCTTCGTCGAGGCGGGGACTTTTCTCGCCATCCTCCTGGGGACCATCGCCAGTGGTCTCATCGTCCTCAAGGAAAACGGCGTTGCAATCATCATGGTCGCCATCATGCTCATCGCCGTGGCGGGATGGGTTGCCAGCCGTCTGATTCCCCACGCTGCTGCCGCCGCCCCCTCGTTGATCATCGAAACCAATTTTTTCACCAGTACCTGGTCCATCGTCCGCCAAGCGGCCAAACGGCGTGAAGTATTCTTGGCTATCCTCGGCATCTCCTGGTTTTGGCTCGTCGGGGCCACCTATCTGACACAATTTCCCACCTTTGCCAAAGATATCATCGGCGGTAACGAAGAGGTGGTGGTGCTGTTCCTGACGGTGTTCTCCGTGGGGATCGGCGTCGGCTCCCTCTTGTGCAACCGCCTGTTGGCCGGAGAGGTCAGCGCACAGTATGTCCCTCTGGGTGCCCTGGGGATGGCCTTGTTTTCCATCGATCTTGTCGCCGCCAGCCAACGGGTGGTGGTGGGAGAACTCATTGGGGTCGCAACCTTCCTCGGCTCCGGTGCCAACTGGCGTCTCCTGGGGGATCTTCTGGGCTTGGCGGTCGCCGCCGGCATCTATATCGTCCCTCTTTATGCCATCATGCAATCCCGAAGTGGTGAAGAAAACCGCTCCCAGGTGATCGCCGGCAACAACATCATGAATGCTTTGTTCATGGTGGTTTCCGCCTTGGCGACCGTGGGGTTGCTCGCCTTGGGATTTTCCATTCCCGGTATCTTTCTCGCCATGGCCATCGCCAACCTGATGGTAGCGGTTTATATCTGCAAACTGTTGCCCGATGCCTTGATTAAAACCCTGCTGGCCCGTTTGTTTGCCCTGCTGTATCGGGTAGAACTCAAGGGGTGGGATAACTGGGAGTTGGTGCGCGAACGGGCGGTGATCGTGGTCAATCATGTTTCCTTTCTTGATGCCGCACTTTTGGCCACCTACATGCCGGGAAAACCAACCTTCGCCATTCATACCCATATGGCGGGAAAATGGTGGGTCCGTCCCTTTCTTTCCCTGATCGATGCTTTTCCTCTGGATCCCACCAGCCCGTTTGCCATTAAATCATTGGCCAAACGGGTCCGGGAGGGGCACCGTTGCGTCATTTTCCCCGAAGGGCGGATTACCGTGACCGGGGCGTTGATGAAAATCTATGAAGGGCCGGGGCTGATCGCCGATCGTGCCGATGCCGTCCTCGTCCCCATCCGCATCGATGGGGCGCAATTTACGGTGTTCTCCCGGTTGAAGGGGAAGGTGCGGCTCCGTTGGTTTCCCAAAATCACCTTGACCATGCTCCCCCCCAGACGGTTTGCGGTGGATAGCCAGATCAAAGGGCGGCAACGTCGCCAACTTTTGGGACAACAGTTGTACGATCTCCTCAGTGGGATGATCTTTGCCACCAGCACCTGGGATCAAACTTTGGATCATGCTTTGCTGGAAGCACGCAACCTTTATGGCGGTGATTTTCATGTGTTGGAGGATGTGCAGCGGCAACCCATGACCTACGACCGTTTGATCACGGTCAGTCGGGTGTTGGCAAGCCGTTTTCGGGAATATGGCAAACCGGGGACGGTGGTGGGGTTGTTGATGCCCAATTCGGTGGCGGGGGTATCGGCATTCTTTGGTTTGCAGGCGGCAGGTCTGGTACCGGCCATGCTTAATTTTTCCGCTGGGTTGAATAACATGCGTTCCGCCTGTCTGACCGCCCAGGTCAAAACGGTTCTCACCTCCCGCCGTTTTGTCGCCATGGCCCGTTTGGAGCCGGTCATCACCGAATTGGGGGCGATTGTCGATTTTCGTTATCTGGAGGATATGGCCAAAAATCTGGGAAAAATGGACAAACTGTTGGGATGGGGGCGCGGAAGGGTGGATCTTTGGTCCCAAGCGGCGCGGGGCGATTCCGATGCGGCGGCGGTGGTACTCTTCACTTCCGGTTCCGAAGGGGTTCCCAAAGGAGTGGTGTTGAGCCACCGCAATCTGTTGGCCAACTGCCGTCAACTCAGTGCGCGGATCGATTATAACCCGACCGATATTATTTTTAACGCATTGCCCATCTTCCATTCGTTTGGTTTGACGGCGGGATTGTTGTTGCCGGTTTTGTCGGGGATTAAATCGTTTCTTTATCCATCACCGCTACACTACCGCATTGTCCCAGAGATGGTGTACGACACCAACGCCACCATCATGTTTGGGACCGACACGTTCCTCAGGGGGTATGCGCGGGTATCGAACCCTTATGATTATTACAGCGTTCGGTATGTGTTTGCCGGGGCGGAAAAGGTTAAGGAAGATACCCGGCGGCTGTGGATGGATCGTTTTGGCTTGCGCATTTTTGAGGGCTATGGCGCGACGGAGACGGCACCGGCGTTGGCGACCAATACGGCGATGCATTATTCTCCCGGTACCGTGGGGCGGTTTTTACCGGGGATCAGCTACCGTTTGGATCCTGTTGTGGGGATTGAAAATGGCGGACAATTGGTGGTCTCCGGCCCCAATGTTATGAAAGGATATTGGCGTGCCGAAGCCCCCGGCGTTTTGGAACCGCCTGCCGATGGCTGGTATGATACGGGCGATATCGTTTCGGTCGATCCTCAGGGGTATGTCACCATCATCGGACGGGTCAAACGGTTTGCCAAGCTGGCCGGCGAGATGATTTCTCTGACGGCGGTGGAAAACCAAGCGACCGCGTTGTGGCCGGGTTATACCCATGCGGTGACGGCGGTGGCGGATGACAGAAAGGGAGAGCAATTGATTTTGGTGACCGATTGTCCGAAGGCCAATCGGAACGAATGGCTGGAGGAGGCTAGACACCAAGGGATTCCAGAATTGGCGGTTCCAAAAAAAATATTTGTTGTGGATAAGGTTCCATTGTTGGGAACGGGAAAGTTGGATTATGGTGCCATCAAAGGGTTGGCCGTTGGCGCAGAGGGATGACGTTTATCATACACCCTAGGGGGTATTGACATTAAATAAAATTATTAAAAGAAAAAAGGGGTCTGGGGGATTGCCCC
>JADGCQ010000130.1 GCA_015228925.1 Magnetococcales bacterium | reverse complement strand
TTCAAAATCAAAACCCTGGGGGCAATCCCCCAGACCCCTTTTTTCTTTTAATCATGTGTTGCTTCAATCGCTTTTTTAATGTGATCCAATACCGCTACATCATCGATGGTCGGCAGATCACCCGGATCTCGCCCCTCGGCCATCGCCTGGATCGATCGGCGCAATAGCTTGCCCGACCGGGTTTTGGGAAGTCCCGCAACCCGGTAGATCTCCTTGGGACGCGCAATGGCACCAATCTCCCGGGAAATCAAATCCTTCAATTCCTTCCCCTCCGGCGGTGCCCCATCGCGGGATACGACGACAAACGCGACAATCTCCTGCCCCTTCACCGCATCCGTCACCCCCACGGCAGCCGCTTCGGAAACCTGAGGATGGGTGCAAAGAATTTCTTCAATCTCACGAGTCCCCAACCGGTGACCGGCGACATTGATGACATCATCATCCCGACCCATGATGAAATAATAGCCCTCCTCATCCCGCATGGCATAGTCAAAAGTGGCATACATCAAGGTCTCAAACCGCGAAAAATAGGTGTCGAGAAACCGCTGATCATTGCCCCAAACGGTGGTCATACATCCCGGTGGCAACGGCGGTTTAATCATCAATGACCCTTTTTCATTGTCCTTGACCGGCTTGCCGGTCCGTTCATCCACCAAATGGCAGTCAAACCCATAGGCGGGAACCGCAGGAGAACCAAACTTGGTCGCCATCAACCCCAATCCGGCATGATTGGTAAGAATCGGCCAGCCCGTCTCCGTCTGCCAATAATTATCGATCACCTGGCCGTTTATCGTGCTGGAAATCCAGCGGTGGGTCTCCCGATCCAACGGTTCCCCCGCTAAAAACAGGTAGCGCAGAGAGGAAAGATCATGATCTTGAATCCACTCTGGGCCGTTTTTTTTCAACAATCGGATCGCCGTCGGTGATGTGAACATGATGGTGACCTTGAATTTTTCGACAAGAGACCACCAAATGCCAGGATCGGGACGGATGGGTAATCCTTCATAAAGAATAGTCGTCGCCCCAGTCAGCAAAGGGGCGTAAACGATATAAGAGTGACCAACGACCCAACCGATGTCGGATCCGGTAAACATCACCTCACCCGGTCGCAGATCATAGATATGTTTCATGGACGCCCGCATGGCAACGGCATGTCCGCCGGTATCCCGTTGTACCCCTTTGGGAGTGCCTGTGGTGCCGGACGTATAGAGAATATAGGACGGGTGGCGCGAGTCTACGGCGACGGGAGGGATATGTGCCCTGGCGTTCAACGCGATTTCTTGATCCCAATCCCACTCGCCCACACCCAGAGGCGATTGTGGGACCAGATCCCGATGGACGATGAGTACGTTGGGCTTGGGGATGGTGATCTGCTTGAAAGAGGCATCCAACAAAGGTTTGTAGGGGACAATTTTGCCACCACGGATACCCGCATCCGCCGTGACGATCAACTTGGGGGTGGCGTCGTCGATGCGGGAGGCCAGGGCATGGGCGGCAAAACCACCAAACACCACCGAATGAATCGCACCAATGCGGACACAGGCCAGCATGGCGACCACGGCTTGCGGAATCATCGGCATATAAATGAGAATTCTATCCCCTTTTTGTACCCCCATCTGCCGAAAAACCGCAGCGGCTTGGTTTACCCATTCATAAAGTTGACGATAGGTGAATGCAACCGTCTTGTTCACCTCGGTGGAGACCCAGATCAAGGCATTTTGATCACCCCGTTGCTCCAAATGCCGATCCAGCGTGTTGTAGCACAGGTTGAGTGTGGCACCAGGATACCAATAGGCAAACGGTGGATTGCTATAATCCAAAACCTGGGAAACAGGGGTCTCCCAATCGATCAACTGCGCCTGCTCTCTCCAGAACGCTTCTTTGTTATCCATGGCGTTGCGATAAAATTCTTCATACCTTTCCCTGGCATTCATAACGCCTCCTCACGCAAAGCGACTGCATTGTGCATGGATTTTTTTTCAGTTGGCAACAGAGACTCTGTTGCGACCGCTTCGTTTGGCATCGTAAAGTCTTTTATCGGCAATATCAAGCATTTCTGCCAGGGATTCCCCTGGAGTTTGGCAAACGCCAATGCTGATGGTCACGCGCAGGACGTGATCATTATAGGGGATCTCCATCGCCTGGATTCGAGTGCGCAATTGTTCAAACCATGCGTAGGCCGTCTCCGATGATTTATTGACCAGCAAAACGGAAAATTCTTCACCACCAACGCGGGCGACCAGATCGGTCCCATCGACCAGGGGCTTGATCAAGGCAGAAACTTTTTTAAGGACCGTATCCCCCGCTTCATGCCCGTAGGTGTCGTTCACTTTCTTGAAGAAATCAATATCCATCGTCCCGGCGATCAGGGTGATGGTGGCATTGACGGCATGGGCATGCCACTTCTCGCCGACATCCATAAAATGGCGTCTGTTGGGCAAGCCGGTGAGAAAATCTTTGATGGCGGCATCTTTCAGGGCATGGATATATTCGATAATTTCAATGTTTTGTGTTACCCGAACGAAAAATTCTTCCGTGAGGCAAGGCTTGGTGATGAAATCATTGGCCCCGCGTTTGAGAAAGCGTGCCGACAGCAGATTGTTTCCATGCGACGAGAGGCCGATGATGGCAATCTGGTTTTTGGTGTATAAACGGCGAATTTTACGGGTTAATTCAAACCCATCCATGTGCGGCATGTTATAATCGGTAATGACCAGGAGAACATCGGGGTTTTGGGCAAGGACTTCCATGGCCATGACACCGTTTTCCGCTTCCACGGTTTGAAACTTGTGAATCTTCAACATCGCAACAATCATCTTTCGGGCACTTCTGGAATCGTCCACGACCAACACTTTGATCCCCTGGTTACGAATCAAACGCTCTACCTGAGAAACGACATGGACGATACTGGATGCATTTTCTTTGATGACATAATCCACCACCCTTTTGGCGAGCATCCGTTCCCGGAGTTCATCACTGAATTCCCCTGTAAAGACAATGGAAGCGATGCCATGTTCCATCACCAGATCGACGATTTCTCCATGGGGGGCATCGGGGAGGTTGATATCAAGCAAGGCGGCAAAAAATGTTTCTGGGTTGGCTTCCAAAAGTTCTTTGGCTTGGCTAAAAGATTCGGCCAGGACAGGGATCAGATTTCCCCGAGACCGAACTTCGTTCACAATCATACCGGATTGTGAACGGGAGTCTTCAACAATGAGAATCTTGACCATGTTCAACGTTCCATGGGTCCGGCTGACCGGGTGGATTTCTCGATTTGTTCGATGACGATACGGGCCATATTGTCCGGGGTGAATTTGGGAACGAAATCATCTGCCCCCAACTGTTGGGCCTTTTCCTCGTTGGATTTGTTGCTCAGGGAACTGTTGACCGCGACGTAGATATGGGACAGCCTGGGGTTTTGTTTTAATTTTCGGGTAAATGTAAACCCATCCATGATGGGCATCTCAAGGTCGGTGAACACCAGGGTGAACGAACTTTTCCCGGAGTTGTCGATGGATTTCTCCAAAATTTCCAACGCCTTTGGGGCCTCATCCACGACGGTGTGTTGGATCCCCATTTGGTTCAAGACCGCTCGGATCAGAAAACATGCCGCTTTGGAATCATCCACCGCGAGAATATGGTGTTCCTTGCGGACGATGCTTTGGCTTTTTTCGATAAGATCCTGGGAAATGGTGATGTTGATTCCGACGATTTCATTGAGTACCTTTTCCACATCCAACATCTGAATCGGCACCCCCTCATGATAGGTGATGGCGGTTAGACAACTATCTTCGTAGAGGGCACCGACCGGTTTGATAATTTCTTCCCAACCCTTGGTAATCAAAATGTTGGGTTGAACCACGAGGAATCCCTGCGTGGTCGTGCTGTATTCACAGATTAAGACATAACTGACCTGATGGAGGTAATCGACGGGAGCCATCCCCAGGTATTCGCCGAGGTCGATCAGGTTGATGGGATGGCCGCGAAAATCGATTTCTCCCTTGATGGCTGGGTGCGAGTGGGGAATCCGGGAGAGTTCCTTGGGGGTTTCAATGATTTCGATGATTTTAAAGACGTTGAGGCCATAGAGTTGTTGGTCGGCTAGGTAGAAGGTCAGCATCTCCAATTCATTGCTTTGCGCCAATTGGGTCCGTTTGTCTATTTCCGCAAACAACTGATCTTGCACGATCCAACTCCTTTTTAAGTGACAACAGCTTAAGCCGCCTCATCCTGGAGACGTGATGCGGTAGCACCCGCATTTTTCAGCGCATTGAGTTCTTCCAGGGAGAAAACCCGGTCGGTGTCGAGCAGAAGGACGAAATGGTTCCCTTGTTTGCCCATGCCGCGCATGTATTCAGTGCGCATTCCGGTGCCAATCTTGGGTGGCGGGTCGATTTGGCTGGGATCGAGTTCCATGACTTCCTTGACGGAATCGGCCATGGCCCCGATGATGGTCGTGGTTTCTCCTTGGATGACATCAATGATGATGATACATGTGTTGACGGTTCGGTCCGCTTTGGGCATACCAAACTTGATCCGCAAGTCTACCACAGGGACAACGCTGCCACGCAGGTTGATGACGCCGCACATGAAGTCTGGGGTTCTGGGAATTTTGGTGAGAGAGGTATATTCCAACACTTCCTTGATTTTGGAAATCTCGATGGCAAAGACCTCTTTGGCCAGGTGAAAAGTCAGGAATTGCGTTGGAATGGTGATATCTGGGACGCTCAATGGAATCTCTCCTTGGGAATTGCGGCAATCAGACGGGTGTATGGCAACCAGGATCTGCCTGGATGATCCTGCATTCATCCAATAAAAATCAAGTAGATTTTCGGGATAACGGGTTGATAAATTTTTTTTTAAAATGGGTCCAATCATGACGGTTCAATGGTCCCACCGTTTGGAATGGTGGCTTTTAAGGGGATTGTCTGGTTGGCTGGGCTGTCCAGACGCGGCAAAATCTTGCCGCCGTGCCATGGCTTTGGGAAAATTGGGCCATCGCATATTGCGGCGGGAGTGGGCATGGTGCCAAACCAATCTGCAATTGATCTATGGGGAAAACCTGACGCCCCAGGATCGGTATGATTTGGGTCAATTGGCTTTTCAAAACATTTTTACCAGTTATGTTGAGGGATTGCAACCGGAAGGGATTCAATTTTCCGCCATCAGTGGGGAACAACACCTTTTGGAGGCTTACCGGCTTGGCCGTGGTGTGATCCTGGCCAGCGTTCATTTGGGGGGGTGGGAGTCGGGATTGTTTCATGGGGCGCGTGTGTTGGATCTTTCGGTGGCGTGCCTGTATCGACCGACCAATAACCCTTTGAGTGAAAAATTTATTCAGGAGCAGCGTTCGGTTTACAACGTCGAATGGATTGCCCGTGACAATGTGCGTGGGGTGCTGCGGGCCTTGAAGCGTGGCAAGGTTTTGGTGGTGATGACCGATATCAATTTTCGGCAGGGGGGTGTCGTCGCGCCATTTTTGGGATTGCCCGCTTTGTGTCCGCCGGGACCGGGGCGGTTGGCGTTGCAGTTGGGGATACCGTTGGTGTCGGTGGTGGCACTCCGGGAGCGGCCCGGGGTTAATCAAATTTTTTATTTGCCAGAACTTTCTTTGGAGGGGGTTCGGGAAGCCTCGCAACCCGTCGCAGAGGCTACCCGGCGTCTCAACCAAGTTTTTGCACCATGGATCCACGGTTATGCCGAACAATACAACTGGCTGCACGCCCGCTGGCGCAGTCGCCCGGACGGGGGGTTGTGGCGTGCGGACGGCGTATTCTCGGAGATGGCCAAGGAAAGGGACGAACCCTTTGCCCAGGTCTCCGACAGAGTACAGGCCCTTTTACGCGAAAGAGGGGGAAAAACCTCCGGGGGGTTGCCCGGATGACGTTGTGCCAAGAGGGTTATTCGTGGCTTTCGTTAAGCTTTTTATCCTGTTCATCCAGTTTTTTAAGTTGTTCCTGAATTTTTTCCCGCTTCATCTGATTGCGTTCTTTTTGTGCGGCTTCGTGACACGCCGCCATTTCTTTGCGGGAGTTGGCCGCCTTCAGGCACGCCAGCCCTTTTTCCATCATTTGAATGCGATGTTCTTTGGCTTTTTGGAAGTTTGCTGCGGTATCCGCTGTTTCTTCGGCGGATGCGGTCGTAACGGACAACGCCAGAAAACAAAAAACGGGCCATTTTATGAAGGTCATCGATCTTGCTCCGAATGTTTCTAGTATAACGGCGGATGGCAATCGCATGGGCGATCTGATAACGGGGATCACCTTAAACGAGATAAGAAAGAAATTCCATGGAGTAATCATCTTTGTGGATCATGGAACCATTTTTTTTCCGCGATGGTTGTTGTGCGCCATTTATTTATGCATCATGGCTGTCCCCATGCTGGCCAGGGGGACGAAAATCCCCATGGCCATGACCATGATGATCAGACCGATAAAAACCATCATCAGGGGTTCAATCCCCGCGCTCATGGCTCCGACGGCAAATTCAACTTCTTTTTCATAAAAATCGGCGACATTGGTCATCATGACATCCATAGATCCGGTTTCTTCACCCACCGCAATCATTTGCAACACCAATGGGGTGAAGAGTCCACTGGTACTGGCAACATGGGTCAGGCTTTCGCCGCGTTCGATACCAACACGCATCTCAAGGATCACTTTGGCAACGTAGGCGTTATCCACCGCCTTGCTGATGGCGACCAGGGTTTCGAGTATGGGGACGCCGGAACTGGAGGCCATGGCGAAGGTACGGGCAAAACGGGCCAAGACCGCCTGGCGCACGACGGGTCCGATCATGGGAAGGGTCATCAATTGACGATCCCACCAAAGCTGACCTTTGGGCGTCTTGATAAAGCGCAGGAAGCCCAATACCATGGCTGCCCCTCCGGCGATGACGATATACCAGTATTGTTTGGTAAAGTTCGAGGTTGCAATTAAAATTTTGGTCGCCATGGGCAACTCGGAACCCATTTTGCTGAACATTTTGGTAAATACGGGAATGACAAAATAGTTCAGGGCAAACATGGCGGAAAGGATGGCCGAAAAAACAATTTTTGGATAACGTAATGCATTTTTAATTTGTTTGCGGGTTTTTTCCTCAACCTCATAGTAACGGTAGAGTTGCAGAAAGGCTTCGGCCAAACGTCCGGTCTCTTCGCCGATATGAATCATGTTGATGAACAATACGGGAAATATGTTGGGATATTCCCGCAAGGTGGTGGAAAAACTTTTTCCAGACTGCAATTGGGTGATGATGGTGGCCAATGTTTCGGATAGGATTACGTTGTGGGTGATATCGCTGATCCCCTGCAAAGATTTGACGATGGGGACACCGGCACTGACCAGTGCCGCCATTTGTCGGGATAATTGGATAAGATCCTGAATATCGGGTGGTTTTCTTCGCGAAAAATCCAACTTGACGGCACGCTGTTCCTGAACGCTTTGCGCCGGAGAAATTTTTAAGGGGGTGATATTCCGGCGACGCAGTTGGGCAACCGCTTCCATCTCGTTTTGTGTACGCAGAATGCCGCTGGTCTGGCTGCCATCGGCATGACGCCCGACATAGTGATATTCCGGCACTTAGGTTTTCCAGGTGTTTTGATGGTTCAATAGGGTCATCTTGTCCCAAGTCTCTGGCTAGATGATGTTGGCCAGTGCGACGACCTCTGCCAGGGTGGTGGTCCCCTTGAAGGCGTAATCCAGGGCTACCATGGGCAAAGGGCGAAATGTTTTGTGCGTCTGGGTCAGAGCGGGCAATGCGGCAATATCTTCGCGCCGTAGTGCTTGGGCGATTTCATCGTTCATCTCCAACAACTCCATGACCGCGACCCGTCCCGAATAGCCGGTGTGCAGGCACCGGGGACACCCTTTGCCACGACGCAGTTTTTTAACATCATGGTGGCTGCCTACCCCCGCCAGCCAGCGCAGATGGGTCACGTCGGGTTGATCCGGCTCCATGCAGCTTTCACAGATTCGCCGCACCAAGCGTTGGGAAAATATCCCCAACAATGAACTGGCGACGGCATAGCCCGGCAACCCCATCTCCAACAGCCGGGTTGTGGTGCTGATGGCATCGTTGGTGTGCAGGGTGGACAAAATCAAATGTCCCGTCAAGGCGGCCCGTATGGCGATATCTGCCGTCTCCCGATCCCGCATTTCGCCAACCATGACAATATCGGGATCCTGGCGCAGAATGGCCCGCAGTACGGTGGCAAAATCCAATCCAATTTTGGGGCGTATCTGAACCTGGTTGATTCGGTCCAGTTGGTATTCTACCGGGTCTTCCACGGTGATGATATTTTTTCCCGGTATGTTGAGCATATTCAAGGCGGTGTATAGGGTTGTGCTTTTACCGCTCCCCGTGGGGCCGACCACCAGGATCATACCGTGCAGGCGGTGCAACAGGCGGGTGAAACCATCGTGGATATCTTGGGGCAGTCCTAACTCTTCCAGGGTTCTGACGCCGCTGGACTGATTTAAAAGGCGCATGACCACCGATTCACCATGTTGGATGGCGAGGGTGGATACGCGGATGTCGATATCTTTATTGTTGACTTTCAAGCTGAAGCGGCCATCCTGGGGGAGGCGGCGTTCTGAAATCTCCAGATTGGCCATGAGTTTGATCTTGGAAATCAATGCAGGGGCGATATGGGTTTCTTTGATGGTTCTTTCGTGCAGTACCCCATCGATACGTTGACGGATCCGTAACAGATTGCTCCCTGGCTGGATGTGGATGTCGGAGGCCCCGGCGCGAATGGCATCTTCAAACATGGATTGAAGAAACTTGACCACGGGTGCATCCACCAGCATCTCGGTTGCCACCATCTGCGAAAGATCATGGCTGCCGGGGGTGACTTCCAATCCCAGTTCTTCGGCATAACTGTGAATCTCTCCCGATGTTCGGTAGAGCCGGTCGAAGTTTTTTTGCAGGTCCGACGCTTTGACGAGGGCGGGACGTATGGGTTTGGGGAGTCGTTTGGCCAGATCGTCCAGGACAAAAATATCGGTGGGATCCGCCATTCCCACCAAGATCACCTTTTCTCCTTCTGCCAGTGCAATCACGCTGAAACGTCGTGCCACCTCCTCTGGGATCAGACGAATCACTTCTTCTTGATGTTGAAAATTGGTCAGGTCAATGGTGGGTATTTTGAGCCGGTTTCCCAAAAATGCGTAAAATTCTCCTTCGGAAATAAAGCCAAGACGCACCAAAATTTCACCGAGACGTTTATCGCTTTTTTTCTGTTCCTCGATGGCCTGGGTTAATTGTTGACTGGTGATGATTCCCTGTTCCACCAGCATGTCACCGACCCGTTTGGGGCGGCCCTGACTGGCGACAAAATCGGAGATTTCCTCTTGGGTTAAAAAACCCAGTTTGACGATGGCATCTCCCAGGCGCAAATCTTCTTTATCCTGAACCAGGAGTGCTTGTTTCAATTGTTCGCTGGTGAGACGCCCCTCCTGGACCAGTCGGTCACCCAGGCGAAAGACGGTATTGGGTTTTGGTTTCATGATGGGTGCGGTGTCGGGTCTGGGTTAGGGTCTATTGATATTCCATCAAAAAAAATATTAAAAGAAAAAAGGGGTCTGGGGGATTGCCCCCAGGGTTTTGCTTTTGACTT
>JADGCQ010000012.1 GCA_015228925.1 Magnetococcales bacterium | reverse complement strand
AGTCAAAACCCTGGGGGCAATCCCCCAGACCCCTTTTTTCTTTTAATAATTTATTTAATTTAGTTCATCCCCGCGACCGTAAAGTAGAAGGAAAGTATCCATTGCATCGGCGGCATCAGGATCGTACTCAACCCCCCCGAAAAGGCCAAAATGAGAATAATGGGCAGTCCAAATCTTTCCACCGAAGCAATTTTTTGATTCAGCGGATAAGGGAGGATGGCCGTAGCGACCCGTCCCCCATCCAACGGAGGGACCGGCAACATGTTGAACACCGCCAACAATACATTCATCTGAAGTGCTGCCACCAGCATCGATGCCAAAGCATCCACCATGAACGGCGGGAGATAAAACACCAAACGAAACAAAATCGCACAGATCAATGCCAAAAACAAATTCATCACCGGCCCGGCAATGGCAACCGACAACAAAGCAAGACGAAAAGATCCAGGCGGAAAATTTCTAGGATTGATGGGAACCGGTTTGGCCCCCCCAAAAACAATGGCATGTCCCGTGGTGGCCAGACTCGTTACCAACATAATCAACGGAATGGCAATGGACCAGACCGGATCGATATGGGGCCAGGGGTTCAAAGTCAGTCGGCCAAACTGCGCCGGCGTGGGATCACCAAAACGGGTGGCGGCATAACCATGCGCCCATTCATGCAGGGTGACCGCGAAAATAATACCCGGTGCCCAGGTGATGATACCAACGACCATATCTTCGACCGCCATCATAGGCGACACTCCAAAACCTTGTGATCGTTGACGGTAGGGGCCGTTTGTGCGGATGGATTGGCGATTCCTTTCAGTCTGCCACTTTCCAGGTAAAAACAACGGTCCGATTGTTCGGCCAATTCACTGTTATGGGTCACCATGAGACAGGTTAGCTTGAGGTCTTTGTTCAAATCTCTGAGCAATGTAAAAACCTGCTTGGCATTTTCCCGATCCAGATTACCTGTGGGTTCATCGGCCAACAATAACACAGGATGGGTGACAATGGCCCGGGCAATGGCAACCCTTTGTTGCTCACCACCCGAAAGTTGACCCGGACGATGGTGCAAACGATGCCCCAAACCGACCTGCGCCAATGTGGCTTCGGCTTGGACGATGGCCTGTTTTTTCGCGATCCGACCGATCAACAAAGGGATCGCCACATTCTCTAGCGCAGAGAATTCGGGCAACAGGCGATGAAATTGGTAGATAAACCCAATTTTAAGATTACGATGTCGCGCCAATTCCTTGGAACCGAGCGCAAATACATTCACCCCATCCAGGAAGACTTCTCCCTGGGTGGGGCGGTCCAAAGATCCCAAAATTTGTATCAGCGTACTTTTTCCCGAACCGGAAACACCCAATAGACAGGCCATTTCTCCAGGGTACAGGGCAATATCCACCCCCTTGAGTACCTCGGTGGTACGGGATTGGCTGGAGAAACTTTTGGTCAGTCCACGAGCGCGAAGGAGTGGGGGATTATTCATAACGCAGTGACTCCACCGGATCCACCCCTGCCGCCCGCCAAGCCGGATAGATGGCGGCTCCAAGGCTCAATATCAGACTGATGCCGACAATCCAAGCGACATCGTTCCACAAAACCACCGATGGAACATGGTCGATGAAATAAACATCACCATGAAGAATCTGGATGGAGAAAATTTTTTCAATCTGCCCCAAAAATCCTTCCAAATTAAACGCTAAAACTAATCCTAGGATCAGCCCCGATACCGTTCCGGTGATGCCGATCACCCCGCCATTGATGAGAAAGATAGTGACGATACTGGAGGAGGTAGCCCCCATGGTCTTGAGAATGGCGATCTCTTTCCCTTTTTCCATGACCACCATAATCAAAGAGGAGATAATATTGAATGCGGCGACGACGACCACCAAAAACAGGATGGTGAACATGGTCGCCTTTTCGATCTGCAACGCTTTGAAAAAATTTCGGTTCATCTGCATCCAGTCCTGGACGCTGTAGGTTGGCCCCAGTGCTACAGATAACTCTTCGCCCACCTGGATCGCCTGATCGGGGGAGGGGGTGAGGATATCGATGCCACTGACTTCATCGCTTTGCATACGCAGCAGCGTCTGGGCATCCTCCAGACTGATGTAAGCCAGGGCGGAATCATATTCATACATGCCGGAGTCGAAAATACCCACCACTTTGAAACGTTTCATTCGGGGGAGTGTCCCCATCGCCGTCACGTTGCCGGTAGAGGTTAAGACCGCCACATGGTCACCCAGTTCCACACCCAGATTCAGTGCCAAGTGTTTTCCCAGGATGATGCCAAATGAATGGAGATCCAGAAGGGAACCTTGGACCAGATTTTTGGCCAGTGCCGAGACATTTTTTTCCAGTTGTGGATCAACACCCCGGAACGCGGAACCCAGCGAACTCCGCCCCCCCTGGAGCATGGCTTGGCCTGAGATGAATGGGGTTGCCCCGGTGACTTTGGGATGTTCCTTTATTTTTTCCAAAAGCCGTGGATAGTGGGTGACGCGGCCCGAATAGGAACGGACATTGATTTGCCCAGTGACTCCCAAAATTTGTTTTTGTAATTCTTCACGAAACCCGGTCATAACCGCCAGCACCACGATGAGGGCGGCAACGCCCAGGGTGACGCCACCGATGGAAAACAGTGTGATGACGGAGATAAAATGTTGTGACCGTTTGGCCCGAAGGTAACGCAGTCCGATAAACCATTCGTAGTGATTGGCCATCATGGGGCATTAACCCGGATCTTTGGAGCGCATTTGGGGGAACAGAATGACATCGCGGATGGCGGCTGAATTGGTCAGCAGCATCACCAAACGGTCGATCCCGATTCCCGCCCCCCCCGTGGGCGGCATCCCATATTCCAGGGCGCGGATGTAATCGGCATCAAAATGCATCGCTTCCAGATTGCCCGCATCTTTGGCTTGCACCTGCGCAAGAAACCGTTCCTCCTGGTCTTGGGGATCATTCAATTCGGAAAAGGCGTTGGCGATTTCCCAGCCGCCGATAAACAATTCAAAACGGTCCGCCACCAGGGGGTTTTGGCTGGAACGGCGGGAGAGGGGTGAAACAGAGATGGGATAATCCTTGATGAAGGTTGGTTGAATAAGTTTTTCTTCGACAATAGACTCAAAAAGTTCCAGCAAAAGCGCACCGTCATCCAGCGTATTCTTGATTTTTGGGTCCAGGCCATGGCGGTCGGCCAGGATCAGAAGTCCTTCACGGTTGGCAACCTCCTGGGGTGTCGCCTCGGCAAAGCGGATCAACGCTTCCTGCAAGGTCAACCGGGGCCATGGGGGGGTGAAGTCGATGGGACGGTCTTGATGATGGACGACCAGATGATCATGGTTGATCGCGCGGACGACATGGCAAATCAATTGTTCCACCCGTTCCATCAACTCCTGATAGTCGGTAAATGCTTGATAGAACTCCATCATGGTAAATTCGGGATTATGGCGGGTGGAAAGCCCTTCATTACGAAAGTTTCGATTGATTTCAAAAACTTTTTCAAAACCGCCGACAATAAGCCGTTTGAGGTAGAGTTCTGGTGCAATGCGTAGATACAGATCCCGGTCCAGGGCGTTGTGATGGGTGACGAAAGGACGGGCGACGGCACCACCGGGTATGGGGTGCATCATGGGGGTTTCAACCTCAAGGAAATCATGGGATTCCATGAAACCTCGGATCAAACTGACGATTTTTGACCGGGTTTTGAACAGGGTACGGACTTCGGGGTTGACCATGAGATCAAGATACCGCTGCCGATAGCGGGTTTCGATATCTTCGAGTCCATGCCATTTTTCCGGGAGTGGGCGCAAGGCTTTGGCCAACAGTTGGAACCGGACTACCCGCACGGTGAGTTCCCCAGTTTTGGTGCGGAACAGGGTTCCTTCGGCACCAATCCAATCGCCTACGTCAAGTTTGCGGAACACGTTGGTATAGAGTTCGACACCGACTTCATCGCGTTGCACGGCGATTTGCATGTCGGCGGAGGCATCACGCAGGGTGGCGAAGATCAGTTTGCCAAAATGGCGATAGAGGACAATCCGACCGGCCACGGCCACGGTGATTTTGGCAAGAACATCGCTATCTTGCTGGGCATCAAACTGGGATAACAGGGAGGCCAGGGTGTTTTTGGGTCTGTAATCATTGGGGTAACTGGGGACACCCGCCTGCGTCAATGCGGAAAGTTTTTCTTTTCTGACGATGACCAGGTGGTTTTCTTCATTGGACATGGAACCATAATCCTAATACATAAGACGGTGATCGGGGTGGACTGATGGGGATCAGCCTGAAATTCTTTGGGCGAGTGCTGCGCGGATAAAATCATCCAGGTCGCCATCCAAAACGGCGTCGGCATTGCCCTTTTCTAATTGTGTACGCAAATCTTTGACCATTCGGTAAGGATGGAGGACGTAAGAGCGGATTTGGTGCCCCCAACCGATATCGCTTTTGGCGTCGTTGATGGCCTGGGCTTCGGCCTGACGTTTTTCCAGTTCCATTTGGTAGATTCTGGCGCGGAGCATTTTCATCGCCTCGTCCTTGTTGCGGTGTTGGGAGCGGCCATTTTGACACTGGACGACGATGCCGGTGGGATAATGGGTAATGCGGATGGCGGAACTGGTTTTGTTGACGTGTTGTCCACCCGCCCCCGATGCGCGAAAGGTGTCGATGCGCATGTCCTTGTCTTGCAGTTCGACGACGATGGAGTCGTCAATTTCTGGGTAGACGTAAACCGAGCTAAAGGAGGTATGACGGCGGGCGGCGGCATCGAAGGGGCTGATGCGGACCAGACGGTGGACCCCCCCTTCGGTTTTCAGATAGCCGTAGGCAAATTCCCCTTCGACACGGACGGTGACCGATTTGCAGCCCGCTTCATCGCCGGCTTGATAATCCTGGATTTCGGTTTTATAACCATGGGTTTCGCACCAACGCAGATACATCCGCAGCAACATTTCTGCCCAGTCTTGGGACTCGGTTCCGCCGGCACCGGGATGGATTTCCAAAAAGGCACTGTTGATGTCGGCCTCTTCGGAGAGCATCCGTTTGAGTTCCAGATCTTCGACCCGGCTCAACATCGCCTTGGTTGCGGCATAGATTTCTTGTTGCACCGCCACGTCGGATTCCAGGGTGGCCAGTCCGAAGAGTTCCCGATGGTCTGTCAGCTCCCGCCACAGGATTTCCCATTCGCCGATGGTTTTTTCCAGTTGGCTTTTCTCCTGCATGAGGGCTTTGGCGAGATCGGGTTTATTCCACAGCGCGGGATCTTCGCTTAAGGATAAAACCTCTTCCAACCGTTTTTTGCCATTTTCGTAGTCAAAGATGCCCCCTTAGGAGAACCAGTTTCTCCTGGATGGCGTCAAAAACTTTGTCAATATTTTCTTCCATGATGACCGCCGTTCGTCGTTATCAGCTTTTTTGGGTAGGGCAATAGGTTGAATTTTATGAATTTTTATAGGGAACGTCAAACTGTTCTCCAATTCCCTAGAGCCTTTCCCGAAAGTCTAACACTTCTCTCGCATTTCGTCATCCCACTCTCTATCCTCTCAACTCCAGATTCCGCACGGTGGCCTCATTAGGACAGGTCGTCGGCTTCGAGGCCGTTGCGATCCAGGCCGCTGTATAGCTCGACGCCTTTTCGGCAAAGGCGATCATGATTTTAAGGCAATAGGCGCGTGTGACCCCCTATCGCTGTGTGGATCCTCCAAGAAGCGGCAAGAACAGTCAAGTTTTGAATGTGAATGTCACCATGGGTGACAGCCACTCTCATGGTATGGGATAATAGATGGTCAGTCGGCGTGGCGGCAAAATAGTTCGGTAATATCCAACCTGATTGAACGGAAAACCATGATGTCTATACCCTGCGATGAAGCGTTCCGTCTGGCCCGTGCGGGTTATGATCGTCTGACACCCACGGAGCAGACTATACTCCAGTTTCTTTCCATCCTGTTTGAACCCGTCAACCGTGCAAACCTGTCCAGATACCTTCGCAGTGCTGAAATCCGGGATTCCGACGGCAGGTTTTTGTCCGCTTCAGCCTTGGATACTCTCCTGGACAACATGGCCAGCATGAATTTGGTCGATAAAAAGCTTGTTGCTTTCGGACAGACGACCTACTACGCCTGCCATGCCAGTATCGCCTTTCACGCCACCAGGGCTGCTATGGATTCTGGGCGGTTTCACCCCATGGTCGCTGTGGTGCAACGGGAACGACCTCTTTTTCCCTATTCATTTTCCAAAAGCATGGTCAGTTTTGAATGTGGTTTGCGGGATTTGCGTTTGGCCCTTTTCGCCCGCGACAGCGCACAAGCCAATACCCTGGTTCAGGCATGTCAGACGCAGTTTTCAACACGCATGTCAGAGACGCTACCATTGGTCACCTTGTGTGCCAGTCCATTCGATGCTGACTGGTTCCAAGATCTCCCCATATCCATCCAGATCATGGCGATTGAACAGATCGTTGTCTATCGATTGCAAGAGTTTGAGGATGTCAGCGCGTTGCTTTCGCTGTTGCAGGGATGGATTGGGCGGTCTGAAGGGGAACATGATCCCCTGTTTCAAAAATTGATCTGCACCATCATGCTGTTTCGTGGCGATCTTGAACAGGGACAGGCCATTCTGGAACAAGATTTTGACGCTGAGGGGCGTGATTCGCTTTGGGGTTGGCTGCATTTTTTACGTGGCGAACATGAAAAGGCGATCCAATCCTATGAACAGCGTTTGCGGGGTGCGCGCAAAATCGTCGATAAAAGACGCATTGTATTGGGTACGATGAGCGGGATTTTCTTTCTTTTGGCCTTGCTGAAAAGCGGAACCCCTGCCCACCGTGTTCGTGTGTCGGAGTTCATGGTGATGGCCGGAAAATCCCCCGCCATACCCATACCATCGGTTTTCGCATGTATTGGTGCGACCTTGCTGGCCCAGCAAAATAAAATGGATGATGCCAAGTCTTTGGTGACACAAGTTGTGGATTCTGTCCCTTGTTGGGTGCAGATGTTTCATGCCGTAGGCCGACATTGGCTGGATGGTGATTTTGCCCGCAAACAGGGGAGTGGGTTGCCAGATCTGTTTGAAAAAGCCAAGAAACATGGTTTCAAATGGCCCGCTATGGAGATTGCTACGCTCATGGCTGCCATGGATCCTGATGCGACAGAAGTGGCTGAATATGCCGCCCAGGTGCAACGGGAAACGGGTATGCAGAGCGTGGTCACTGTCGTGGTGCGGGAGGAATCGTGGGAACGGGCTTTGAACGCCCTCATCGACATGGGGGTCGGTAACAGGGGAAAATCAACGGCCAAACTCCGTGCCGAGAGCCGGTTGATATGGCTGATCGGTCAGAGTGGACATGTGATCACCTCCATTCAACCCTTGGAGCAAACCCGTTCCGCCAAAGGTATCTGGTCCAAAGGGAGACCCGTTGCCCTGAAACGATTGGTCCGCAATACCGGTAAGTTGGATTATCTGACTGCGCAGGATCGTAAAATATGCTCTTATATCACCGGGTACAGCGATTATTATAGCGGTGTTTATTACCAGTTTAGCTGGTCAAAGGCGATGCTGGCCATGGTGGGGCATCCCCTGGTTTTCTGGGTAGATGCTCCCGGGGCGAGCGTTGAGATCGTCAAAAGCGAGCCGGAGTTGCTTGTCGAACAAAAAGGAGGTCAACTCAGTATTCAATTTTCCAGTCCGGTGGGGGAAGGAGATGTTTTGGCCATCCGGGATCATCCTGGACGTTGCACGCTGGTGGAAATCACCGCAGAGCATCGGAAAATCGCGCATATTCTCGGATCCAAGGGGTTGCGTGTTCCTGCTAAGGTCAAGGGACAGGTCATGGAGGCGATGCGTGCGGTCTCACCTTTGGTGACCATCCATTCTGGCATCGGGGGTGATTTGGGTGATGTTGAGAATATCCCGGCGGATCCAAAACCCCATATTCATCTTCTTCCGTATGGCGAAGGTTTAAAAATCAACATGGTTGTATCCCCGTTTTCTGGCCAAGGCCCCACCTTTGGGCCTGGCAGCGGTGGCAAAACCATCATCGCTGAAATTGCAGGAAAAAGGGGACAAACCCATCGGGATCTTCGGGAAGAGGCCAAACAAGCACGGGAGGTTGTCGCGGCATGTCCCACGCTGGGGGCCAAAGGGGAAGCATGGGAGTGGGTCTTGGAAGATCCTGAATCTTGCCTGGAACTGTTGTTGGAATTGCAGGCTTTGTCAGAAAAAGTGGTGATCGCATGGCCTGAAGGGGAAAAAATGCGGGTCAGCCAGCCATTGGCTATGGATCGTCTGCGGGTTCAAATCCAAAAAGATCAGGATTGGTTTGCGGTAACGGGTACGTTGTCTGTGGATGCGGACAATCTTCTGGATATGACCCGGCTGTTGGACTTGGCGCGCAACCGGGCGAGTCGTTTTATCCCCCTGGGTGAAGGGAAGTTTTTGGCTTTGACGGATCTTTTTCGCCGACAGTTGGCGGAACTCGATGGGTTTTCCGAAAAAAGTCCCCAAGGTCAGCGGTTTCATCCCCTGGCCAGTCCGGTATTTCGGGAGATGCTGGCGGAGGCTGGCGAGGTCAAGACGGATAAGCACTGGCAAACGCATGTCAAACGAATCGACAAGGCGCAGACTTTGGACCCCAAAGTTCCATCCACGTTACGGGCCGAGTTGCGCGATTATCAGGTGGAGGGGTTCCGTTGGTTGGCGCGATTGGCCGCCTGGGGGGTCGGTGGTTGTTTGGCGGACGATATGGGGTTGGGCAAAACGCTCCAGATTTTGACGCTGCTCCTCCATAGGGCGCAGGAAGGGCCTTCGCTGGTGGTCGCCCCCACGTCCGTCGGCTTGAACTGGATGGGCGAAATGGACCGTTTTGCCCCGACGCTTTGTGGTATTCTTTTTGGCAGTAGCCCCCGACAGGAGGCTTTGGATTCTTTGAAACCTTTCGATGTTTTGGTCTGTAGTTATGGCTTGTTGCAAACGGAAATGGAAAAACTGACCGGCGTTCATTGGAATGTTATCGTGTTGGACGAAGCCCAGGCCATCAAAAACCGCCTGACCAAACGGTCGCAGACCGCCATGGCGTTGGATGGGGCATTTCGGATCATTGCCACGGGGACACCTGTGGAGAACCATTTGGGGGAGGTCTGGAATTTATTTCAATTTATCAATCCCGGTCTTTTGGGTTCATTGGAACGATTCAATGAGCGGTTTGCCAGTCCCATCGAACGGTCTGGTGACAAGGGTGCCCAAAAAAGATTGCGCAAACTTCTCCAGCCATTTCTCCTCCGACGTACCAAGAGCCAGGTTCTCGAAGAACTGCCGCCGCGCACCGAGATTGTCCTGAACGTGGAGATGAGTGCCGAGGAGATGGCGTTCTATGAGGCACTCCGCCGCAAGGCCATTGAGCAGATCGAGAGTCTGGATGGTCCCATGGAACAAAAACGGTTTCAGATTTTGGCGGAGATCATGCGTTTACGTCGGGCCTGTTGCAACAGTCGGTTGGTGCTGCCCGATAGCCCCATTGAGAGTGCCAAACTGGCCCTTTTTTGGGATGTTGTGGAGGAATTGCGGGAGAATCGGCACAAGGCCCTGGTGTTTAGTCAGTTTGTGGATCATCTGGCCATCCTGCGTACCCTGTTGGATGAAAAAGGGGTGGTGTATCACTATCTGGATGGCAGTACCCCTCAAAAGAAACGGCAGAGTTCTATCGATGCTTTCCAGGCTGGAGAAGGTGATCTATTTCTCATCAGTTTAAAGGCGGGCGGCGTGGGTATCAACTTGACGGCTGCCGATTATGTGATTCACATGGACCCATGGTGGAATCCGGCGGTAGAGGATCAAGCCTCGGACCGTGCCCACCGCATTGGCCAGACGCGCCCGGTCACCATCTATCGCCTCATCACCCAGGGGACCATCGAGGGAAAAATTGTGGAACTGCACCGCCATAAACGTGATCTTGCCGATGGACTTTTGGAAGATGGGGATGTGAGTGGGAAATTGTCCGTGGAGGATTTGTTGAACATGATCCGCAGCAGAGGTTGACGGAACGATGATTGATGTCTCGTCTACCCGATTCCATAAAAAAACATCACGGTTTTTTTGCGTGTGTCGTTTTGGCTTAAACTTGTCAGTAAAACGTGGTAGCATTGAACCATGGTTGGGTGTGGGAATGGCGACTGGTGCGTGATCTGACCGGGTGAGTTCGTCGGGGTGGAGGTGGCGTATGCGTCCGTTTTTGCTTCGCAGGGATGAACTGCCCAACTGGATCAAACACCTGGCACGGGAATCCCAGGTTTACTTTCCGCAACGGGCTGGGCGGTCGGGATTTCGGTTCAAGCAGGTCAGGGAAGGGTCCTTGATCCAGTTGGAACATTACCGCCCCACCATCGTTCCTCCCGGAAAAAAATTGTTTCCTGCCGAAGAAATACTCTTTCGCTATCAGACGATGGGCGATGAAATCCCTGTGGTGACGCCGGTCCTGGATGCGTCCAAACAGATCCTGGCCGGGGTCCGTCCGTGTGATCTTAAAGGGATTGACTTGATGGATCGGGTGCATGGGGAGGGGGTTCCCAATCCCCATTATCTCTCCCGACGCACCCATACCACCATCATCGCTTGCGATTGTCTGTACCCCTGTGATGACGCCTGTTTTTGTGATGCCGTCGGTTCTTTGGGGTGGCGCAAGAATGCCGATGTGTTCTTGACGGCGTTGGACGATGAAATCTTGGTGGAAAGTTTCTCCGAACGGGGGCGCACCCTCGTGCAGAGGACCGCTTTGCCGGTCTGTGATGCGGTAGACTCCTTCAAAGAACGGGTCGATGTGCGGCGTTCCAAACCGTTTGGTCGGCAGTTTTCTGTCCCCCTGTCCCAAATTGGCCCGATCATCGCCGGTCAATGGTCTTCTCCAGTGTGGGAAAACCACGTCCAGCGGTGTTTTTCCTGTGGTAGTTGCAATCTTGTGTGTCCAACCTGTTACTGCTTTAACGTGCGTGATGATTTTGAATTGTCCGATGGTAGCAGCGGGGGGCGAACCGCTACCTGGGATGGCTGTATGCTTCCGACGTTTTCCATCGTCGCCGGGGGACATGATTTTCGTCCTTTGGCCCTGGCGCGACAACGCCACCGGGTGAAACGGAAATTTCAATATCTGACCCAACGTTTCGAAGAAGGGGCTTTTTGCGTCGGGTGTGGACGGTGTGGCCGTCAGTGTACGGCAAACATTGATATCTTTGATATTGTCAATGATCTAATCCAGAAAGTGGAGGGGTGACTATGAATGCCATCGCCTGCCATGATGGACCATTTTTGCCGCAGATGGCCCGAATTCTGGAAGTGACGGCGATGACGGCTCGGGAAAAATTTTTCCGGGTCGCATTGCCCGCCCCCTTGGGGCATCGCCCGGGACAGTTTGTCATGTTGTCGCTCCTAGGGATCGGGGAGGCCCCGATTTCCATCTCCTGCGGTCCCCGCGATGATAACATCCTGGAAATGGTGATTCGTAACGCCGGGAGTCTGACCCAGGTGTTGCACCGTTTGCAACCCGGTCAATTCGTGGGGGTGCGCGGTCCGTTTGGGTCTGGGTTTCATCTGGCCGATTTCTACGGCAAAGATGTGGTTTTTATCGTCGGAGGGTTGGGATTGGTGCCGTTGCGCTCGCTTATTCAACCCATTCTTGCCCAACCCGATCTTTTCGGTCATGTCACCATCATCAGCGGCTGCCGGACACCGGCGGAGGAGCTTTATCGTGAAGAACTGCAATCCTGGTCGCGCATGGGTGGGGAACGTCGTCCAGTCACGGTAATCCGGTTGGTGGATGATACGGCCCATCTCCCGTGGGATGGTAGGATCGGCTTGGTGACCGCCCCGATTGCAGACTTGGCCATGGACCCTGATCGCACCCTGGTCGCCCTGTGTGGTCCCCCGGTGATGTATAAATTTGCCATCATGGAACTGACGGGGCGTGGCATTGCCCATTCTCACATCTTCGTGGACCTGGAACGGCGGATGAAGTGTGGCATCGGCCAATGCGGCCATTGTCAAATCAACCATCTGACCTGTTGCCAGGATGGCCCGGTGTTTCGGTTGGACCGGATCGTGGATCTTCAGGAGGCGTTGCAATGAAGCCTAAAGTCGCCTTTTTTGATTTTGCCAGTTGTGAAGGGTGCCAACTCGCGGTACTCAACTGCGAAGATGCGTTCCTGGATATTCTTAATCTGGTGGATATCGTTGAATTTCGTGAGGCGATGTCGGAAACGGCTCCCCGTTTTGATGTGGCTTTCATCGAAGGGAGCATCCATCGGGAAATCGATGTGCAAAGGCTTCAGGGTATTCGCGCCCGCAGTTCCGTTTTGGTGGCCATGGGTGCCTGTGCTTGTATCGGAAACGTCCAGGCCCGATCCAACTTTATTGCCCCGGCGGAAAATTTTAAACGGGTATACGGGGAGGCGGACCGGAACCTGGTACAGTCCGATCCCGAATTTTGGCCCCTGTGGGCGCATACCAGAGTTCGGGCGGTGAAAGAGATCGTCTCCGTGGATTATGAACTGCGGGGCTGTCCCATCGTTCCAGAAGAATTTGTCCATCTGGTCAAGGCGTTGGTTGTCGGCAGCATTCCCAGTTTTCCCGCCAATGCGGTGTGTGTCGAATGCAAAATGGCTGAGAATGAATGTGTGTTCGATCAGGGGGAAACGTGCATGGGGCAAGTCACCTATGGCGGTTGCAAGGCGATTTGTGTGACCCATGGTTATCGCTGTGACGGTTGCCGGGGGTTTTTGCCCCAGGCCAATCGGGTGGCGCACCAAGCGGTGTTGCGGGAAAAGGGGCTTTCCGACGCCCAGATTGAACATCGGTATCGTCTGTTTTGCAGTGCGCAGTTTGTGGGCCGGGAGAACCGTCGATGACCATCGAGACCAAAACCTACAACATCGATCTCCATCATGTAACCCGCGTGGAGGGGCATGGCAACATCCGTATCAACACCCGGCAGGGGGTGGTGGAAGAGGTTAAACTCAGCATTGTTGAGGCCAACCGTTTTTTTGAAAGTTTTACCCGTGGCATGTCCCCCCAGGAGATTCCGTGGGTGGTGGGACGTATTTGCGGCATTTGTTGTGTGGGGCATCAATTATCCGCTACCAAAGCGGTGGAGGCGGCCCAGGGGATTCGGGTGTCACCGCAAACGGTTTTGTTGCGCAAAATGCTCAACCAATCGCAGTTTTTGCAAAGCCATGTCCTGCACGTCTATTTTCTGGCAGTCCCCGATTTTGTCGGCACCCCCAGCGTTATGCCCCTGATCAAAACCCATCCCGATGTCGTCAAACGGGCCTTGCGGTTGAAAAAATTAGCGAATGACTATACCGCCGTCCTGGGAGGCCGTACCCTGCATCCCATGAGCCATACCCTGAAAGGGTGGCGTCGGTTGCCAACGTTGGATGCGATTGCCCAGATCCATGATCGCCTGTTGGCTGCCGTACCCGATCTGTTGGAAACGGTCGCCATCATCAAAACCTTGAAGATTCCCCCTTACCAACGGGAAACCGAATTTGTCTCGTTAAAACATCCCGACGAATACGCCCTTTATGATGGAGATATTTTCAGTTCCGATACTCAGGAACGAGTGGCGGTGCGCGATTATCTTCGGGTGACCAATGAGTTCACCGTCCCCCATTGCACCACCCGCTGGTCGCGCTGGCATCGGGATGCCTATGCGGTGGGGGCGTTGGCGCGGGTGAATAATAATTTTCACCAACTCCATCCCCAAGCCCAGGAAGTGGCCCAAGTATTGGGTCTCAAAGTTCCTTGTTTTAATCCCTATATGAATACGGTCGCGCAGGTGGTCGAAATTGTCCATTGCACTTATGACAGTCTGGCCATGATGGAAACCGTTTTGAATGGTGGATTGCGGGAGGAGGATATCCAGCATACACCCGTTGCAGGCCGGGGGTGTGGTGCCGTGGAAGTTCCCAGGGGTATTTTATTTCACGAATACGCCTTTGATGAATCGGGTCGCTGCTGTGATGCCAATGCTATTATTCCTACCAGCCAGAATATCAACAACATCGAGCAGGATATGAAGGCTTTTGTGCCGCAAATGCTTCCGTCCATGTCTCAGGAAGCCTTGACCTTGCATATGGAAATGTTGCTTCGTGCCTATGATCCGTGCATCTCCTGTTCGGTCCATATGTTGGATATCCAGTTCACGACGTGATCGATTGGGGGATACTCCCATGATTCTGACGGTGGTGGGCCTTGGCAGTCGAAGTGCGGGCGATGATGCGGTGGGGTTGGCGTTGGTGGAAACACTGTCGAAAACCGCTGACAGACCCCAGGTGGTTCCCTTGTTGTGGGAAGATGCCGATGCCTTGACCCTGGCGCATGATCTTTTGCAATTGCCCGGACCGGTGATCATTGTGGATTGTGCCGAGATGGGGATGGAAGCGGGTTCGTGGCGGTTTCTTCCCCTGGAACACGATCTCCTTGCCGACCATCGCGGTATGATTTCTACCCATGGTCTGGGGATGGCCGCAGCGATTGCCATGGCGCGGGAGTTGGGCTATGACCATCCGATCTATCTGTTTGGTGTGCAACCCTTTGATCTTGCGATAAGCCCCGGCTTGACACCCCCGATGCGGCAACGGTTGCCCGCCATTCAGCAGGGATTGTGTCAGACCATCGATCATCTGATCCCCCCGATTCCCTTGATCCAGACACGTATTCCGCTGGCAATACCGCTCAAGCGTTCGGTCTTGGCCATGGGGATTGAAAGCAAAAATGCCCTTGCCTTGGGATGTACTGACGAGATCCTTTTGTTTCAACCTTTGGGTGATGCTGCGGATCCTTTAGCCCGGACCGTGTTGGAGGACCATGCCCGCTGGTTGTTGGATGGGGGAGATGCGGTACCACAAATCATCGGGGTCGATCTGCATCCCGATCTGTTTCCATCAGTGTTGGGCCATCGTTTGGCCCAGGAACGGGGATTGGCGGTGGTTGCGGTCCAACATCATGTTGCCCATGCGGCGGCCTGTATGGCCGAGCATGGCCTTCAAGAGAGCCTGGCGTTGGTGTTCGATGGGATGGGATGGGGGGGGGATGCCACCCTGTGGGGGGCGGAACTTTTGCATGTGCGGCCCGGTCATGGTCTCCGTTTGGGGACGTTTGCCCCGGTGCCACTCCCCGGCGGTGATGCGGCGGTTAAAAATCCTTATCGGCAACTGCTGGCGCGCTGGTTGGACGCGGGTGTGGCCATCGATCCCGCCTGGTGTGCGACTTTGGGATTGTCGGCCACGGAGGTGCAACTCTGGACCCATCAATGCCGCCATGGCCTTCATGCTCCCTTGAGCCATGCAGCGGGACGGCTGTTCGATGCGTGTGCGGCACTGCTGGGTATTGCCCCGTCCGCCATCACGGGCGAAGGTGAACCGGCCATGCTGTTGGAAGCGGCGGCCAAACGGTTCGTGGGTGATGGTTCACAGGTCGAACGGCTCCCCTTTTCCTTGCGCCAGGAGAATGACCTGTTGCTCGTGGATTGGAGAGACCTGTTCCGCCAATTTCCAGGGGATCGACGATGGACCCAGGATGAAACGGCTTATTGGGCCATGGCCTTTCATCACACCATGGTCGATGCCATGGTGCAAATGGTCCACCATGGTCATGAATGTACCGGCTTGCGTTCTGTTGTGTGTAGTGGTGGCGTTTTTATGAACGAACTGGTGGCAGTGGGGTTACGGGTGAAATTGGAGCAAGAGGGGTATCGTGTCTTTCAACATCAACGCATTCCACCGGGTGATCTCTCGATTGCCGTGGGGCAAACCTGGATGATCGGGGGGGAGAAATTATATGTGTCTGGCTGTGCCGATGAAACTCATATCCGTCCAGGGGGATAATGCTGGAGTTGTCGCACTGGATGGCATTGAAATGACGGTGGGCTTAATGTTGGTGGAAGATCCCCAGGTTGGGGATTATCTCCTGATCCATGCGGGTTATGCCATTGAAAAGCTCGATATGCGTGAGGCAGAAATCCGTTTGGCTTTGTTTGCATCCTTGGCCGCGACTTATCGTGCCCAGATGGGTGCCGAGGTAACTTTGATCGCACCATTGGAAAAACGGGTGGTTGGACCATGAACGGGATCGAAGGGTTTAGAAACATGGAGGCGGCCAACCATTTTTACAAGGTGCTGTGCGGCCATGGTCAGCAATTGGCTCGGCAAGGGCGGGTCGTCCATTTCATGGAGGTTTGTGGCAGTCATACCATGGCCATCGCCCGTTTTGGCATTCGTGATTTTCTCCCCATCAACATGGACTTGGTGAGTGGTCCGGGTTGCCCGGTGTGTGTGACCGATCCCGGAATCATCGATGCCGCTATCCAGTTGGCGCACCAGGGAAAAATCATTGCCACTTTTGGTGATATGATGCGTGTTCCGGGATCCCGGTCCACCTTGGATAAAACCAGAGCGGAAGGGGGGCGGATTGAAATCTGCTATTCACCTCGGCATGTCTTGGAACTGGCCCGGGACAATCGGAAAACCGAGGTGGTGTTTCTTGCCATCGGCTTCGAGACCACTGTGGCCCCCATCATGGCCATGCTGGATGGGGTCATCGGGGAAGCTATCGGGAATCTGTCTTTGTTGACCGCCTTCAAACGGGTTCCTCCGGCCCTTTCGGCGTTGCTGGGCGATCCTGAAATACGGATCGACGGGTTTTTATGCCCTGCCCATGTCAGTGCCATCATCGGGGCCGATGCCTATCGTCCCTATGCCGAAACCCATGGTGTGGCTTGCGTGGTGGCCGGGTTTGAACCGCTGGATATCCTGTATGGCCTGGATGGTTTGGCGCGGCAATTGGTGGCAAACAATCCCCATGTCGATAATCAATACAACCGGGTGGTGAAACCGGAAGGTAATCGTCAGGCACAGCGGGTGATCGCCCGTTTTTTGGAACCGGTGGATGCTTCCTGGCGCGGTCTGGGGGTGATTCCCGCCAGTGGATTGGTGTTGCGCCAGGAATTCACCCGATATGATGCCTGTCATCGTTTTGGTTTTGTCGTCGAACCGGGACGGGTCAACCCCCATTGCCTGTGTGGCGATGTGCTGAAGGGGAAGATTGACCCATCGGAGTGTCCGCTGTTTGGTACTGGCTGTCATCCCGATCATCCCCTGGGGCCTTGTATGGTGAGTTCCGAGGGGAGTTGTGCCGCTGAATTTAAATATGCTTCGGGAGTCTCATCATGAACGAGCGCATCCTGTTGAGTCACGGTGGTGGTGGTCGCCTTTCGCACCAGTTGATCCAGACGGAGATCCTTTCTCGCTTTGGTCATGGGCCGTTGCATGGTCTGCCCGATGCCGCTTCACTGCTTTTGGATACTACTCGGATTCGGTTTTCCACCGATGGTTTTGTGGTCCACCCTTTGGAGTTTCCTGGGGGGAATATTGGCGACCTGGCAGTCCATGGGACGGTGAACGATCTGGCGGTGACCGGTGCCCACCCCAGATGGCTTTCCCTGGGGTTGATCTTGGAGGAGGGGCTTCCTTTGGTGCTGCTGCGTCGTGTTTTGGATGCCATCCAAACGGCGGCGCAAAATTGTGGTGTCGTCATCGCAACCGGGGATACCAAGGTGGTGCGGCGCGGTCAGTGCGATGGCTTGTACATCACGACTTCGGGCATTGGTGAGGCGATTCCGGGGTTTTCCTTGGGGCTTGGGCAGGTTGTTGCGGGAGATCGCATCTTGGTCAGCGGCACGTTGGGCGATCATGGGATGGCGGTGCTTTCGGTGCGGGAAGGGTTGAAGATTGAAAATGGTCCCGTGAGTGATTCCCGCCCCGTACACCGTTTGGTGGCAGGGGTTGCCGCTATGGCCGCCGAAATTCGTTTTATGCGGGATCCTACCCGAGGTGGATTGGCGACGGTATTGAATGAAATGACGGTGGGACAACCGTTCGGGATTCTGATACGTGCATGTGATCTACCGTTTTCGCCGGGTGGGCGTGCCTTGGCGGAAATGTTGGGATTGGATTTGCTGCATGTGGCCTCGGAGGGGTGTTTGGTGATGATTTGTTCACCCAACGTCTCCGATGCGATTTTGGCGCGGTGGCGTGAACTGCCGGAGGGGAGAGAGGCCAGAGAGATTGGTACGGTAATCCGGCAGTCGGGGCGGGTGATCCTGGAAACCGTCATCGGTGGTCACCGGGTGGTGGATGTCCCGAGTGGCGAACTCTTACCAAGGATTTGCTAGATTTCCTATGAAATGGACCCGAAATTTCAGTATTTGTGACCAGGGTTTGCACGCGGATGAATTATCCGAACGCAGTGCCTGGTTCGTCCGCACGCGCTGGAAGGCGGCTGGCATCTGTCTTTTGGTTGGCTTGGGGGGAACCGCAATGCCGTGGCTTTTTACGGCAAACTTTCATGTGGAACCCGGCATTTTTTTTACGGTAGGTCTGTTGTTGATTTTCAGCAATCTGGTCTATGCCGATCTGGCCAAAAGGGTGATGCAACGCCAATCCGCGAAGGGGGGGATGTGTTTGTTCCTCAGTGCCCAGGTTGTAACTGACTTTATGAATCTCTCTTTTTTATCCTATGGTTTGGGTGGGGTGGAAACCCCCGTCGTGATTTTATTTTTGCCGCATATTATTTTATCGACCCTTTTTTTTTCGCGGATTTATGGTTTCTTCATGGCCTGGGTTGGAATCTTTTTCGCTATTTTGCCCACGCTTCTGGAATATTTTCGTATGGTTCCGGTGGTTTCCATTTTTGATGTGACCCATAAAAATGCCGTGATCAGTTCTCATGCCACCGTGACTGCCGGTTTTATCCTGGCGATTGCCGGGGGGATTTTGATTTGTTGGTATCTGGTCAGTGATATAACTTATATTTTATTACAGCGTAAACATGCGCTACAAGAGGCGATCAGGCAGTTAAAAATCTTGGATCAGGAAAAATCCCAGATTACCATGCGGGCGACCCATGAGCTGAAGGCCCCGTTTGCTGCCATTAAAAGTTATGTCTATACCCTGCGTGATGGTTATTGCGGTCCGTTACCGGAGAAGGCGCGACAGGTGATCCAACGGATGGGTGAGCGTTGTGATTTGTTGATGGAAAAAATAACCGATATCATTCATCTGAGTAATTTACGGACCATCACAAAAGAACAATTTATTGTAACGCCAACCGATCTTCAAGCCATTGTTGTCCAGGAGGTGGCGGAGGCGCGATTGATTGGCAAACTTCGGAGGGTCAGTGTCCATTTTCAGCCGCAAGGGCTGGCGGTATCCATTCAGGGATCGAAAGAGCATCTTGCGACCATGATTTCCAACTTGTTGCGTAACGCCGTCAACTATTCCCAGGAGGGGGGGACGGTCGAGGTTTGCTTGGTGGAAGGGGGTGGCAAGGTGTCGTTTGAAGTGACGGACCATGGTATTGGCATTCCCAATGAACACCTGAACAAGATATTTACGGAACATTTTCGTGCCAACAATGCCGTCCATTTCAATCCCAACGGCAGCGGCATGGGGTTGGCGTTGGTGATGGAGATTGTCCGCCTGCACGATGCAACGATTGATGTCGTAAGTCAACTGGGGCAAGGGTCATGTTTTACCGTTACCTTTGCCGAGGAACCGTGACACCGTAACTTTGGAGAGACCCATGGCAAAAATTCTCATTATCGATGACGACCGGGATATTGTGGATAACTTAACCATGGTTTTGGAGGGAAATGGTTACGATGTGGCGGTCAAGGGGGATACGGAGAATCTGTTGGATGATGTCAAAACCATGCATCCAGACCTGATTATTTTGGATATCATGATGCCGGAGGATGCGCAGGCGGGATTCAAGGCGGCGCGTGTTCTGCACAAGGATGAGGGGTGCCGGAGGATTCCGGTGTTGATTGTGTCGGCGGTGAACCAACGGAGCCGTTTATCGTTCCATTTTTCTGAAAATGATGTCAACACCGATTTTCTCCCGGTCCAGGGATTTCTTGAAAAGCCGGTGGAACCGATCATTTTGCTCGACAGGATCAAGGTACTTCTTGATTCAGGGGGGTGAGTGTTTGTCTGGAGGCGATCTGTATTCAGGGTTTTCTAAAGGTTACGCAACCGGGTTGCCAGATGGCCGGGGTTCAAGGCATGGCGCAGGCGGCGTAGTTTGACGGGAAGTGGCGCATGGGCAAGCGCAGATTTCAGGCGTTCCACAATGGCATCGGCGATACGCACCCCCGTCAATCCGTCGTTGCGATACCAAAATTCTTGGATATAAGCTTGTTTCTGGACGGGATCCAAATGGTAAGTTTGGGGATTTTGTAGGCGTTCGGGAAGTTCTTGGGTGGTGCAGAAGTCTCCCAACCAGGAGGTCATCCAGGGGGTTGGTGAGGTTTGCGGCTGGGTGTGCCATCGGGTGGATGGTCCCAGGGGGATACCGCAACAGGCTTCCATTTCATACCGATCCACCCGGGTAGGGGCGAAGGGGACCGCTTCGGGACTGAGATAAATGAAAGGTTTGTTGAAATATCCGGTATCCATGGAGGCATTGGTGTTGATGCCGACGCCGATATCCATGTGGTGAAACATGGTTCGGGTATCGTTGGGGTGGAGTATTTTAGCCGCGACCTGGTGATGCCAGAACGCTGCCTCTTCACCTTCGCGGCACCAATAACTGGCGTAGGCGGCGGGGTGGAGTTTGATCAGGAGGTTACACCGGGCGTCTGCTACCCCTTTACAGATGGCGAGATATTCCGCGACCATTTTGCGGATATATTCTTCCACTTGTGTTGGAGACCAATCTGGGTGCCATTTGGTAAGTTTGATTCGGTACGGGGCGATGCCGGCGGGAAACAAAACGACGATCCGTTTGGAGGGGTCCAGGCCATAGCGTTGGCAGAAAGATTCTTTATCTACAATGGGTAGGGTTTCGGGACCATCGAGAGGTTCGTGGAGGAGGGAACCGACGATGGTCATCTGATTGGCTGGGACATTACCGATTGTTTGATTTGTCCGTCCGAGGTACTCAAGGAGTCGAATGGCCATGGTGCTGCGGACGAGGCAGTGGTCCACATTGTTTGGCCAATGATCCTGACCACTGGTGGCGGTGAAGTTGATGGTTGGCAACCCGGCATTGCGGGCCTGGATGGCCAGGGAATCATAGGATCGCCAAGTGCTGAGGACTACCCCTTGGCAATGGCGCAACGCGATTTGGTAATCCCAATCCCCTTCGATCCAGAGGGTATTTTCCTTTTTGAATACCGGATCATGGCGCATTTGGGCAGTAAATCCCGATTTATTGATGGCTTGGCCAGGGATGGCGAACGTCACCGCGATCCCCTTGGCTTCCAGGAGTCGTTTGATTCGCACCTCCCGGTAGGGATTTTCAGACAGATACCGTCCGGCGATAAGAAGTATGCGTTTTAATTGGGCCATGGTGTGTGCTGGTTCATCGTGAATCTGGCAAACGTTCGGATTTCGACTTAAGTGACAAAAGCTACCGCTGGTATGGTACAATATCGTTACTAAGGGTGTAAATGTTTATCCACGGGACTTTGTGGTTGGCAGCACGCTCCTGCTGTTTCTGAGTTGTGATAATCAATGGCTTTACTGGGTGATCTGGGAATAGAAACAATATTGTAATAAACATTCATTAGTTCTGTAATTAGGCGGAATCATTACGGGCATTCCGCAAAGATGCTGTGACGCTTGTGATTGTGCTTGAAATGGCCACGAAAATTGCTTATGATTGGTGTCAAGGGTGAAAATAATGTTCTTGGCAAAATAATTGGCCAAGGAGAGTGAACGGTTGGTGCGGGGTCCGCTGACATGAAATTAATTACTTAATGGATTGTGTGTTATGATTTATGGCTGGCTACACAAAGATCCCCCGATTGGCTTCGATGATGGGGGTCTGGAGGTGATCCTGGGCATAGTGCTTCCGATTGGTTGAGTTCTCGTTACTCTTGCGTAAAAAAGTTGACATCTCCTGGCTGCGGTGGCCGCCCTGGCGGCACTCCGGTGGGTTTGTGTTTGTCGAAAATCTTTGTTGAGTGAGTCGAACCATGGCTAAGAAACCCCCTTCCGATACGGAATCTCCAAGCACTGCCCTGGAAGAGTTGACGGCGGCTCAGATTAAAGAACTCGAAGCATCGCGCCACAGCGAAGAAGAGGCCCGTCTGCACGCCGAAGCGGAGAAAATTCGCCAGATTCGTGAAGAAGAGGCTCAAAAAGGGAAAAAAAAGGCCGTCGAGAAAATTTCCATCGAAGACGCACCCGTCGTCATGGAAGAAAAAAAACAGGGACTCCCGGAAAGAATTAAAAAATTGCCCAAAGACCATCCCGAAAGGATCCTCTTTGAAAAAGGATACAACGCACGGCAACACAGAGAGGGGAATAAAGCACTTCAAAGAAAACGGCATTTTGCCCCAGTCATCAGCAAAATGTTCATTTTGGAAGTTTTGGTCTTCTTGGCCGCTGTGGGCGGACTGTACTACGGGGCCATTCGATATGCCGTTGCCGTGGATGATACCCGCGATGCCATCGTCAAGATGCTGAAACAAAAACATTATGCACTGAATGACCCCAAAATATCCGAGGATTTTCTGTATCTGCATACCGTCAACTGGCTCCCCAAACTCTACGCCCTCTACAGTACCGCAAAATCCTTGGATATCAACTATGATACGTTCGAGGACAATCCCGAGGAGGGGACGTATCTTGACTATATCCGGCGGCACAATAAGCCGTTTGACGAAAGAGAAGCGATGGTCTGGCGGGTGCGCGAAGTCCGTAAACCCAGCAAAGGGCGGAGCCAATAACCGGCTATCCGGTGATCATGTCAGTGTGCCGCTTTTTTCCCCGCAAGGGTGTCGAGTATCCGCTCCAGATGTTGTAGACGCACATGGGGGTCTTCCCAGTTGCGCTCTCGAAATGAAAGCAGGTTCTTTTCTTGATTGAATAACACTGAGCCTCCCCCTTTCCGAATCATGTCGATCAACACCGGCGGGTGAATGTTGGGTTGCGGGTGAAAGGTGAAAACCGCCCCCTTGGGACCCGCCTCCAGTTTCAAGACCTTCACGGTCATGCATTTTCTCTTGAGAGATACCACGCGCAATAAATTTTCCACCGAAGCAGGCAGAGGACCAAAACGGTCGGTGAATTCCACCTTCATTTCCGCAGTCTCCTCCGATGATTTCAGCTCGGCAACCCGTTTGTAGAGTGTCAAACGCAAATTCATGTCGGTGATGTAGGTGTCGGGGATGTTGGTGGACAAACTCAGATTGATGCTCGGGACGATTTCCTCTTCTGGTATCTCCCCCTGGGCATCGACAACCGTCCCCGCACCAAAGGCTTCCACCGCCTCCTTGAGCATCTGGTTGTATAATTCAAAGCCTATCTCCTTGATATGACCCGATTGGGCATCCCCCAATACGTTGCCAACGCCGCGAATTTCCATATCCTGACTGGCCAACATAAAACCCGATCCCAACTCTTCCAACGATTCGATCGCCTCCAACCGTTTTCGGGCATCGGCGGATTGAGCCTGGATAGGGGGGGTGAGCAGATAGGCATAGGCCCGATGGCGGGATCGTCCGACCCGACCCCGTAATTGATGCAGTTGCGCCAAACCAAAATGATCGGCCCGATGAATGATGATGGTGTTGGCACTGGGGATATCGACCCCGTTTTCAATGATGGTGGTACACAGGAGGACGTTGAACTCCTGGCGATAAAATGAAACCATGATCCGTTCAAGGCGACCTACGGGCATTTGTCCATGGGCGATGCCGATTTTGGCTTCCGGGACCAGTTCCAGGAGTCGATGGGACATCCGTTCGATCTCCTGCACCTTGTTGAACACATAAAAAACCTGCCCACCACGATAAATTTCCCGAAGAATTGCCTCGCGGATGCGGCTTGGAGAATATTCAATGACAAAGGTTCGTATGGCCAAGCGGTTGGTCGGGGGGGTGGCGATGATGGAGATATCACGGATGCCTGACATGGCCATGTGCAGGGTACGGGGGATCGGGGTTGCGGTCAGGGTGAGGATATCGACATTGGCACGCATTTTTTTGATCCGTTCCTTGTGGACGACACCGAATCGCTGTTCTTCGTCCACAACCAAAAGCCCCAGATCTTTAAATCCGACATCTTCCTGCAACAGCCGATGGGTGCCGATGATGATATCGGTTTTCCCTTCGCGGGTTTTTTCGACCAATTCGGTCAATTGTTTTGCGCTGCGAAACCGCGACATGACCGCGACGTTGACGGGGTAGGGGGCAAAACGGCGGGAAAAAGTTTCATAATGTTGTTGCGCCAGAATGGTGGTGGGGGCCAGGACCGCCACCTGTTTGCCATCCATGATGCAGCGAAAGGCGGCCCGTAACGCCACTTCCGTTTTTCCAAACCCCACGTCGCCACAAATCAATCGATCCATGGCATGGGGGGAGGTCATGTCTGCCAGGACCGCCTCGATGGCCTGGGCCTGATCGGGGGTCTCCTCGTAGGGGAATGCGGCACCAAATTCATGGTCGGCGGCATGGGGTGGGGAGAAACGGATCCCCTGGGCGGTTTCCCGTTTGGCTTGAATGGCCACCAGTTCCGCAGCCATTTCCAAAATTTTCTTTTTGACCTTCTGGCGGGTCTTTTTCCACTTGGTCCCACCCAGTTTATCCAGGATCACCTCGTCGGAACCGGCATACTTGCTGACCCGATCCAGATTTTCCACCGGGACATAGAGTTTATCCGAACCGGCATAGGTCAGCAGAAGAAAATCGTTTTGGATCCCTCCCACCGCCAAAGTATGTAAACCGCCAAAACAGCCGATGCCATGATCGGCGTGGACCACAAAACTCCCCTCTTTCAAATTGCGAAAGGAGGCCAGTATCCGGTCCAGATAGTTGGGGTCGGTATGTTTGCGACGGGCGCGGGTTCCCAGGATTGCATCTTCATGGATCACCGTCAGGCCGAGACCGGAATGGGAAAAACCGTTGGCCAAATCACCGATGACCAATTGGATCACATGGGTGGCGGTCGTCAATGCCTGATGCCAGCTCAGGGCGGTTTCCGATTTTTGGCCATGATCGGCCAATAATTCCCCAACCCGGTCGCGTTGCCCCAGGGAACGGGCGGAAACAATGATGCGTTGACGCCGTTTTTTCTCCCCCTTGATGAAGGCGACCACTTTGTCCAAAACCGAATGTCCTGCGGGAACTTCTTCGCTCACCGGATCGAGAAATTCGGGAATGGCTGCAAAACCGAGGGAGCATCCCCCTTCGGAGGGATGATTGTCGATCCCAACGCTATGAAAACGGTCCAAAGACTCCATGAGCTGGCTGGCGGTCAGATAGAAACGGTCAGCGGGGAGCAACCGTCTTTGGGCGGCAGGGTCTTCCTGCAACAGAAGTTCTCTTTGGGCTTGCACTTTTTGGGCAAACGCAACCGCCACGGGTTCGACATCGCCATCGAGGATAACGTGACTCCCTTCGGGGAGATAATCGGTCAACAGGTCGGTGGTTTCGTAGAACAGGGGGAGAAATCGTTCCATCCCTTGGAGTTTTGCCCCGGAGGAAATGACTTTATAGAGTTCATCCTGGGCCGCTTGGCCTCCGAAGGTTTCGCGGTATTGGGTCCGAAAACAGCGGATGGTCTCCTCGGTCAGGAGGACTTCGCTCATGGGGAGGGTTTCCAACCGGGAGGCCCTTTGGGTAGACCTTTGGGTGTGGATGTCAAAATGGCGGATGGTCTCTACCTGGTCGCCGAATAGTTCGATCCGCACCGGTTCTTCATATCCGGGTGGGAACAGGTCGATGATGCCGCCACGCGCGGCGAATTCACCCGGTTCTTCGATCTGGGTGGCGGAGCGATAGCCGGAGCTGATCAAAAATTGTTTGAAGGCGGGCAGATCCATCTGATCCGATTCCCGAATGGCAAAGCCATGCGCCGCCAGGAGGTGCCGGGGGATGAGTCTTTGCATCAACGCCATGGGGGTGGTGATGATGATGGCCTGTTTTTGTCCCCGTTCATTTTCGGCACGCACCGCACCCAATCCCAACATTTGGGTCAGACGGTACAGGGTGGCAATCCGTTCTCCGACAATCGGCCCATAGGGTGATAACGGCTCAAAGGGTAAAATCTCCCAGGAGGGAAACGGGAGAATGGTGGTAGGCTTATGGCGATCCCCCTGGAATAGCAGAAGTTCTCGGTAGATGGCTTCGGCGCGGGCGGTCGTCCCGGTGACGATGACCAAGGGGTCGGCCAACCCTTGTGCCCACTCTTTGGCAAGCAGACTGAGGGTTGCCCCTGGCAGATCGGTCAGGATGCCGTGGGGGCGTCCTTTCCGGTGGGGTAGAGTATCCAGGCGTTGAGCAAACAGGGTGGCAAGTGGGGTTGCGTCCATAATAGATCAATGCTAACCACACACGATGAAGTCCAAACGACTGCTCGATGGGGTCATGGGTTGAAGGTGGATGGTAACGATAGCATCCTAAAAGCCATAAAAAAAGTCAGGCGGATGGTCGGGCTGTTTACCCCTTGGGGTCAAGGAACTTTCACGCAATCCCCCCGCGATCCGCTTCGCATAAAACATGACAACCGCATGCCATTCTGTCAGAATAGCGCGGAACTGTTTGCTTTTTGATTGTTTCTTCTAAACCAAGCCATTCTTTCGGGAGCCAGGTTATGAAACGTCGTGAATTCATGCAATCATCCGCTCTGGCGGCTACCGCCATGGTGGTGGGAACCCCGGCTCAGGGGGAGGAATCATCGGTGCGCGCGGACGTTCGCCGTTTTCGTGATTTGGGTAAGACCGGAATCGCCATGAGTGACATCTCTTTTGGTGCGGGAAGCGTCCCTTCCGGCTCCCTTATATTGCGTGCCATCGATCGGGGAATCAACTATTTTGATACCGCTCCCGATTATGGCCCCAGTGAGGACCGTTTTGGCGAAGTCATGAAACGGATCAAAGATCGGGAAAAAATTAAAATTGCCTCCAAATTTTGCCATCCCGTCCCCTATCAGGAGGGTAAAAGTCACCTAGCTCTGGGAACCAGCGTCAATGATTATATGGCCTCCGTGGATAACAGCCTTAAACGGATGAAGACCGATTATTTGGATGCCGTTTTTGTACACGCCATCGGGGAAAGAAATGATCTGGAGGGGGAAAAAGGCCGCATGTTGGATGAAAACATGCTGAACGCCGCAGAAAAACTGAAAAAAGCGGGTAAGGTTCGGCATCTGGCGGTATCCTCTCACGGTCCACACAACATGGAACCCCTCATGGTGGAAGCGGTCAATTCGGGCCATTTTGATTGGATCATGATTGCGTTCAACTTTATGAAATTTCCCCGTATCCCCGATATTTTGCGCCTGGCCAAACAAAAGGGGGTGGGGGTTATCGCCATGAAAACCCTCGCGGGGGCCAAGGAGAGCGGTGCCAAACTGGATGTGGGACAGTTTGAACAGGCGGCCTTGAAATGGGTTTTAAACCATGAAGAAATTGCCGGATTAGTGATTACCTTCAAATCGGCCCAGGATTTGGATCTTTACCTGCCCGCTTCTGGACAAGCCTTCACCGCCAGGGATCAAAAAGCCCTGGATCATTATGCGGCACTCCACGGGGATCAATACTGCCGTACCGGCTGCGGTGATTGCTCTGGCGCGTGTGACCATCAGGTCGATATCGCCACTATCCTGCGCTATAACATGTATTTTAGCGATTATCGGGATGAAAAACGGGCGATGGAATCCTATGCCAGACTGCCGCAGTCGGCCCGTCCATGCCTGGATTGTCGCACACAGGCTTGTGCCGGTCTCTGCCCCCACGGTTTGGATGTGGTGGCGCAACTGCGCCAGGCGCATCACCATTTGACGTTGACTGGTTTGGTGTAAGATCGACCGAAATCAATCGATCATTCCGGGCAAAGAAGACTATGCCAGCATCGAATGAACCCCACCCCTGGATTCGGATCGTATTGCTCCTCATCCTTGGGTTATTAGCCCTTGTGATTGGGTATGACGGGCAGCGGTATGACCCTGGACTGCTCGATTTTTCCAAAGGGGATGGATCAGGGGCAGCGATGGATACCTCCTGGATTCCCGAGCAATTGCCTCCGCTGTCTCGTGTGGGGCCGTTGCGCCATTTCACCCGGGATAACTTGTTTGAATACGTCAATGGCCATGCTGAATCCTATATCAATGCCGGATTCAAAGGGCTGGTGGTGGCGGAATATGGTTCTTTGGATCCAGGGAGCCAACCGCAGGTGACCATGGATGTTTTTGATATGGGGGAGCCGCTGTTTGCCTTTGGGATGTTGATGAACGAAACCCCGGCCAACGTCAAAGCCATCAACGTGGGGACCATGGGGTTTGATTTTGGGGAGGGGATCAACTTTATTCAGGGATCGTTGTTTATCAAAATCTCCGCTTTTGTCACGGGTCTTCCCCTGGAGCGGTGGGGGGGAGAGATTGCTGCGGGTTTGTTGAAAAAAATGGGCAGTTCTCCGTTGGTACTCGGTTTTCCGGCGTTGGGGGAGGTGGTAGAAACCCGTTTTATCAAGGAAAATTATCATGGACTTGCATTTTTCGGCAATGTCCTTGAACGGACATTCAAACGGGGTGAGACGGTCTTTCAATCATTTCTTTTGACGGGATCTCCCGAAGAACTGGCCAAGCGCAAACAGGCGTTGTTGGATTTTCTGGCCAAGGAGAACATTCCCGCCACGATGGTCCAGGATGGGGGGATCCCTTATCTGCGCATTCAGGATCCCTACGAGGGGGATTGGTTTGTGGTGGAACACGGTCCCCAAATTTTGGGAATTTTTGGGATGGAGATGCAACCCCTTGTGCAACCTTTGAAGGAATTTTTTAACCCATGACTGCGGAAAGAAAAAAAACCAGACCCATCAAGGTCCAACCAGAGATGGGGCGGCGGCAGTTCATGGTGCGGGTGGGAACCTTGGCGGGGGTCTCCACCGTGATTGCGGGAGGGGGACTCTGGTTGCATGGCGACGAACCGGTACGGCATCGGGCGGTGGAAGTCCTTACGTTGAAGGATTTTCGTGTCTCGGCCAATGGGTTGTATCCGGTCATGGCGGTGGTGCATGGGGAAAATGTCGAGACCATGGTGCGTGAGGCGGTACAAAAACTGGGCGGTTTGGCAAGATTTATCCACAAGGGTGATCGGGTGTTGCTCAAACCCAATGTCGGTTGGGATCGGCAACCGCAGCAGGCGGCCAATACCGGACCGGAACTGGTGGCGGCTATGGCTCGGCTATGCCAGGAGGCCGGGGCGGCTGCGGTGTGGGTCACCGATGTGTCACTTAATGATCCAGGGCGGTGTTTTGCCCGCTCCGGGATTGAAGCGGCGGCCCTTCAGGCCAATGCCCAGGTGATGATCCCGGGGAAAGAGGATTTTCTTGCTACCGACATGGGGGGAACCGTTTTACGGGTTTGGCCGGTCAATCGCTTGTTTCATGCCGTGGACAAGGTGATCAATCTCCCCATCGTCAAACATCATTCTTTGAGCGGTTGCACGTTGTCGATGAAAAACTGGTATGGGGTGTTGGGGGGACGGCGTAATCAGTTGCATCAGGATATTCATACCTCTATCGTCGATCTGGCGGCAGCGGTACGTCCTACCTTGACGGTGATGGATGCGGTGCGTGTGTTGAAACATAATGGCCCTACGGGTGGCAGCCTGGATGATGTTCAGCGGGAAAATACGGTGATCGCCTCCCTGGATGAAGTGGCGTTGGATAGTTATTGTCTGAGCTATCTGGCGTTGCGTCCTGAGCAGATCCCGTTTTTGGCCATGGCCGAAAAACGGGGGTTGGGGCAAGTGCGTTGGCAGAACCTTAACATTTCGGAAACCCAGGTTTCGTAAGATAACCATGAAGATTACCCTTCCGGGGCTGCGGTCCATACGACGGCTTTATGCCCTGTTTTTTCTCACCCTGTTTTTCTTTCTGCTGATCATCGCCGATTTTCGCCGGATGCAGGGATTCAATGTCCGGTTGTTTTTGGAGTTGGATCCGTTGGTCGCTATCGGTGGGCTTTTGACGAGTCAAACCCTCTACAAGGGGATGATCTTTTCTGTGATCATTGTGGTTTTGACTTTGTTTTTTGGCCGTTTTTTTTGTTCCTGGATGTGTCCGCTGGGGATCATGAACCAGATTGTCGGCCTGGGTGCCGGTGGTTTGCGGCCAGCACAGAGATATGAACGCAATGCCTATCGGAAATTATTCCGATTTAAATATCATGTGTTGGTTGTCTTTTTGGTGGTTGCCGCCTGGGGCGGTTTGCAGGTGGGGCTATTGGATCCCATCGCCCTGGTGTTTCGCTCCATGGTGGTCTCGGTGCTTCCGGCGGTGGATGGGGTGGTGCTGGGGTTGGGTATTTATCCCAACGGGCCGGTGTTTTATGGCGGACTGGTGGTTGCGGTTGTATTCCTGGCGGTATTGCTTGCCAATCGCTATCTCCCCCGTTTTTGGTGCCGGGTTGTTTGTCCTTTGGGGGCTTTATTGGGTGTGTTGTCGCGTTGGTCGGTGTTTGGCATCCAGCGGGATGTGGGAAAATGTACGGGCTGCAATAAATGTCTATTATCTTGTCAGGGGGGATGTGATCCCAACGGGGCATGGCGACCGTCGGAATGTCATTTGTGTATGAATTGTCTGGAACATTGCCCGGAGGGGGCATTGCACTATGGCCTGCCGAAAAAGGGGAGCAGTGTGCATCAACCGTTGGATTTCCATCGCCGTCGTCTGTTGGAAACCGCTGTGGGTTCGGTGGTGGTATTCCCCTTGATGCGGCAGTCGGTTTCGGCAACGACGATCGACTTTCCGATGCTGATTCGTCCGCCGGGTTCTTTGACCGAGGAGGATTTTGCCAAACGTTGTATCAAGTGTGCGGCTTGTATGCGTGTGTGTCCTACCAATGTGCTGCAACCGGCGTTGCTTGAAGGGGGATTTGAGGGGTTATGGACTCCCATGCTGATCAACCGCATGGGGTATTGTGAACATCATTGTGTCTTGTGTGGATTGGCGTGTCCCACCGGGGCGATCCGCCGGTTGTCGGTGGATGAAAAGATTGGTCGTCCCCCGTTTGTGGAACCCATCCGCTTGGGGACCGCCTTTTTTGACCGGGGGCGTTGTCTGCCGTGGGCCATGGATGTCCCGTGTATCGTGTGTGAGGAGGTATGTCCCACATCACCCAAGGCGATCTGGTATCGTCCCATCACCATCACCAACCGGGATGGACAATCGGTGACGCTCAAACAACCTTTTGTCAAACCTGATCTGTGTATTGGTTGTGGCATTTGTGAAAACAAATGTCCGGTGGGGGGAGAAGCGGCCATTCGGGTCTCTTCGGTGGGGGAAAGCCGTTCTTCCACCAATCGGATGCTGCTGACGACGCACGGATGATGGTTGGGCAACTGTTTTCTTCATTGAGAAAAATCTTCTACAGGGGGGCGTACCATGGAAAAATCGATCGTGATGGTTGCCTATCATTATCCTCCGGCACAGGCCAGTGGTACGCACAGAACCCTTGGATTTTCCAGGTATTTGTCTGACTTTGGTTGGAAACCCTTGGTGTTGTCTGCGCACCCCAGAGCCTACGAATGCTGTGATGCGGGGCAGGGGGAGAATATCCCTCATGGTACGGTGGTTTTGCGTCCATTTGCGTTGGATACTGCGCGGCATTTGTCCATTAAAGGGCGTTATGCACGCATCCTCGCCATGCCGGACCGCTGGTCTTCATGGCTCTTGGGGGCCATCCCTGCGGGCTTGTGGATGATCCGTCGTTATCGGCCCAAGGTGATTTGGTCTACCTATCCCATTGCCACATCGTTGTTGATCGGTTGGTTTTTATCCCGTTGGTCGGGGTTACCCTGGGTGGTGGATTTGCGCGATCCCATGGTCATTGGTCGGCATCCGGTGGATCCCAGGATTCGTAGGCTTTTTATCCGTCTGGAGGCGAGGATTTTGGGTCGCTGTGATCGTATTGTCGTAACGACACCGGGTCTCATGGAACTGTTGCAGCAAAGGTATCCCAACTTGCCGCGTGAAAAATGGCAGATCATTGCCAATGGTTATGATGAGGATGTGTTTAGCGATCCCGAAATGGTCCAGGCGATGGCGGCTTCTTCCAGGCAGCCCGGTGGCGATAAAATTCTCACTTTGCTACATGGTGGTACCCTCTATACCGGGCGAGAAGAACGAAATCCAGCAGCGTTTTTGGATGCTTTGACCGATTTGAGGGGGCGCGGTCTAATCGGTAGTTCACAGGCGTGCGCCCATGGTGGTATCCGCATCCAGGTGATTCTTCGTGCAACGGGTCATGATGGGGAGATCAACGCCATGATTCAATCGAGGGATTTGGGAGACATAGTGTTTCTTGAACCGACATTGCCCTATAAGGAAAGTTTATTGGAAATGGTTGGGGTGGATGGTCTTTTACTTTTCCAGGGAGAGGCCTTTGATCGGTTGATTCCGGCTAAATTATTTGAATATTTGCGTTCGGGGCGTCCTGTATTTTCTCTGATCGGGGAGGGGGGGGATTCCCGGAAAATTTTGGACAGTTGTGAAGTTTCCTATCATGCTCCTTTGGAAAACCGTGAAACGATTGGTGAGAAATTCATGATTTTCCTTGAAGATCTCGTTGCGGGCAGGGTGGACGAAACACAACAAAATCTGGTTCGCAGGTATTCAAGGCGCGAGGGGGCCAGGGATTTAGCGGCACTATTGGATGGCGTTTTGGCTGGGGGGATTAGAAAGAAAATGGCGGGGAACCCCTGAAATGGATCATGGTTTTATCCCCACCAAGGACCAAAGAGAACCATTGGTGTTATGGAGTTCTTCGATAACCAGATCATTGTCCAGGGCCAACTTTTCCACTTCTTCCCGACGGAAGTGGTGCGATACCGGGGCGTGCAGCAAATCAAAGATGGATATCCACAAGACTGGAAAAGGGAATTGAGACCAGAAGATCATATGTTCAAAAAGTGGCAACTTGCGGCCAAGGTTTGGAAGAAACCGTCCCAGGGGGGCATAGAACCCATGAGCCGCAAGGAAAACCATGGCGGTTATGGGAAGGGCCAGGAATCGCAAGACTTTAAGGTTAATTTTGTGCAGCACTTTTTTAGAAGGATCCACACAGTGCGTCATCAGGAAATTATTTTCCCAACTGTAGACGCAAATGATTGTTTTGCCACCGGATTGAGTCAATGCGACAAGCTTTCGAAAGGCTTCCGTATACATGGGGATATGTTGCAGGGCGTGGTCACAGATGGCGAAGGCAACGCTGTGGTCCGCGAGAGGCAGATGGATGGCATCACTGCGTAACAGCACTAGTTTACGACCTGCGTCAGGAATCAGTTTGGCGGCTTGATAGATTTCAACGCCGATCTCATTGAAAAAGACCGTTTCAGCCCCTGCAGCCACGAGGTGATAGGCCTCCCGGCCAAAACCGCCACAGGTCACCAGAACCGTTTTTCCGGAAACACTTTCGCGGGGAATACGGACAAAATTCCAAAAAGCCTCCGGCGCATGGTAGCCTCTACCGGAGAAATCTTTTTGATCCATATTTTTTGCGACAAGGCCCCATTGATAGGACCAATTATCGGAGACATCCTTCTGTTTTTGATGCCAGGGATCGTGGCCCCCTTCGGAATGTGTCAGACAATCCTGCCAACCCTGTTCTAAAATAAAATCCCGTTCAAAAGGTTCCAGATAGTCATGCAGCACGTTGCGTCGAAAGCAGACCGCCACGGTAGCGATGACGGGATAGACCCGATCACATTGTTGGCACCCCAGACGACCGGAAATGACGACATCATCCTGAAGGGTGGCATCCCTGAGGTCGAGAGATCCTCCGCATTCGACGCAACGCAATACGTGAACGTGATCGTTTTTCATGGTATCATCCTACGGCTTATGGCTCGTCTACGTTAACGGAAGTTAAAAAGGTCAATCTATATGTATAGCGATACGCAGAATGATTCCAAACATGGTTTTTTGTCTACGTTCATGGACGACGGCAAATTTATTGCGCTATTGCTGGTGTTTGCAAGTTTATTTTTTATTTTTATTTCACAGAGCATTCCCCCAGGAGGTGGTCCTGACGCGGCAACTTTCCTCAGCGCCTATCTTGACATCGCCCCCGGTGCTGCGCTGTTTAGAACCTTTCTTTCGTCATGGATCGTTGGAACTCTCGCAGGTCTTGGGGCGTATACCTTCCATCTGTCACTTTTGCTCCTCTATCTCCTCTATCTGTTGGCTGCATACTACACAGCGAGACTCTTGGGTTTGTACCAAGCTCGAATCGTAACTGTACTCCTCCTTTTCCATTTTCAGGTTACTGTGTTATTTCACCAATTGGCCAGTGATAATTTGATGGCATTATTTTTGGTTCTTTGGTCCGCTTTGGTGGTGCGGTTATACGAAAAAAACCAGGCTTCGACCTATGCCATTCTGGGATTTGCAACATTTCTCGTGGTGATTGTCCGCCCGTCCGGTATTCTTTTTGGTTTTTGTGCCTTGATCCCGGTAGTCACGCATGGGTTCAACAAGAAAAACATGATTTACTGTGTGGTATTTTTATCTGTTTTTGTTGGCAGTATACTTGGATATGCCAGCCTTAATTTATATCGAAACGCTCAATTCTTCCTGGCTCCAGCGAGTAATATGTTTCCAGGGGTTATGATATACATGAATGGTATGATGGACAGATCAGCCGGGCCGAATTCTGAAAAAATCTTCGCCTTGGTGGAACGGGAACTTCTTGATAATCCACCCTATTCCCAACTGGATATAAACGTAGAAACCTTTTTCTCCCACCCTGATGTTCGGAGCTTCTTTGACCTTACCTTCATCGATACCGTCTTTGACGAAGGGATCATGAGGAGAGCGGCTTTTGAGGTGGTTTTCAAGAATCCTGGATCATTCTTCATGACTTGGATGAAAAAAATCTATTTTATGCTGATTCACTATCAAACACTAGGCTTGGCGATAAGCGGTGATGCAGGTAGCGTTATGGGGATAACGGGTCTTGCCAAGACGAAGCAAAATGGGATCCCTCATACCTTTCGTTCCACCTTGGAGGGGCAAGAAAAATCCAGAGAACATGATGCGGCTGTCATTAAACGCTGGAAGGAACGACATTCTGATCCACAGGAGTATGACAGATTGGAAGCAGATTATAAGAAAAGGCTACTGCGATTACACTTTGAACTAGGCGGTTATATGCCCAGTCTCTTTACCAACACATTTCTCAACACACTGTTGCCACCCATGCTCTTCTTTTTTCTGGTAGGCATCCCTTTAATCCTGCAATGGCGAAAGCGTCAGGTACGTTTGATCTTGACCATGTTTATACCAGCGTTTGGTATTGTCATGTTGTCGTCCGCGTACACTGCTCACCCTGCTATTGCTCTCTACCGAATGCCGATTGATTTCTTTTTTATTCTGGTCGGTGTCGGCGGCCTCATGAGTAGTCGCTTTCTTAAAGGTCTGTTTTTGAGTTCTCCTTCTACGTAACCGTTCAGCCCCCCCCTTAAAATTATTGGAAGAAAAAAGGGGTCTGGGGGATTGCCCCCAGGGTTTTGACTTTGTTTTTGAATTTAAACAAAAAGGTTTCCATGCTTAAGCTTTTGACCTTTCTTTTGAATTTAAACAAAAATATTTCCAGATTTAGGCTTTTAATTTCAAAGTCAAAAACAAATTCAAGAGCAAAAAATTGAAGCTTTTGATTTAAAGTCAAAACCCTGGGGAAAGAATTCCCCAGACCCCTTCTTTCTTTTCAATCGTTTTTTAGGGGGGGTCTGAACGGTTACCCTTCTACGGTTTCAAGGTAACCGTTCAGATCCCCCCTGTTTTGTTGCTGTTTTTTCCCTTCTCCCCCCGGGAGAGGGGGAGGGGTGAGGGAACCAGCGTTTGGATCAACAGACTCCTGTAAGGGGGTATCATCGTGAAATCAAACCATTTAAACTGTCCCTCAAGGATTGCGACAGACCTTTGCCTGTACGGGGATCAAACATGTGTGGTGTTATTGGACTCTTTAATCCTGAACACAACGTGGTCGCTTGGCCACGGTCAGATATGGAAAACATGGTATCTGCTCTGTCGCATAGAGGTCCAGATACCTCCGATTTCTTCGTGGAGCCGGGTATTTTTCTTGGTCATACCCGTTTGGCGGTTCTGGACCTTTCTTCCGCAGGTCGGCAGCCAATGCTATCGTCCGATGGCCGTTGGGTGATCAGTTATAATGGTGAAATCTATAATTTCAGGAATTTGCGCACCCAATTGCAGCAAAAAGGGTATCTATTCAAAACTGAAACCGATACGGAAGTGATTTTGGCCGCATGGATGGAATGGGGTGAGGCATGCCTGAACATGCTGGATGGTATCTTCGCGTTTGCCCTATACAACCCAAAGCAACGCCGCCTCTTCTTGGTGCGCGATCATTTTGGAATAAAACCACTATTTTATTTCCAAAATAATGGTTTGACCTCTTTTGCATCGGAACCTCTGGCCATGTTTGGTCCCATCCTGTCGGTTCCTAAACCGGATCCCATCGCGCTGGACATGTTTTTTACCTTCAACTATGTGCCGGCTCCGTTCTCAGGAATCCAGGATCTCTATCAGCTTCCTCCCGGACATTTTCTGGAAATATCTCCGCAAAAAACGCAGTTACACCGGTATTGGCAACTTCCTCTGACCCATCAAAGCCATTTATCTCATCACGACATGTTGGAAATATTCCAGGAAAAGGTTCGCCATGCCGTCTCCTCGCAGCTGGTCAGCGACGCACCTTTGGGACTTTTTCTTTCTGGCGGACTGGATTCCAGTATGGTTGCCCTTGCGGTACGGGATGTTGGTGGTCAACCGGAAACTTTTACGTTGGGATTCCAACAAGCGGGGTTTGATGAGTCTGCGCTGGCTAATGCGTTTGCGCATTCTCTGGGATTTTCATCCCATCGGATTATGTTCAACTGGAATGAAGAAGAGATACGGACCACGTTAGCAGCTATGAAAGAACTTATGGCCGATGCCTCCTGTTTCCCCATGTTCCAGTTGGCACGTCATGCCCGGAGTCGGGCAACTGTGATATTGGCAGGCGATGGCGGCGATGAATTATTGGCCGGTTACGATACCTACAAGGCAGGCAACCTGACCCCGTGGTTGCGCAAAATTCCCATGTTTGTGCGGAATGCCGCTTTCGCGCTGGCAGTCACACTCCCTGCGGATACGCAACGCTATAGTCATCGTCTTGTTTTGGAGAGGCTGCTTCTCTCGGCTGCCGCAGGTCCAAAATATGATCATGCCTCGTTCCGGCGTATTTTTTTCGATCCACTCAAGCAACGACTGTACGAACCAGAATTTCTGGCACAGGTACACGATGCAAAACCTTTGGATGCCTATGTGGCCAAAATGAATGACTGCCCTGGGCAACGCTCCTACCTCACCGCCCGTCAGGTTGCCGACCTGGACCATTTTCTCCCCAGCGTTCTGGCCAAGGTAGACCGGATGAGTATGGCCCATGGATTGGAAGTTCGGGTTCCATTACTCAACCGAGACCTCGTTGAGTTTTGCTTCCAACTTCCAGATACTGCAAAACGTCGTGATGGCAAAGGAAAAATTTTGCTCAGACAGGCACTTGCCCACTGCGTTCCTCAAGCCCATTTTCATCGCCCGAAAGCGGGTTTTTTACCGCCGGTGGATGCTTGGTTTCGCAATCCCGGCCCCATGGCCAATGTGTTCCAGGAAAATTTGGATTGGGCTTCAAATAACGCACTGGGATGGCTTCGTTGGCAGGAAGTGTCTGACGTTTGGGCGCAGCATCGCAGTGGCCGGATCAATACCGGATTTGCACTGCTGGGCATCCTTCAGTTTATTAACTGGAATAGGCACTTGATGATGACAAGTCACTGAAACCACAGGGAGAAACTTATTATTCATTTAAGTCTTGTAAGACATGGTATCTCTGAACATGCTCAATCCGATTCGTGCATGATCTTTGAATTGCTTCCAGGAGCGAATCTGCAACAGACGGTCCCATATGTAGGCCGGTCGGAAGAAAAAACGACGGTGGGATATTTCAAGCCAATGAAGCAGTTGTTCCCGGCTCAAATGATCCGTTTCAAATACGGGGTAGTCCTGACGATAGTCCTTCCAATCATAAGTTTTGATAAAATTTTTTTCCTTGTATGAGTTGAACATCTCCGTACCCGGATAAGGAACGGCGATGGTAAAATTGGCTGCGTTTGGGCGACACCTTATGGCTAAATCGATGCTCTCTTGAATCGTCTGTTCTGTTTCTCCTTCAAGTCCCAATATAAACCCACAATGGGCGTAAATTCCCGCCTTCCGTGTCATGGCAATGACTTTGATGACCTGATCCGGCGTTACCTTTTTCTCTCGTTTTAGGATGGCAGGATTGCCGCTCTCCACACCAAAAAAGATGAAGCTGCAACCGGATCGTCGCAAAAGTGTGAGTAGATCAAGATCCTTGATACGGTGGATCGTACTGGAAAAACCCCAGTCAAGTTTGATATTTTGGTTAATGAGGCCTTGTGCAATTTCAGCAACGCGCTTAAGGTCAACTGTGAAGTAAGGGTCTCTGATCTCTACATGCGTGACCCCCAGGTCGTTATAGAGATACGCAAACTCCTGAATGACCCTTGGGGCACTCATGGCACGATAACGCGGTCCCTCCGTTTTTGAAATATCACAGAAGGTACATTGCATGGGACATCCCTTGCCCGTTACCGTGGCCATGTATTTTCCTTCCTTGCTGTTCATGGAGGTCCACCACGGATCATAATCATTTTTCAAAATCATAGCATATGGCAACATGGGGGTATGATCAAAATTGGGAATGTACGGCCCTTGGGGGTTGGAAATCCATGTTCCGGTGTCGTGATGACGATAATGCAACCCGGAAATATCGCTGAGATCTTTTTTCTCCCCGTCCAGTCGTGTTAGCAAACGCGGCAAACCTTCTTCCGCTTCTCCGGAAAATACAAAATCAAAAGCGGTATTGAAAAAATCTTCGGGAAAGGTATTGGCGTGGTAGCCACCCACAATGATACGAATTTTTGGATGAAGTTCCCGAACCCGCTGTGCCATATGACAGATGTCTGAGTATTCACAAGTGAACGATGTAAAACCAACGATGTCGGGCTTGGACGTGGTGATATATGCCATGATTTCTTCTTCGGTCAAAGCCAGGGAATAACCGTCAAGAATTTCAGGCTCATGACCAGCCTGCTTTAAAAAGGCCGATAACCATACAAAGGTGATGGGGGGATTCCGGAACATGGGTGGTTTTACTTTTCCGGTAAAGATGGCCTTTGGAACGGCCAAAAACAGCATCTTCATGATAACCCCTTGATGAAATTGTTCCTACTTTAACGTATGCTCCGATTCTATCACGTTCCCGTCATTTCTAGCCCAGCCTGGAAACCCATTGCAACAAGGTTTTTTCGAACAAAAGACCGGAATAACCTGTCCGAACCCGTGCCCAGGCGATGGGTGTATAGAGTCTGGCCAAGAATCGCAAAATATTGAACTTCAAGGTGTTTCCTAAATCGATTTTAAATATTTTATTATCAATAAAATTGGTGACGATCTGAAGCATTTCCACTTGTCGGTGCATCGTTTCATCGACCCAGGGAAGTGTTTCGTACCGTTTGGCTTCCACACTGTTTTCCACATTGGCCCATTCGCTGACAAGGTCAGGCTTGTGATAACCACGGGCTACCGCCATCTCGTATAGTTCAGTATGGGGCAATGGTCGGAACATGTTTGGAGTGAACAAAATCACATTGGGATTATCGTGAATCAGACGAATCATCAATTTTCTGGTTTCATGGATATCTTCGATGGTCTCTCCCGGCAAACCTACGATCCAATTATACGCACACTTGATTTCTGGATGCCTAGCCATTTTCAGGTTCACGTCAATGATGTCGGCTACGGTACAATTCTTTTTGATAAGATCCAGGGTCTTTTGAGAACCCGATTCGGCACCGATATGCATGATGTCGGTCCCCGCGTCGGCAAGTTTGTTCAGAAAAGTATCTGACATTTTTTTGATTTCATTGATGCGCGCACCACGAAACCCCAATTTGACGCGGATACCACGTCGTTGGATCTCATCAATGATCGCCTCGATATGACTGATACGCACAAAAGAATCATCATCAATAAAATAAATATAAGTCGCACCATAGCGGGAGACAACATGATCTATATGATCCACGACTTCGGAAAAGGGATAAATCTCAAATTTCTTTCGGATATCCTTATATTGTGCCGGGGCTGAGCAAAAACTGCATTGGTATGGGCATCCCATGGAACTGTACATGGAGAAGACCCGTTCGGCGTTTTCCATCTGGCCGTAACGGTCCAGGTTTGCCCGAATGAGGTCATAGGGTATTTTCTTATAGTCAATAAATTCAAAACGATTTTCGACAGGAACGGTCATGACCGCGCCCTGATGACGATAATTCAAACCAGGGATATCTTTGAATTCAGGGGCATCGGCATCACCCCGAAGGTTGCGGCAAAGACGTGCCAAAGGGAGAGAACCGTAGCCACTGATGGAAAAGTCAACACTGGGTTCGTTTAAAACTTCCCGGCCATGGAACATAGTATGGGGTCCACCCCAGACTATTTTGATGTGGGGGTGATGTTTCTTGCACCAACGGGAAACCTCTAGGGCATTGGTGATGGGTGCCCCACTCATGACGCTGATACCAAGTAGATGGGTTTGGGAATCGATTTGGGTTTCCAATGCCTGTTGCCACCGTCGGGGAGCAAGACGCCCATCCACTACACGAACGCTGACCCCCACATCCAGGCTGTCGATGGCGGCGTACAACAGACTCAGGGGCATGTGATTGACGAGAGAAGCGGACATGCCCATCTTGGGATAGTATAAGACGATATTCACGGCAATGCCCAGTTACAGCCTTCTGTTGGACGGACCAAATGTATTTTTATGAAAAATTCGTGAATTGATAAAGGAATCGACAGAAAAGGAGATGATCAAAAAAGGGATGGAAATAAACAGATGTAAACCAACCTGCATACCACCACCTATAGGGAATAGATATGCAGAAAACAGTATCAGGGCGTTACAAACAAAGCTGGCCAGTAAAATAAGAAGATTGATGCGATAGGGCCTAAATACGGATGTAATGGCAAAAACAAAAGCAAAGGTACGGAAGGCATCCCGGAAATAACTGACTTTAGATCGGCCAATTCTGCGAGAATATTCGATGGGGGTAAAATGAATGGTACGATGCGTTTGCAGGAACAATACGGTCATGGTGGTCGTGAAGGAGAAGGTGGAACACAGGATGGAACGATAGTCCAACATATTAAATTTGTGAAAGACTCTAAATCCACTGTTAAAGTCGGGACACCGATTGGCGGACAAAATCAGGATGGTGAAATACAGTGCTTTACGTAATAATAATCCCAGCATGGAGGTATTATCTGGCGTCCACATGCGCTGCCCGACCACCATGTCGTAACGGGATAGTGCCTTGATCAATCCGGGTAGTTGGCTGGCAGGATAGGTGCCATCGGCATCTAGGATGGCGATATGAGGATAACGGGAGATGTGAATGCCATCCATGATGGCATTGCCGTAGCCAAGATTGATCTCATGGACAAGAACCCTGGCATTGTTTTTTAAGGCCAGTTGTCGCGTATTGTCGGTGGATCCGTCGTCAACGACAATGATCTCATAGTCGATGTGCATGCCATCAAGGGCCTGCTGGACATCTTTAATGGTCACTTCGATGGCATCTTCCTCGTTTTTGCAAGGGATCACCACGGAAATTGCTTGAATGGGTTCCTGGAGAAAGACTTCCCCCACCTCAGTCTTGTTTGCCATATTCCTCCCGGTGAAAGGGTCGTTGTACCAACAGCCGTGCCTAGCGGATGACAATAGACCCTTCGGGAAAAAAAATCAAAATCAAAATCCAAACCTTGCTTGATGGCTCATTCCCAGTGAACCAGTACACTTGGCACTCGATTATTATCCATTTAATGGATGCCAAGGATGGGAGACCACTTCATCTGTGACTGAGTAAGTTTTCCCCCGGCCCTACCGGGGAGTGGGAAAATTCAACTGGTCTGAAGTCCATCGGGTATTTTGGAGTCCTTGTTGGTTTCCCATTTGCGTTCATCCAAAATGAAGTTCCAACAAGAGAAAAAGATATGCGGTCTTCAGACGTTCATGGTTCTAAGGCACTGCCAATCATCTTCATGGAGGATCAGGATCAATTTCATCACCTAATGTTTACCTTGTTCCGGCAATATTCGGGTGGGGGCGGTATTGCTTGGGTGTTGGCGAAAGTTCATCGTCCGTATTTGCCCCCCCGATGATCACCGGACGATCATCCTGCCAAACTACGGCGTATTGCCCCAAACGTTTTTTGCGCTCCAGGACTTCGGTTACGGTCTTTTGCAAGCTGTCGAGAATCCGTTGATCTTCTAAAGAGATCGTCTCCATCAGTATATCCCGCTGAAAAGGCGCGCAAACAGCGCAGGTTGCATGACAGTGCGGTCTTTCCCATGCTGCACAAAGATTAGTTTGGGCGTTTCACCGCTGTTCAGAAAGCAACGGGCATGATCCACGGCTTGAGCATACCCCTTCAATAAATTGCGTAGGCTACGGGGAAAGCGTCGTTTGATGTCGTCATCGGGAACTTTGTGTCCACCATGGGCCACCCTTTCGGCCACACGCTCGGATCGGATTTCAAGGGTGCCTGGGGGGATGATCTCCCCCCGTACTCATGTTTATTGAGGCACGGCAAAGACCAAAATTATGGACGCAGTTCATTGATGATCATGTTTTTATCATAACCCGCATGCCCTCCCGTCCCATCGATGATCATCTGCATCCGCTCATCCAAAGTCGCCCGTTCCTCTTTGTAAAGTAATCCCATCGGTGCGCTGCCATAATGACCCATCCGCGCCAGGGCCATGGCACTCCCCAGGTCGGTCACATCATGATCCGGGGGGACCATTTCAATCCGACTGCGGTAAAAATCATTGGTATCCAAGGTGTTGAACGATGGACACTGGGAAAAAATATGGACATAGGAAAACCCTTTATGCTCCAATCCCCCCTTGATCAACTCCGCGCAGATCCCCGGTTTTCCCGCAAACCCCTGCGCTACATAGGTGGCACCATACGTCAACATGTATAACAACGGATTCAATGGATCATCCGGCCCACCATAGGGGGTGGTGTAGGATTTCATCTCCCGGCGCGAGGTCGGGGAATACTGCCCTTTGGTTAATCCATAGATCCCATTGTCAAACAATACATAGGTCATATCGACATTTTTGCGCGCCATATGTGGCATATGGCCACCCCCAATGGAAAACCCATCGCCATCCCCCCCCATGACCATCACGGTCAAGTCGGGACGGGCCAACTGTGTCCCGGTCGCAACCGCCCCGGCACGCCCGTGCAGGGTGTGCATCTTGTAGGAATTGATAAAATAGGGGGTCCGGGAAGAACAGCCAATCCCCGATATGCAAGCCAGCTTGCTGGGATCAACCTCCGCCGCCGCCAAGGCATCATAAATGGCCTTGAGGACACCATGGTGACCACACCCAGGGCACCAAACCACCGGAACCTTGGATTTATAGTCCCGCGATTTTAAAGGGGTCTTGCTGGTCGTGGCTAGGGACATGATACGATCTCCTTGACTTTATGCATAATTTGAATGGGAGTGAAGGGACTTCCGCCACAAATCGTGAACGATATGGGCGATAGCGTCGTCTCCGCTCGAATCAGGTACGACAACTGCCCCTGGTAGTTGACCTCAGGAACCAAAATACTACGACACGTTTTGGCAAAATCTTCATATTGACTCACCGGCATGGGGTGAATCAGCTTGGGATAAAACCCTTTGACCCGAAACCCTTCATCCCGCAGACGCGCCACCGCCTCGCGGACAACCCCAATGGTACTCCCCCAGGCGATGATCCCCATATCCGCTTCCCCTGCGCCATCGACCTCCACCGGCTTAAACACATCGACAACGGTTTTTAATTTGCCAAATCGCTTGGCGTGCATCGCTTCATGGTTGGCAGCCGACTGGTTTGGTGCCCCGCTGGGACCGTGTTCCAACCCCGTCGCCACATGCATCGCCCCAGGGGTTCCAGGATCGGCCATGGGGGAAATCCCATCTGGGGTGATCACATAACGGTTGAATTCCCCTTCACCATCCCAACGTTTGCGATCGATGATCGGAATCGTATCCAGATCAGGAGCCGCCACCGTCTGGGTGGAAAAAGCCAAGGAACCATCGGAAAGCAAAATAACCGGACATTGGTAACGTTCCGCCAGATTCAAGGCATCGATGGTCATATGGATGCAATCGTTGACATCCTCCACCGACAAAACAATCCGTGGGGCATCTCCATGGCTGCCGTGAACCGCCAAAAACAGATCGGATTGCTCATGTTTGGTGGGGAGACCCGTCGCCGGCCCCCCCCGTTGCACATCCACCACCAATACTGGGGTTTCACTCATGGTCGCCATCCCCAGCATTTCGCTCATCAAGGCCAAACCCGGTCCCGATGTTGCTGTCATGGCCCGTTTTCCTCCATACGATGCGCCCAAAATCTGGGAAATGGAGGCTATTTCATCCTCGGCTTGAATCAGGACTCCCGATACCTTGGGGATATGCTTGGCGACAAATTTGGCAATCTCGGTGGCGGGTGTGATGGGATAGGCAGAGAAAAATTGTAACCCACCCAAAACCGCCCCCAGTCCGATGGCCGAATTTCCCGATAGGATGATGACATCCTTGGGTGCTACCGGATCCGCCATGCGCCAGGGATCGTTTTTGACCAACTCTTGGGCCAACGCCTTGCCCTTGGTAAAAGCGGTCAGGTTAAATTCAAGAACCTCCTGTCCCTTGGAACGAAATTTTTTGGAAAGCACCTCGATCAAGGTCTCTTCGTTGATGTTGAATAAATGCGACAGGGCACCCAACGCAACCATGTTTTTGGAGCGACTGGCTTTGAGTTCACCCGCCATCCGGGACATGGGGATGGGATAGGGGTAGACGCCCGGGGGAATCTCAGGCTCAAAATCACCACCCGGATAATCGTAGACAACAGCGGTCCCAGGGACCAGCAGATGCTGATTCTTGGTGAAAGCCTCGCCATTGAAGGCACACAAAACATCAAAGGCATCCCCCGGATTAAAAATCCGATCCAGAGAGGTTCGCACCTGATACATGGCGTATCCCCCCTTGATTTCAGCCGGGAAGGTTTTATAAGTGGTGACCTCCTGACCGGCACGGGCGCACGCCGCAGCGATAAAGTCTCCGATGGAGATGACACCCTCGCCACCTTGACCGGCGATTCGTATGATAAGGTCTTTCTTCTCCATGAGCCGCTCCCGGATGAAATCAAACCGTTTCAGGTAAACCGATTTTCGCCAACCACCATATCGGCGGATCCAGACCATTCCAGATCGGCGCAAAAAACCCAAACAACACCATCCAACGGAAGGGCCATAGACAACGTAATACACATGCTGGCATCGGGTTGGGAAAAATAGGGTCCGATGACCTGGGGTACGCCATGACGGACGATGGCGCGTCGATAATAGGTGCGCCGTGACCAATCGGCACCATCGCCACCAGCAATATGGGCAAAATGGGAACGGTGACCGACAGCCATGTTGGGTCCGTTTTGATGGCCAAATTCATCCAAAATAAAACACCGCTTGACCCCCGACTCTTTTGCAAATTCCAAGGCATTGGCCCGCAAAACCGTCAGGGAATCAATTGGGCCTATCCAGCGTTGCAATAAATCAAGATAGAACCGAATCTTGGCAAATTGTTTTTGTGCCTCTCCGTGAAAATGGTGACGAAAACGAATGCCAAGTTCATAGAGCGCATCACTTTTCAGTTCGTTGACATCTTCCAGATCGCTCATGGGACGGCCAAAATAAAATCCTTGTACAAAATCGGCTTCGGCGTCCAAAGCGATCATCGCTTGATCATGGGTTTCAATCCCTTCGATGAGAACCAAAGCCCCGGCTTGATGAATCAGGGAGACCAATCCCGGTACCATGCGTCGTGCTTGCGGATTATGCATGGCATTGGTGATGATCGATTGATCCAACTTGACGATATCGGGGCGAAATCGCCATATCCGATCAAAGTTGGCATGACCACTACCAAAATCATCGATGGCCACCAAGCAACCCTTTTCGTGATAGTGATCTACCAAGGCCCCCATCAACCCTTCATCGGGGATGGACTTTTCCAAAATTTCCAAAACTACCCGGTGCGGATCCAAATTAAAATGGTCCAGCAGATCCATGGTGAAGGCCCTTAAATCGCGCTTGTACGTCCAAAACAGATTGGGGTTAAGATTGAGGAACAACCAACCTTCATCCAATCCCAATTCAACAAAATTATGGATGTGAACCGCACGACAGATCCGGTCCAGATGGACCCTTTGTTCCGGATTGGTTGCGCGACCAAACAATTCTCCCGGTGAAATCGGTTGGCCCAGGGTATCTTTGGGACGAATCAGCCCTTCAAAACCAATGGGACGTTTGTGCGACAGGCAATAAATCGGTTGCAAAGCACCATCCAGACGCAATCCATCAAAATATCCCACCCCCCACCGTCCGTCGCGGAACACCGAATCCCCGACAAAACCAGAAACCCGTCCCGCTGGTGCGGATGACCGAACCCATTCATTATGGTGATTCAACATGGCTTACTCCCGCTCAAGGTGAAGGGTGAAGGGTTCCATTCCAATCCAGTCCAAGACCCATCGCGTTCAATACGTTCTTTCACATGATCCAACCGAAGGTTGTGGGTGACTCCCTGTCACCACGGGACTAGCAACACAATATTAGTGCCATGTGGGAAAAAATATTATAACTCCATGTAAAATATTATTTTTTATAATATACAGCCACGATTTCCACCCCGGGTTCCTGTTTGGATGCGCACATGGATGCCTCAATAACAGGCAGACCTGCCCTATTTGTTTTCAACAGTACACCCTTTTGCATCCATGGAACGTTGCCCCTGGTGCATGGGATGATCACACGCCATCATCGATGAATACAAAAAAATCAAAATATCATATCTATTTAGATAGATTTTATCCCCCTGTCATTTCCCAGAGCGGATCCCCTTGGTATCAATTCTGCTGGTGTATGATCAAGTGGCCTGATGCCACGGGATCGATGGTGCCATTCTGCGCAATTTTTGAGCAGACAACGTTCGATCATCCACCTGCACATTGAAAAGGAAGACAGCCATGCTGGCCATCGCAAGCACCTCAAGCTCCTATCGTCCTCACGGGGTCTATGATGAACTCAACATGAACGCAAACGGACGTTCCGATGGGGAGTGCCGACTGGTTTCCTATCTGAATGAACTGGGTCAGGAGGAGTTGACGCGCCGTCAGAGTGCTGCGGAAATGGCCATCATCAATTTTGGGATCACCTTCACCATCTATTCGGAGGGGGAAAACATCGACCGCGCTTGGCCTTTCGACATCATCCCCCGATGTATGGCCGAATCGGAATGGCGGCGGTTGGAGTCGGGTTTGACCCAGAGAACTCAGGCATTGAATGCCTTTATTCATGATTTATACAACGGCCAGAAGATATTGAAAGATGGCCGGTTTCCTGGGGAAGTCGTCTTAAAGTCGCGCAATTGGCGACCGCAACTGGTTGGCATGATGCCCAAGTTTCATGTATGGGCCAACATCTGTGGCAGCGACCTGTTGCGGGATCGGGATGGGGTCATGTATGTCCTGGAAGACAACCTGAGAGTCCCATCCGGGGTTTCCTATATGTTGGAAAACCGGATGTTGACCAAACGGATTCTCCCAGAGTTCTATCAAACCCAAAGTATCCTCCCAGTGGATGACTATCCCAGCCAGTTGTACGACATGCTGGCCTCGTTGTCTCCGCGACCTGGGGATAAAACGCGGGTGGTGGTTCTGACCCCCGGTATTTATAATTCCGCCTATTTTGAACACGCCTACCTGGCGCAACAAATGGGGGTGGACCTGGTGGAAGCCAGGGATATCATGGTCGATGATCAGGATACGGTCCAGATGAAAACCATTCATGGTTTGAAACAAATCGATGTAATCTATCGGCGGGTGGACGATGATTTTCTCGATCCAGAAGTATTTCGTCCCGATTCCGCATTGGGGGTTCCGGGATTGATTCGCGCTTGGAAACGGGGAAAAGTGGGTTTGGCCAATGCCCCGGGGACGGGGGTTGCCGACGATAAGGTGGTCTACAGCTATATGCCGGATATCATCAAATATTATCTGGATGAGGATCCCATTTTACCCAATGTCCCCACTTGGCGTTGCCATATTCCCCAGGAACGGCAACATGTTTTGGCCAATCTGGATAAATTGGTGGTCAAACCCGCCAACGAATCGGGTGGCTATGGTATGCTGATGGGATCCCATGCAACACCAGCCGAAAGGGAAAAATTTGTCGATCTCATTCAAGCCAACCCACGCAATTATATCGGCCAGACGACGTTGACACCCTCGACGGTGCCAACCTTAGTCAACGGTCGCATCGAACCGCGTCATGTGGATTTGCGTCCATTCATCCTGAGCGGTGAACGCACCTGGATTACTGCGGGTGGGTTGACCCGGGTGGCGTTGCGACGGGGTTCCTATGTGGTCAACTCGTCGCAAGGAGGCGGCAGCAAAGACACTTGGGTCATTGCCGACACGCACAGGGGTAAATAATGCTATCTCGCGTCGCCGAAAATGTTTATTGGATGGCCCGTTATCTGGAACGGGTCGAGGATACGTCGCGCTTGGTCATGGCGACCCATCATACCATGTTGGATATGACTCCCGTGAGCCGTGTGCAACCGATGAACTGGGAACAGTTATTGGCCATCACGGGAAGTCGTGAAATCTTTTTTAAAAGAAATACGCAGCCCGATGAACTCCAAATTACTAACTTTTTGATTCGCGATGAGGAATATCATGGTTCCATCCTCAATGCGCTCCACTTTGCCCGGGAAAACCTTCGGACAACCCGTGAGCTTTTTCCCCGCAAGGCATGGGAATTTCTCAATCGGTTGTTTCTGGATACACGGACGGCGTGCGGCCACGATTTCCATGCAGCCAACCGACTGGAATTCCTAGAAAATGTGATCAACGAATGTCTCAAGATCACCGGACTTCTGGATTCCAGCATGGTGCGGGATGAAACCTTCCGTATGTTTCGCCTGGGTCGCTATTTGGAACGGGCGGATATGGTGACGCGAATCCTGGATGTTCGGGGGGCGTTGATGTTGGCGCATCAGGATGCGGTAGACCGACCGTTACGCAACGCGCTCTGGCTTACGGTATTAAAATCTCTTTCGGGGGATCAAATGTATCGGCGTCGGGTACGACCACGCATCCGTGGGGTAGATGTATTGGCCTTCCTTCTGAAAGATAATGCATTTCCCCGGGCCTTTCGTTATGGGATCGAGGGGGTTGCCGGTTGTTTGGGGTTTCTGGGGGGTGCCGAAGCGGTCCAGGGGATTATCGCCCGCATTGAAGCGCAACTCTATCTGGCCGATATCACCAGGCTTGCCGAAAATGAAGGGTTGCACGAATTTTTGGATGGTTTGCAAATTCTGTTGGGAGAACTTCACATGACCATCAGTGCCACCTATTTCAATCAGGAGGTTAAAAAAGTGGCACCGCCATCTGGGGAAAATGCCGGGGGGGTCATGGTCAGTTCTTCCGCCAATGGCACGACATCCACCGCCACACTCAACCGATGTTCACGACCGCCAGTGACGACCCCTTTCACGGGTGGGACATCGGCATAATCGCGTCCGACCGCCAGCACGATGTGGCGTCCAGCGACTTGAACGGCGTTGGTGGGATCAAAACCAAACCAGCCGCTTCCGGGGAGAAATGTTTCAAACCAAGCATGGGAGGCGTCACTCCCCTGCAATTTGGGTTGACCCGGAGGTGGCTGGGTTTCCAAATAGCCGCTGACGTAGCGGGCTGCGAGTCCCTTGGACCGTAAAACGCCAATGGCCACATGGGCAAAATCTTGACAAACGCCCGCTTTTTGTTGGAGTACCTGCCCCAAAGGGGTCGATATGGAGGTCGCGCCAGGGGCGTAGGCGAAGGAATCATGAATGAGCTGGGTCAGATCCATGACCGCCGCCAACAGGGGGCGACCGGGGGTGAATACTTGATCAGCCAGGGGATGCAATGCCGGTTCCGAGGCGACTAGGGGGGATGGCATGGAAAAAAGAAGGCTGCGTCGTGTTTCCACGTTGGAATCGGCACGATGAATGGTTGCGTGGACCGTCTCCCAGGGGGGCGATGGAGCCAAAGTGGGGGTGCCGTCGATCATCCGCATCACTTCGCTCAAGGCGGTGATTTCAAGCTTGCGGTGTGGTTTGTGAATTTCAAAATAATGGATCCAATTTCCGAAAAAATCCTTATAGGAACGGACCAAGTTGGGTTCAGGCTGAAGGGTGAGGTCAAAACGGAGACAGCGTTGATCCGCCCGTTCCACCGGTTGCAATTGCACCCGGTTGTGACAAAGGCTCACCGTTTCGGGATACAGGTAGCGGGTGGTATGGCGGATTTGATAACGCATGGTTTCCCGTTAGGTTCTGGCGGTAAAAAGGTGATGGGTCGCATCGGCATGACGGAAATAGTTGTCCGAGGCGGTCTCGGAAAACATGGGCAATAGATTGCGGATCCGTTGGGTCAATTGCAGCAGGTTTTCGCGTTGGCCACTTGCGGGGTTGGTTTGGGCCAATGCGGGTGCATCGGCCAGTCGGATGGCGGCGAGGCTTTCAAAGACTGTCCGTCCCAATGGGGTACGGTACAGGGTTTGCCCTGGGGATCTGGGGGCTTGATGGGCATGGCGTTCCATCAGGGTTAATTGAAATACCAGGGAACGCGGATCGGTATCATCCTGGAGCAGCTTGGCCAATACCGATTCCACCTCCAACCGGGTTTGAAAATGAAAACGGAAACTTTCCAATCCATCATTCAAGGCGAGCAACCGTTCGAGCATGGCGATTTCATTGGTTTGAGAATCCCCTTTGCCGAGGCAGGTTTCCATGAGTTGGGCCAAAAACATCGCCCGTTCCAAACGGCGTCCCAGATCCAGGAACATCCATCCCAAATCACGGTGCATGTTTTCCCAGGTGAGACCGGCAAAGGCCATGAGTCCCTGCAACAGCGGACCAAGATCCCACAGGAGGTGGTTCATGTCATCCATCCGCTGCCGTTGCCACCGTCCCAGATGGGTGCTGATATTATCCAAGATCAACCAGGTATCGGAGGAGAGGCGGTCCCGCAGGGAAAACCCTCCGTTGATCAAGGCTTGCAGCGAAAAGGCCAGGGATCCGGTTCGGTTGGCATCGAGCATCACGGAGCGCAGTTCTTGATCGGGATTGGCCCATTGCAACCGGGCATCTTCACCGGCAAAACCGGGATAGGTTCCGGTAAAATGGGTCAATGTGGACAACAGGCGGTGCCGACAATGGCGTCGTTGTTCGCGGCTGAGTCCGATTTCATCTTCCTCCATGAGGGTGGTCGCTTCACGGAAAAGGCGGATAATCCCTTCGGACCGTTCGGCATAGCGTCCGATCCAAAAAAGATTTTCCGCCACCCGGCTGGGAAGCCCGACGGGAGGGATAGAGTCTTGAGATTGCACCGGGGTTGCGACCTCAGGGTGGTCGCGGTCGTCCATGACCCAGACATCTTTGGTCGATCCCCCCTGTCTTGGGGAGAAGGGGTAACCATGGTCTGGCATACCGGCGTGTCGCCCCTTTTCCGGGGGCGAAACCCGGGCAAGTCCGCCCGGCATGACATACGAGGTGTTGCCGTCATGATGCAGGAAAGCGCGGTAAAGGAGGTGTCGTTGACACATCCCCTGGGCATCCACCCCTGGGATCATCGAAGGGTGAATCCGGGGGCGGGCAATAAACCGGGATGGGTTTTCCAGGATTTGTCGGCGCAAAGATTCATCGACGGACAGACCGTTGACCGGCAAGGCCAAGTCGGGTTGCAGGGGGAGTATGGACCAAGGAAATGGGTCATGATGCCAGGATTCCATGACTTGGTTTCGAGAAGTTTCTGCACCCAACCACAGGGTTTTGGGATTTTCAAGGAGCAGGTTTTCACCGAGGAAAAAGCGGCACAATGCGGGGAGGAACGGATGGAGTCCCAAGTTTTCCAGGATGCCGCTCCCCAGGGGGTTGGCCATGGCGGTATACCCTTCCCGTGCCGCCTGCACCATACCGACGACCCCCAGGAGGGAGTCTTCGTTGAGTTCCAGGGGATCGCACCAGGCTTCATCGACCCGGCGCAAGATGACATCCACCGGCAACAGCCCATGGAGTGTCCGCAGGCACAGGCGACCGCCACGGACCGTCATATCGTTCCCCTGGGCCAGGGTCAACCCCATGGCGTGGGCGAGGAAGGTGTGTTCATAATGGGTTTCGTTGGCCGGACCTGGCGTCATGAGGACGATATGGGCATTTTGAGCGGCATGAGGGGCCAAACGCATCAACCCGGTTCGCATGGAACGATAAAAGGGTTGCAGGGGTTGGATGGGGCCGAACGTGGCCCTGTCCGGGAACAGGCGATGGGTCAGCCGTCGGTTTTGCAGGGCATAACCGTGACCGGATGGGGCTTGGGTTCTGTCGGAGACGACCTGAAAGCGGCCATCGGCAAGGCGGACGAGATCGGCGGCATAGAGGGGGAGGGTCAGCTTGCGGGTAGGCCGACCCCAGAGGGGAAACAAAAAATCACCATGACCAAATACCAGTTCCGAGGGGATGATCCCTTCGGAGATCACCCGTTGGATGCCGTACAGGTCACGCAGGAGCAGGGTGAACAGATGATGCCGTTGCATCAACCCCACTTCCAAACGTTGCCATTCGGCATGGTGGAGAATCATCGGTATGGGATCGAACGCCCAGGGTCGTCGTTGCGTGGAACCGGCGGTCGCGCCCGAATAGACGGCACCCGATTCGCGCAAGAGGTGCAAGGTTTGGTCCCAGAGTCGCCCCGGTCGTTCGGGGCCGCCGGAATAGAGGTGATCCAGAAATGATCGCCAATGTCCCCGTGGCTCCCCGGGTGCTGCAAAAGCCTCGTCATAACCCGACGGCACTTGTGCCGAAAAAACGGTCACCGATCACGCACTCCATCGAAAAGGTTGAACAACACGCCGTTGGAAAGCCTCAGTTTGTTTAGACATAAAAGGAGAAGGGGATGACTTATTGCGTCGGAATATTGTTGGATGATGGCATTGTGCTGGCTTCGGATTCGCGCACCAATGCCGGTGTGGATCAAATCGCCTGTTATACCAAGACCCATGCATTTACTTGGCCGGGGCAACGACATATGGCCCTCCTTTCCTCCGGGAATCTGGCGACGACGCAATCGGTGATCAGCCAACTGCAACGGGAAGCCCAACTCAATGATAGCCACGTCCCTTCGCTTGCCAGTCTCGGCAGTATGGAAGAGGCGGCCCACCATGTTGGCCGTACCAGCCTTGCTATTCAAGAGCAATATACCAGCAAAGCCCATGCCGAAGCACGTTTTGATGCCACATTCATCCTGGCCGGCCAGATTGCCGGGCAATCTCCGCAACTTTTTCTCATTTATCCCGAAGGTAACCCCATCACCCCGTCACCCTATAGCCCTTTTCTGCAAATTGGGGAAACCAAATATGGTAAGCCCATCCTTGATCGGATCATTGTCCCCGCCCTTTCCCTGGAAAATGCTGCCCGTTGCGCCCTGGTTTCCATGGATTCGGCGATGCGTTCCAATCTTTCGGTGGGACCGCCTCTGGATCTTTTGATCTATCGGCGGGATCAGATTGATGGCGGTATTCATACCCGGTTTGAGTTGAACACCCCGTATCTGGGGGCATTACGCAAAAGTTGGAACAATGGTTTGAAACGACTGTTTCAAAGATTACCCGAGTTTAACTGGGAACATTCCCCCCAAGTCAAATCCCCCCCTCCTGGAGAAGGATCATGACCCTCCGCGTCGCTGTGCGCCATCACACCCACTATCGCTATGATCACTGGATCATGCTGGCCCCCCATGTGCTGCGCTTGCGTCCAGCACCCCACTGTCGTACCCCCATCGAGGCCTATTCCCTGAAGGTTCGACCGGAGAACCATTATATCAACTGGCTCCAAGATCCTTTCGGTAATTTTCTGGCCCGTTTCGTATTCCCGGAAAAATGCCAGGAATTGGTGATCGACGTAGAGTTGATCGTCCGCATGGTGACCATCAATCCCTTTGATTTTTTTCTGGATGAAGAGGCCCAGACCTTTCCGTTCACCTACGAAGAGGAGTTAAAGCATCAACTCGCCCCCTATTTGGTGATCGAGAAGAATACCCCACGCCTCGATCAGTGGTTGCGGGGAATTGACGGGGAGATGGGGAGCAAGACCATCGATTTTTTGGTGGCGGTGAATCAGCGTCTTTGGAAGGAGATCAGCTACACCATCCGCCTGGAGGTGGGTGTCCAGGAGGTTGAGGAGACCTTGAAGAAAAAGACCGGATCCTGCCGCGACAGTGCTTGGTTGTTGGTCCAAGTCATGCGCAAACTGGGTTTGGCGGCGCGGTTTGTTTCGGGTTATCTGATTCAGCTTGCGGCGGATGAAAAATCTTTGGACGGTCCATCCGGCCCAGAGAAGGATTTTACCGATTTGCACGCTTGGTGTGAGGTGTTCGTGCCTGGGGCGGGTTGGTTGGGATTGGATCCGACTTCGGGGCTTTTTGCCGGAGAGGGACACATTCCCCTCGCCTGTACCCCCCATTATGAAAGTGCCGCCCCCGTCAGCGGTCTGACCGATCCTTGCCAAGTGAGCTTTCGGTTCAATAACACAGTCGAACGGATCAGTGAAACGCCACGGACCACCAAACCCTACACCGAGGGGCAATGGCAAGCGATCGATAGCTTGGGGCAACAGGTGGATGCTGTATTCCAAAAGGAGGCGATACAGCTTTCCATGGGTGGGGAGCCAACTTTTGTTTCCATCGATGACCACGACGCCCCGGAATGGAATACCGCTGCCGATGGTGTTCACAAACGGCAACGGGCGCAGGATCTTTTGCAACGGCTTCGGGACCGTTTTGCCCCTGGGGGATTGCTCCATTATGGCCAGGGGAAATGGTATCCGGGAGAGGAGTTACCCCGGTGGCGGTATGGTTGTTTTTTTCGCGCCGATGGTCAGCCCCTTTGGAGCCGACCAACCCTTGCCGTTGATGAAAAAACCACGTTTGACCTGAACCAAGGGAAACATTTTTTACAGGCGTTGGGACGACATATGGGGGGGATCGACCCTTTCATGCAACCGGCGTATGAGGATCCTTTTTATCATCTGTGGAAGGAATCGACCCTTCCCCCCGATGTGGACCCTTTGCAGGCGGACTTGAAGGATCCGCTGGAGCGGCGGCGGTTGGCCCGTTTGTTACAGCGGGGTTTGGGGGAACCTGTCGGCTATGTCTTGCCCTTGGATCGGGATGCGGCGACGGGTCATTGGATTAGCGGTCCTTGGCGATTGCGTCAAAAGCAGTTGTTTCTCCTCCCCGGTGATTCCCCCATGGGATTTCGCCTCCCGTTGGACAGTTTGGAGGTGGACCCTGCCCATCCGCATGAACCGGACAAGGAGCGGTGTCCCTTTTCCGAACCGGATGATCTTGTGGCGGAGCCGACCGTTGCCCGTTGGCGTCAAGGGTTTGTTCGGACCGCTTTGACTTTGGAACTGCGTGAGGGGCGGTTGTATCTTTTTTTACCCCCCATGGTCCGTTTGGAAAGTTTCTTGGCACTGATCAAGGCCATCGAGGAGACCGCCAACCAAACCGGCATCGATCCCATTCTTGAAGGGTATCAACCTCCCGACGATGAACGGTTGCACCGTTTTTTCATCACCCCGGACCCTGGGGTGATCGAGGTGAATATCCACCCTTCGCTGACCTGGGAAGGGTTGAAAGAAAAAACCATTGGCCTTTATCAGGAGGCAAGACTGGCGCGGTTGGGGACGGAAAAATTTTTGGTGGATGGTCGGCATACCGGGACGGGGGGCGGCAATCATATCACCATCGGTGGTTTGTCGGCGGCGCAAAGTCCGTTGTTGCGCCGCCCTGATTTATTGGCCAGTTTGATCACTTTTTGGCAGCATCACCCGGGCCTTTCCTATCTTTTTTCGGGGCTGTTCATTGGTCCGACCAGTCAGGCCCCCCGTGTGGATGAAGCGCGGGATGACAGTTTGCATGAATTGGAAATCGCCTTGAGCCAGATTCCCAATGGGCCGGTGGCGCAACCTTGGCTGGTGGATCGGGTATTGCGACATTTGTTGGTGGATCTCACCGGCAATACCCATCGTGCCGAATTTTGTGTGGATAAACTGTATTCACCCGATGGTCCTTCGGGTCGTTTGGGGTTGTTGGAACTGCGTGCCTTTGAAATGCCCCCGCATCCGCACATGAGTCTGGTTCAAATGTTGTTGTTGCGGGCGTTGATCGCTTGGTTTTGGGAAAAACCTTATCGGCATCCGTTGATTCGCTGGGGGAGTGCGTTGCATGACCAGTTCATGCTCCCTTACTTTGTCGAATCGGACATGAAACAGGTGGTCGATTCTTTGCGGGAGGCCGGTTATCCCTTTGATTTTGGGTGGCTGGATCCGTTTTTAAGTTTCCGTTTTCCGGTATTGGGTTTTGTCCAACTGGGCGATATGATGTTGGAACTTCGCCATGCGTTGGAGCCATGGCATGTCCTGGGTGAAGAGACGACGCGGCATGGGACGGCCCGGTTTGTCGATTCTTCGGTGGAACGGTTGCAGGTCAGGGTTTCCGGGTTGATTCCAGAACGGTATGTTTTGGTGTGCAATGGCCACCGTTTGCCCTTGCGGGCAACGGGTGTGCGGGGTGAGTTTGTCACGGGTGTTCGTTTCAAGGCATGGCAACCGCCGTCGGGTTTGCATCCGTTGATGCCCATTCATTCTCCCTTGGTGTTTGATCTGGTCGATCAATGGAATCAGCGTCCGGTGGGGGGATGTACCTATCATGTTGTCCACCCTGGGGGGCGCAGTTATGATGGCTTTCCGGTCAATGGCCTGGAGGGGGAATCCCGGCGGTTAAGTCGATTTTGGGAACACGGTCATTCCATCGGCCCATGGCAACCGACGACGGCCCCTGCGGCAGGGGGACGGTTTATCCCTGAGGGGAGTGGCCAACCGTTGTTGCGAGATGATCCGTTGACGACGACGCGGGAATTTATCACCACGCTGGATTTGCGGCGTGTGCAACGTTTCGAGAACACGCCATCCTAAACGTGATAGCCTTAGAATCTGGGGGGGAGATCTTTCCCCCCCAGACCCCATTCTTGCAGGCATCGATGAAAAACTGATTCTGGACATGGCGAGAATTCTTGCCTTCGATGCGATTATTGGAAACACAGATCGTCACCAGGAAAATTGGGGAATCTTGTGGAGGGGGAATCCACCACGACCGGAACTTGCTC
>JADGCQ010000129.1 GCA_015228925.1 Magnetococcales bacterium | reverse complement strand
AGAAAGAAGGGGTCTGGGGAATTCTTTCCCCAGGGTTTTGACTTTAAATAAAAAGCTTCAATTTCTTATTTTTGACTTTATTGGCCTCAATAGTGGTTAGTGGGAAAAGTGCCCCAGGGCGGAACGCAAACTGGACTCGGCATCGATCAGGGAATTGGCCCGCACCACCACTTTTTCCCCCTCCTTAAGTCCTTCGATGATTTCAATATAGCCATCCCCCTTGCCTCCCGCCTTGACCGGACGCGGTTCAAATAATCCCTCGCCATGATCCACCAAAACCACCTGACGGGAACCGCTGTTCAAAACGGCGGAATCGGGGATGGTGAGAACCTTGGAAGCGGATGTGGTGGCGGCGAGATGCACGGTGGCATAGAGGGCGGGTCGCAACAGATTGTCAGGGTTGGCCAGTTCGATACGGACCTGAACCGTCCGGGTTTCGGCGGATAGGGTAGGGTAGATGAAGGAAACTTTCCCGGTAAAGGTTTTTCCGGGTATTGCCCGCAAGGTCACCGTCGCCGCCTCGCCTTCCCATATCGATCCCACATCCTGTTCGAACACATCGGCCACTACCCACACCGTCGATAGATCCACCATGCGATACAGCATCTCTCCCGGCAGCGCCCGCATTCCCTGAATGGCCGTCTTTTCAAGGATGATTCCGTTCATCGGCGAATGGACGCTCAAGGTGCGCCGGATTTTGCCTGAAGTGCGCAAACGTTTGATCTGGTCCTCGGAAATATCCCAGTTGCGCAGACGAATCAGGGCACTTTCGGCCAGTTCGTCCGCTGTGGCCCGGGTCTGGGCATCCGCCCCATCCAGCGATTTCCTGGCCTTGATGACGGCCAGATATTCCTGTTGTGCCAATACCAGGGCAGGGCTGTAGATTTCCATCAAGGATTGTCCCCGGCGCACCGATTGGCCGGTGGCGTTGGCATGGAGTGTTTCGATCCAACCTTCATATTTCAACGTGATCACCTGAAGCTTGCGTTCATCCACCTGCACCGTTCCCACCGCCCGCGTCGAGTGCGTCAGGGAACGCATGGTGGCCACCTCGGTCTTGACCCCCATTTTCTGAACTTTGTCCATGCTGATACGTACCGCCCCGGTCTTGTCGCTCCCTGCGGTTGGATTGGCCGGAGCCGCAGTCCCATGGCGTGCATGGTCGGTGGTGGTTTCGGCCATGATCTCGGAAAAAGAGACGTTGGCGGCCATCATGGCCATCACGGTCCATCCCAAAACATTCTTTTTGACGCCGATCATAAATCATCCCCGATCAACCGTTCGATTTCCGCCAGACGGACCTGTCCCTCGAATTGTGATTGAAGCAGATCGATCTGAAATTTTTTCAATCTTTGGATCGTATCCAACACCACCACCGCCTCCGTGGCTCCAATCTGATACCCTTTCAGTGCCGATTGCAGTGCCAGGTGTCCTTGGGGCAACAGGGTGTCGGCGGTGATCCGTGCCACTTCCTGTGCCTCTTCCAGACGCAACAAAGTTTCCCGTAGGGAAGATTCGAGACGTCGTTGTTCAAAAACCAACGATTCCCGTACCGCTCCGGTCTTGGCGGCGGTTTCCCGTTCGTGCGCCTGGCGTTTTCCCCATTGCAGGGGAAGGTTGAATTCCATCATGGCCTCAAAACCGTTGGATTCCCCATCGTCGCGCCGTTGGACCAACCCGGCACCCAACTTGACATCGGGATACCAGGCAAGGTTCGCCAGCCGCTGGTCGCCCTCAGCGGCGGCCAAGCGGGCCTGAACCATGGCCAGAGCCGGATTGTTCTGCCGGGCGGTGGCCAACAGGGTGTCATAGCTGAGTGCTTCGGGTGGGGGGAGTGGCCGCATACGCGGATGTTCCACGATGGGCGCGTCCGGTTTGCGGTTGACCAGGGCGTTCAACCGCGAACGGATACGCTGGCGTTCTTTGCCCAGACGGACCCGTTCGACCTCCAATGCCCCCCGTTCCGCTTCGGAGGAGGTGACTTCCGACTGCATACTCATCCCCTGGGCATAACGAAACTGGGCAAACCGTACCAGGGTATGCATGATTTCGATCCAGTCGGCGGTCTGGTCCATGGATAAATGGACCCGATGATAATCGGCGTAGGCGGTTTTGATGCGCAGTGCAATCTCCGCCCCCACATCGTCGAGCCGCCCTCGTGCCTCGCCACTTTCCGCAGCGGCGACGGTGCGCTCCGCCTCCCGTTTGCCCCACCAGGGCAGCTCCTGTTGCAAAGAATATTTGATAACTCCCACCCGCTCCGGCAAACCGGAACCGGTTTTGGAAATGTCATCCAGGGTCCATTGAAACGTGGGGTCGGGAAATTGACCGGCCCCTTGGGCGCGGGCCACCGCCGCCTCGGCCTCCAGGCTGGCTGCGGCCCGTTCCGGGTTCATCTTCAAAGCCAGATCCAAAAATTCCGCCACCGAAGCACCAATCGGATGGATCTCCCGTTCTGGCCCTGCCGCCGTTGATGGAGCGGACCAGAATAAAACCCCGGCCAGTACGACGACACCCAGCGAACATTTCCCATGATCGGACTTTTGTTTCCTTGTTACGCGCCGTCCAAAAAAATTCATGGTTTTCCCTATATTTACCATTACTTTTGTGCCGGAATACGGGCACTGATCGGTTTGGGCAACCCCTGAACGGTGATCACCGCAGCCGCCTTGTCACCGCCCGCAACCGTTTTCTGGCTGGAAAGCAGATTGTCACCCACAGCCATCAGTGCAACCTCTTCCTTTTTACCCCCCACAAGAAAAGTTACCTTGGCCGATGCGCCATGGACCGCCACCGGCTTGTCACCATGATCGGTGACATACAGGTCAACCTTGTCCGCCGCGACCACCAGTTCCAACCGACTGCCATGGGCTTCCACCATCCGCCCCCCATGAGCAGCCGTTAATATGCCATCGGCCCAGAGCGACCATGATGGCACCCAAAGACCCACCAACAGCAACGAAACAAATTTTAAATTGTTTTTCATGGTTCCCATTTTCCTATTCCAAGGGTATGAAGTTTTAACCAACGCTCTACAGCCTTTTTTCCCACGAGAAAAAAAATGATCGGCGTTACAATGGTATCGAGGAGTGTGGAAGAAATCAGTCCACCGAAAATCACCACCGCGACCGGGTAGAGGATTTCCTTGCCGGCGGCTTCGGGATCGATCATCAAGGGGATCAGGGCCAGGGCCGCGACCAGGGCCGTCATCAATACCGGGGTCAGCCGCTCCAACGAACCTCGGATCACCATGTCGGGGCCGAACGGTTCACCCTCTTCGGCCACTAGGTGGAGATAATGCGATACCTTGAGGATACCATTTCTGGCAGAGATCCCGGCGAGGGTAATCAATCCCACCATGCTGGCTACCGAGAGCGGGGTGTTCGTCAACCACAGGGCGGCGACACTCCCCACCAACGCCATGGGAATGTTGGCCATGATGATCAATGACAGTACCACCGAATGAAAATGACTGAAAAGAACCAGGAAAATACCCGTCAGCGAAATCAGGGAAAGGAGGGAGATGGTGCGCGTCGCCTCCTGCTGACTGCGAAACTGCCCCTCGAACGTGATGCGATAACCTGTGGGAAGGGCGATGTGGGCGACGCTGGTTTGTATCTCCTGTACCACGGCGGCCATGTCCCGTCCTTGGGTATTGGCCAGGACGACGATACGCCGTTGCATGTCATCGCGGTTGATGACATTGGGGCCGGTGGTCTCCACCACGTCGGCCACCAACTCCAGGGGAATCTTGCCGGTGGGGGTATCGATGAGAATTTTGTGGAAATCCCCAGTTTCGGCACGCCATTCCTCCGCCAAACGCAACACGACATCATAGGTGCGTTGACCATCCAGAACTTGAGAGACGACCTTGCCGTTGAGGGCCGACTGGAGAATTTCTGTCAATTGGTTGAGAGAAAGTCCATATTTCAAGGCTTCTCCCCGATCCAGGCGAATTTGCAATTGGGGGATGAGTACCTGTTTTTCCACATATAAATCGGTCACACCAGGGATGGAGGCCATCTGCTGGCGGATTTCTTCCCCTTTGGTACGCAAAATATCCAAATCGTCGCCAAACAGTTTGACCGCAATCTCTGCCCGAACCCCAGAGAGCAGGTGATCCAGGCGATGGGAGATGGGTTGCCCAACATTGATCGCCACCCCTGGTATCATCGCCAGATGATGGCGCAATTCCCCCAGGATGGTGCTACGACTCCGCGCGGAAGGTTTTAAATCGACATCGATTTCGGAAAAATGGACCCCTTCGGCATGTTCATCAAGTTCTGCGCGTCCGGTGCGGCGTCCCGTCGAGAGGACTTCTGGCGTTCGCCGCAACAACCCTTCGGCGATGGTGCCGATGCGGTTGGACTCCTCCAAAGAGGTTCCCGGAGTCATGATCACACTGACCGTGACTGTCCCTTCGTTGAATGCGGGCAAGAAGGTCCGACCCAGCCAGGGGACCGATACCATCGCCACCACGACCAAGGCCAACGTCGTTGCCAGCAGCAGACGCGGATGACCCAAAGACCAGCCAAGCAGGCGACGATCCCCTGTTTTTAACTGTCGTACCAGCCAGGAATCGCCATGCGTCATGATCTTGATGCCGGGGAGGAGGAAATAGCACAAAACCGGCGTTAATGTCAGCGATACGAACAAAGAGGCGAGGATGGAGACGATATAGGCGACGCCCAAGGGGGCAAAAAGCCGTCCCTCGATTCCCGACAAGGCAAAAATGGGTAAAAACACCAGCATAACGATGACGGTGGCGTAAACAATGGAATTTCTGACCTCTCTGGAGGCACGCCAAACCACCTCCAGGGATGGGCGTGGGGCGTAGGACTGGGCGTTTTCCCGCAGCCGTCGGAACACGTTTTCCACATCGACCACCGCATCATCCACCAATTCGCCGATGGCCACCGCCAATCCTCCCAAGGTCATGGTATTGATGGACAAACCAAACCATTGAAAAATCAAGGCGGTCACCACCAGAGACAGGGGGATGGCGGTCAAGCTAATGAAGGTGGTGCGCACGTTCATGAGGAATAAAAACAGCACCACCGCGACCAAAATGGCACCGTCGCGCAAGGCTTCCTCGACGTTGGCAATGGCGCGTTCAATAAAATCGGACTGCTTGAAAAGAATGGGGTCAATCTTGACATCTTCCGCCAGGGTTTGTTGCATGGTCGCAAGGAGTGCTTCAATACGTCGTGTCAAAGCAACCGTGTCGATACCCGGTTGTTTTTGTACCGCCAGGATCACCGCCGTCTGACTGTTGATGCTGGCGTCTCCCCGTTTGATCCCGGCACCAAAACGGACATCGGCCACCTGTCCCAACGTGATCGATTCCCCTTGGTTGACCGCGATCACCGTCTGTTTCAAGTCTTCCACGTCGGTGGTTTGGCCAAGATTTCTGATCAAATATTCCCGCCCTTGTTGGGAAAGAAAACCGCCGGTACTGTTTTTGGCAAATCCATCCAGGGCCTGTTCCAGGGCGGTGAAAGAGAGTCCCAAAGCGGTCATACGGGTGGGATCGACCAAAATCTGATATTGTTTGACTTCACCGCCGATGGGAATCACCTGCGCCACCCCGGCGATCCCCAAGAGCTGCGGTCGCAACGTCCAATCGGCGATGGTGCGCAAGGTCATGGGGGAGGTTTTCCCCTGTTCGCTCCTGAGGCCAACGAGCATGATTTCACCCATGAGAGAACTGACCGGTCCCATCACCGGGACCACCTCACGGGGGAGGGTCTCCTGGATCGTCGCCAGTTTTTCCGCGACCAATTGTCGGTTGCGGTAGATCTCCGTTCCCCAGGAAAACTCGACAAACACAATGGAGAGTCCCACCCCCGAATTGCTGCGCAGACGGGAGACCCCAGGCATACCGTTCAGGGCGGACTCGATGCGCATGGTCACCAGGGATTCCACTTCTTCTGGAGCCAAACCAGGGGCCTCGGTCATGATGGTGACGGTGGGACGGTTGAGGTCGGGGAAGATATCCACCGGCAAACCGATGACCACCCATCCCCCGATGAGCAGGAGCAGGGACGATAACGCGATGACAAACAGGCGTTGGCGCAAAGAAAACTGGATGATGGCATCGAACATGGTCACATCACCGCATGGCATTGAGTTGGTTGTGACCTTGAACGACGACCTTGTCGCCCGGCTGGATCCCTTCCAAAATTTCTACCCAATCCGCCGTTTTTCGACCCATCCGCACAGAACGTCCGGTAAACGCTTCGGGGGCGGTTTTGACCCAGACCCGGGGTATTCCCCCTTGTTCAAGGATGGCCTGGCGCGGAATCGCTACCGTAAACAAGGCGGTACCGGTGTGGGCATAGACATCCATGGGCATTCCCGGTTTGATCAAAGTTCCTGATTGATCGATGGCAAATTGCATGTGCAAGCCTTGATTTTCAGGATTGACCTTGGGACTTACCCCCATCAACGTCAGGGAAAAGCTTTGCCCAGGAATTTGCCGTGATGCGGCGGTTGCGGCGGTAATATGGTCCGCCATGGACAAATCATAAAGAACGGCTTCGACCCAAAGGTGATCGGGATCGATGATTTCTGCCAGGATATCCGCTTCCGCCGCGACATCGCCGGGGATGATGTGAACATCGGTCAGTTGCCCATCCATAGGTGCCAAAACCAACTCCCTTCCCGTAAAGGATTCTCTCTGTTCCCCTTTGAACAGGGAAAGACGTTGCCCCGTTTTTTCCAGGTTGGACAGGAGGGGATCCAATACCGCCAGGGTTTGTCCACGTTTTACCTTTTGTCCCGATCTGGGAGGTGGGAAGGTGGGGTCATGGATGATACGGGAGGCCACTGGGGGATGAATGCGGGCATAAAAAGCCGGATCGGGAATGACATGCCCCACAAGGCGGATGGTTTGCGTGACATTCCGTTGTTCGGCGGGGATTGTGCGCACATCCAATAAAAACTGACTGGCCTTGGGCAGGGTGACTCCCCGATGGGCCGTCCCGACATTTCCCGACGCTTCCTGAATCAGGATAAGATCGGAACCATCGGCGGTTGTCACCGTCACGGTGAGTTCAACCGCCGCATTCGGAGGCAACGTGTGCCCGATCTGATAAACCCCCACAGCCGATGTCGATTCTCCTTTGTGGGTCCAACCCGGGTTTCCGGTCGCTTCCACTTCGATGGTGGCATTGGCGACGGGGGCGTTGGTTTTCGCATCGGAAAGATAGATCCATGGCCGTCCGGTATCGTCCTGGATGATCAGTGCTTCATACAGATCCCCCTGGGCACCGTTTCCCAGACCCAATGTTGTGGGGCCGAGATCGTGCTGGGAAGCGGTCTCACCATGATCTTCACCACCGTGTCCATACGCCCCATCGGTTTGCAGTCCCATGAGTCCGATGGCCAAGAGGATGATTAAAGCGAATGGCATTGCGTTGTTTCCTGTCGTTCGTTCAAGATGACGGTGGATGATCGGTTCCTTAGAAGCATTCACGAATATACGGTATCTGATCGATGTCACAAACGAATGGCGCAATTGTCACAAAAGAATGTCATCTGGGAGAATGTTCATGAACAAACCGCCATGCATTCTGGTGGTGGAAGACAATCGGGAAATCAGGGATTTGGTCGTCCGTTACCTGGAAGAACACGGCATGACCGCGATGGGCGTTGCCGATGGGCGTGCCATGCGGAAGGCACTGGAAACAAACCCAGTGGATTTGATTGTTCTCGATGTCATGCTTCCGGGAGAGGATGGTTTGTCCCTATGTCGGAAACTGCGGGAAAAATCCAATATTCCCATCATCATGTTGACCGCACTCGGCGAGTATAGTGACCGGGTGTTGGGATTGGAAACGGGGGCGGACGATTATCTCACCAAACCATTTGATCCCCGCGAAATGTTGGCACGTATCCGAGCGGTGTTGCGCCGGTACCCAGGGGATGGTGTCCGATCCCGTTCTAAGAAAAGCTCTCGGATTGGCTTTGCCGGGTGGATTTTGTATCTTGATCGACGCGAACTGGTCAGCCCGGAGGGGTTGGTGGAGCCGTTGAGTTCCGGCGAATTTGACCTACTTTTGGCTTTTGTCGGTCATCCGCAGCAGGTACTCAGCCGCGAACGGTTGTTGGATTTGGCCCATGGCAAGAGTGCCGAAAGGTATGATCGCAGTATCGATACCCAAATCATGCGTCTGCGCCGCAAGATTGAAACCGATGCCAAAGAACCCAAACTTATTAAAACCGTTTGGGGCGACGGTTATATGTTGACTGCCGAGGTGATCGCATTATGAAAATGAGTTTTGCCATCGGTCTCAGGGGACGGATCATCGCCATTTTGGTCATCGGCCTCACCCTTTCCCATATTTTGAGCATCCTTGTCTTCACCAGCGAAAAGTTGGAACCTGCTCTCCTCACGGACGAACAGCAGGTGTTGGCGCAAATGGTCACGGCCATTCGTATGATGCTGGTCATTCCAGACGGAGAGCAGCATTCCATTTTATCGGCCCTGAATCGCAACGGCCTGCACTTGAAGATCACCCGTTATGGGCCAGGGGATGGGGAACCGCCACCCCATCAAAACGATGAACGGTTGCGGCGGCACTTGGAGACGGCGTTGGGTTCCACCGGGGTGCGTGTCGTTGCACTCTTTGCCGACCCGCCCGACTGGAATCATCACCATGGAAAGTTTCACCATTTTTTGTTTGATCTGGAAATGGTGATCATCCGGCTCATGCACGATACGGTGATGGAAAAGGAACTGCACGCTTGGATCGACCTCCCCACCGGGCGGCGCATTCTTCTACAGACCCAATTGACAGAAAACCATGTCCCTTTGTTTCGACATGCCACGTTGTCGGTCATCATCATGACGGGGGCGATTGTCCTGTTTGCCATCGCCATCGCCCGGTCCATGACCACGCCTCTCCAACGGATCGTCGCTGCGGCCAACGCCATCGGGGAGGATGTTTACGCGGTCCAGCTACCCGAAAAAGGGACCGTGGAAGTCGTTGCTGTGGCGCGGGCGTTTAACCGGATGAATCGAAGAATTCAGACCTTCGTGGAAGATCGGTTGCAGATGGTGGCAGCGATTTCCCATGATCTGCGCACACCGTTGACCAAGCTGAAACTGATGGCCGAATTTGTGGGCGATGAGACCAGCAGAGTACGGATGGTGGCGACCCTGGATGAAATGGAATCCATGCTCGCTGCCACCCTCTCTTTTGCACGGGATGCAACGACGTTGGAGCCGAAACAATCGGTTAATTTGAGTGGCCTGATTGGGGCCATTTGTGCCGATATGTCCGATGCTGGTCACACGGTTTTTTTTGAGGAGATGGACCGCGTTGTTTACCCATGCCGCCCCCTGACGATGAAGCGGGCCTTGATCAACTTGATTGAAAATGCGGTCAAATACGGCGGTTCGGCGCAGGTTTCTCTCCTTTGCGAAGAACAACGGTTTGTCGTTCTGATTCAGGATCCAGGCCCAGGGATCCCGGAGGATCAGTGGGACAACGTGTTCAAACCCTTTTTCCGTTTGGACCCCTCACGCAGCCATGATACGGGCGGGGTTGGTTTAGGACTGTCCATCGCCGCCTCGGTGATCCGTGATCATGATGGTCTTATCCGGTTTGCCCATCTTCGGGAGGGAGGTTTCATGACTAGGATCGAGTTGCCGGTCGGTCATTAAAACAACTTATCTAAATTAGACGCCGGGAAGAGACAGGTAGTCCAGATCACCTCGATCATGGCATAGGTCTGCTCATTCCTCTTTAAAAAATCTGCGTTCATCTGCGAAATCTGCGGATTCACGACATACCCT
>JADGCQ010000128.1 GCA_015228925.1 Magnetococcales bacterium | reverse complement strand
CAAAACCCTGGGGGCAATCCCCCAGACCCCTTTTTTCTTTTAATAATATTATATTAATATCAATATGTTACAAAACATCACCACACCCTCGTGTCAAGGGATTTCAAATGCGATTGCCCCACCTGCCACCCCCCCACCGTCCCCGTCTTCATGATCCGTTCATTGTCCCATCAACGATTGTAAACCACCCAGTCTGTTTTGAAAGGCCGCACGCTGTTGCATCATCTCCGACAACGCCGCCCCATCCGCCCCCAAACCCAGCCGATCCACCGCCGAAGTCGTCGCCCCGGCACCCGTCGGTCCCGTCCCCGACTCCTTGGCCCCCTGGGCGTTCGCTCCCTGACCCCGATGCTCCCGAACCCCCTTCAAGGCCGCCTCATCCCTCTTGACCATTTCATAGCTCTCCAACACCCGACCGACACCCCCATCAAACCGTTGGCCAACCTGCAAAGTCACCGTGCGTCCACTCCGAGGAAAAACCACCTGTACCCGCCCCATCCCCACCACGTCAACCCCATCCGGCAGCTCCCCCGAAGCCATCACCGCAGAGTTTCCGTCCATCCACACCGCCGGCGGACCGCCCGAACGGATCACCAAACCATTCAGGGCAACCTTCTCCTCTTTGGCGACCGCCTCCAACGTGGCATTCTGCTCCCCATGCATCACCCGGAGGAGAACCCGCCGCCGGGCATGATCCAAGGCAACCCGCTGCCGAGGCGTCGTAAACAACCGACCCAACGCAACCGGAAGATTCTCCGAACCTTCCGATTGCGCCGCAACCAAACGCCCATCCAACAACATCAGTAACAACACCGTTGGCATCACACACCCAAAAAACAAACCTTTCCCAGGCCCACCTCTCATCAGGAACTCTCCCCCCAATGTCCTTCCCGCCCCTTGATCGTGAACCACATCAATCGACAATGCCCGGTAAAGTTGGCCATTTCTCCGCCCCGATCCAATCGTCCCCCTTTTCCCTTCCGCTCCAGGGTGCATTCATCGACACTGAACACCCCCTTGGCATCGTCCTGCAACCCTGTGATCAGATTGATCAACTGCTCTTCGTGCAATAATCCCATATCCACCGACATGGCACTGCCAAACAAATCGGCACCCACCAGTTTTCCAAATCGTGGAGAAGAAAAAATCGCCGGAGGGGCCATGGAATAGGTCAAGCTGACAAACTGAAGTGCCCGCGCCTGGCGACTCAGGCTTTCCACCCACAATACCCGATCTTCCACCCCCACGATCCCCTGGGCCTTGTAATTTTTGAACCTGGGATAATAGACGGCAATCTGTTGGACATCCTCCGCAGCGGCCTGATATTTCAACATCATCTCCCGCGCCACCCGTTCCTGGCGTTGCCATTCCTTTTCTTCGGTCTCACGAAACCACCCCGCCCCCGAGAGACTCCCATAACACAATCCCGCCGCGACCAGAGCGATCAATGCTGGCGTGCGGACCATCCGAATGTCAATGTTCACGCGCAATCGGCTTTCTCCTGAAAATCACCTTGAATGAAAAAGGGGCCGCATTAATCACCTCCTTTTTCATCTGCATCAAGTCTCCCGCCAATACCGCAACCTTCTCCTTGACCTGGGGAAGCTCCACCGGATCGACCTGGTAAACCTCAGGATCACGCGACAATCCCGACATAAAATGATTGATCTGTTCCAAGGCATGACCCACATCATTCCCGATCTCTTCCACCTCTCCCTTGAACGTCACCACCTCCAACAGGTCTGTCGCCGCCACGTCATCACGACGGACCTCCTGGCGAACCGCTTGGCCACGGCCCTTTCCCGTCGAATCTTTCACCTCTTGGGCAGAAAGGTGCAGCGGTCCCCGCCACGTCAAAGAGTCCAAACGAAGCTGAGGGTATCCCGCCAACTGTCGGCTTAAAATTTTCATCACCCACCCCGGTCCATCACCCATGGTTTTGATGGCATCCAGCGTCTGAACGGTAACACGGACATCCGATGGTTCGATATGGGTCGGCAGATGTTGATCGATGACGCTACGGTATTGCACATACATCTGTTTGGCCTGCCGATCCTTTTCCCGCCACCCGGCACGAAATCCAAACCCTTGGACCGTCTCCACCCCCCCGGCGATCACAGCGGTTGCCACCAAAACCACACTGAGCGCAATCAATCCATTCCTGACCAGCCAGGAATAATAGGAACAGGTCATCTCGGCGGTGGCATAGTGGTTTTCAGGGGTTTTCCGCCCCAACAATTGGATAAACAAGGAATCGGAAAACGGTGTCGCAATCCGCCGTTTAATCCCAAGCTGACGCGCCACCGCATTGACCGTCACCATGTCAAATGTGATCGTGGCACTCTCCTGGCACAAGGGGCGCACCGCATCCAACATCTGGGGTGAGGTGAGCAAGACCACCTTGAGCGGAACATCCTTGGGAACCAACCGCAAAGAGGCCAAATAACTTCGGGTCCGTTCCAATTCGCTGACAAATAATTGCGCATAACTCCCCGGATCCTCACCCGGAACCGGAGCCATACGACTCATCTTGAGTGCCTGACCCGCGTAAAATGAAAAGCGCAAACCACTGGTACTCTGCCAACTGACCACCAAAGTCGCCGGTGAAACAATATGCAATACCGTCAACAAACGGGAACACACCATGGGCAAGGAATAAATACCCACCAATAACAATCGATTTTCCCGAATACATGCCACCCACGGCATCACCTGATCGGGATCGGTGATTCCCGACAACAAGGTGATGTCATCCCGACGCCCCTCCTTTTCCTCCCGCCCCTGGAAAAAAAGGTGCCGAAACGGTGTTGTGGCAAAGGCACGCACCAACCGCCGCGCCACCAACGCACTGCGATCCGGTCCCAAGACATGGGGCTGGGTTTCGACCTGAAACTCTTCCTCGATCAAATCCACCAACAGATGCAACATGACCCCAGGCTTTTCCGACAAAAATTGGACAAACCCCCTGCGACCCTCCTCGGTCGCCTCAAAACGCCTGGGTGGACCCGATACCTCCCCTTTCCGCCATGGATAGACGGTCATCAGATCCTTGGTCAAGAATAATAACCGTTTCTCGAACATCAACGGCCTACTTTGTTCATGATTTCGTAGATCGGCCCCAACACCGACAAAATAATCCAGGCCATCAATCCCCCCAAAAACAGCGTCAATACCGGCTCGATCATCCCCTGAAGTTTTTCCACCGAATCCTTCACCTCGCGATCATAAAAATACCGGACATTCATCAAGCTTTTATCCAAGGCCCCCGTGGTCTCTCCCACACTCAGCATCCGTATCACCAACGCGGGAAAAATCATCGTCTGCTTAAAACCGGAGCTGATGGTCTCCCCCTGGCTGATCCGATCACGGGCCTCGATGATGACACGCCCCACCACCTTATTGCCCACCACTTTTTCACTGATGACCAAACATTCCATCACCGTGATACCCGCCGCATACATCATGGCAAACACATTGGAAAACCGCGCCATAATGATTTTTTGAATGATAGGGCCAAAAACAAAAGCGTGTAGTTTTATCCAATCCAACAGATATTCCATCATGGGGCTGACTTTGAGTGCGGAATAGATCACAAACCCAAGACCGATCGGAACGCCCAGCATGAACGGCCACCAATGCACCACAAAATCGGAGGTGTCGATCAACAGTTGGGTATGAAAGGGCAATGTCATCCCCATCATCTTGATGAAGGTGACCAACTGCGGCACCAGAAAGGCCATCATGAAGAAAAAGACCCCTACGACGATGGTAAAGACGAACGCGGGATACATGAGGAGTTTTTTGGTCTTGGAGGCCAGTTCATCCTGCCATTTGATGGTTTCGGCCAGATTGCTGAAGATCTCCTGGAGGTTTCCTGTCTGCTCACCCGCCCGGATCAATGCCCGAAACACCTCGTCAAACACCTTGGGAAACCGATCCATGCTTTCTGAAAGTTGCGAGCCGGTCGCCACCTCTTCGACCAGACTGGCCAGCATCGACCGCATACCCGGATTATCGGAAGAATCCCGCAAATCCCCCAACCCTTCGATCAACGGCACCCCCGACCCCATCACCTGTTCCAAATGGAAACAAAAGGTGATCATATCCTGCCGGGTGATCTTGCCATCAAAAAATTTTGCGCCACCCCCTCGGATCTCCCTGAAGTTGACCAGATCCATGTGGATTTTCAACAACCTGTTTTCCAGGTCATCGACATTGCTAGCGTCCATTCGGCTGCGAATCAGACGCCCTTGGGTATCCATGGCTTTGAACCAATATCCTGGCATGATGATTCAACCCTGTCGTATCCGTTGCGTCAGATCCACCACCCGGGAGACCTCACTGAGGGTGGTACGGCCATCCAACACACACCGGATGCCATCCTCGGCCAACGATTGAAACCCTTTGGCACGCGCAGCCCGTTCCATTTCGCTGAACGTCGCCAAATGGACCAGGAGTTCATCCAAGGCTTCATCAAAACGCAACACCTCCAGGATCGCCTGTCGCCCTTTGTATCCCTGATGATCACAATGGGGGCACCCCACATCACGATAAATCGTCACCGCCGGCCCTTCCTGCTCCAGTCCCAGCAATTGCCGCTCGATGGCACCCGGTTCATAGGGTTGACGGCAATGGGTACACAAACGCCGTATCAACCGCTGCCCCAACACCCCGATGATGTTGCCTGCCAACAGTTCTCTGGGGACGCCGATATCCAACAATCGGCCAATGGCCTTGATCGCCGAGGTGGCATGTACGGTAGAATACACCTGATGCCCGGTCATGGCGGCCCGCATGGCCATCTCTGCCGTCTCCTTATCGCGGATTTCACCCACTAAAATGACATCGGGATCCTGACGCAACATCGCCCGCACCCCCTCGGCAAACCCCATCTTTGCCGCCGGATTCACCTGGGACTGCCGAATCTGGTTCATGGGATACTCGACCGGATCTTCCAACGTCAGGATATTGATGGATTCATTGTTGATGGAATTCAGCAACGAATACAAAGTTGTCGTCTTGCCGCTGCCGGTGGGGCCGGTGACCAGGATGATCCCTTCGGGCCGAGCCATCATCAACTTAAGATTCGCCATGGAATCATCGGTGAAGTCCATGCTCTCCAAAGAGATAATCCCCTTTTGGCGGTCCAGGATTCGCAACACAATATTTTCCCCACAGGTGGTTGCCATGCACGAAACACGGAAGTCCACCGATCGACCAAACAATTGCAGAGAAATATGGCCATCCTGGGGAACACGGGTTTCGGCAATGTTCAACCCCGCCATCACCTTGAGACGCACCGTGATCATGGAACGATAATTGGCGTGCAAACTGCGGATCTGCCGCATCACCCCGTCGATGCGGTAGCGAATCCGCAAAAAACTTGCCTCCGGTTCAAAATGGATATCCGAGGCCCCGCGTTTGACGGCATCCGACAGCAACGAGTCCACCAACCGCACCAAAGGCTGGCTGTACTCATGGCTGTAATTGGCCATGCTGACCTGATCCACCTCCCCTGTTTCCATCTCCCGGATGATGCCATCCACCGACAACTCAAAACCAAAGAATTGGTCGATGGCACCATCGATCTGGGCATCGCCCGCCAACAATGTGGTAATGTTGACATCTTCCCCCAATAAAGAACGGATCTGATCCAACGCCACCACGTTGAACGTGTTGGACATGGCCACGGTCAGATGGTTGGTTCTTTTGTTGTAAGAGAGGGGGAGCATACGGACACGCTTGGCAAATTCCTTGGGTACCAGCTTGACCGCTTCACTGTCCACCACCACTTTGGACAAATCGACGCTCTGCTGACCCAAAGCCTCTCCCAGAATGTCACGCATCACCCCCTCGGAGACAAACCCCATCTCCACCAATACCTTGCCCAGGGGGTTATCCTGGCGTTTTTGTTCCGTCAAGGCGATGCGCAGTTGATCCTGGCTGACCACCCCTTTTTCAACCAGAAGTTCCCCCAACATCACCTTGGGGCGATTATCGCTCATGGATCTTAGAACTCCCAAAAAACCGGCACCACAACCTGATCTATAGAGGATTCATCCGTTCCCTGGCCACGGCGACGGGAAATGCTTCCGGTTTCATCTCCAAGGCTGAAATCCGTTTTTCCGCCTGGGCGACCGAAAATCCCGCCGAATGCATCGCGGCCAAAACAACCGCTTTGCGGTAAAATGCGAGTGCCTGCCCCCCTTGGCCCAAATGATCCAAGCTGACCGCCAGATTGAACACATAGTCGGGATTGTCGCTTTTTCCCGACATTGCCCGAAAAAACGCCTGCTGTGCTTCCCCCCACCTTTTTTGTGCCGCATACAGCCCACCCAAGGCAAAATGGAGATGATGGGCATCCGGTTCTCGCTGCAAGATGGCCTTGATCACCGACTCACGACGCAAGGGATCCATGTCGGTACGGATCCCCGACAGACCCGCCAGGGCCACCGAATCGGATGGATCCAACGCCAAGAGTTTCAGATAATACCCCTCCGCTTCCCGAATTCTCCCCTGGCGCACCATCACCGCCGCCATACCAAACAGGGCATCCTTGTTTTCCCCCTCCTGTTCCAAGGCCGCCATGAACCCCCTCTGCGCCTCTTGGGTCCGCCCCTCTGCAAACGCTTCCCGCATCTTCGATAATTTTAAGGTAAAAACCCTGTTTTTAATCAAGGTATTGTTTGCCATCGCCTCCGCAGCCACTTCGGTCACCTCGGCCACTTCAGTCTGATCCGCCGAAGTCTCCTCACGTTCCTGAGCCACCGCCTCCGCCAGCCTCCTGCGAATACGCTCTTCCCGTTTTCTCTCCTGAATCACCGGGGGCGACTCTTCTTGGGGCGGTTTGACCGCCACCATCGGCTCTCTTGGGATCTGGGTGGCGGGAGGTTCCGTGGCGGGAGGCTTCGGCGATGTATCCCCCTTGGGTTCCGGTTGCGGGCTGGGAGGGTGGGGTGTTTCCACCAATGCCCCCTGCTTGGCCATCAACGGCGGCGGCCCAGGAAACGGTTGCGGCATCACAGCTTGCCAGTAAACCATCCCCCCATAGGCCAGCACACACAGCAGTGCCAACGCACCGCCCCCCGCAATCACCCATTTTCTGGATTTTCCCACCCCTTGCACAGAGGCCTCCCGAATCCGACGCGCCATACCGGGTGAACCCCTATCGGAAACCCCATCCCGTTCAGACTCAAAAACGGCCTCATCGTTATCGGATGCCATCCTATTTTTGGGATTGTCCGCAGGGGGAGAGGCCACTGCCACCTCTGGATCCACGACCTCTTGTTCTCTCCCCATAAATTCCAAATAACTTTCCCGATTTTCCTCCCTGCCCATGGCCCCCCGCGATCTGGCATCCCACCCTGTCGGTTTTTGAGAAACCGAAGGGGTGTTGGCATCAAATTCCAACGTTTCTGACGACGATGGGGGATGCTGGCGTGCATTTTCCCGCTTTTTACGATCTTGTTCGGCACCCTCCAAGGCTTTGAGCAATAGACTCATCGGTTTATCTCCCCAACCCTGTCTATTCCAAAGCCGACATGGTTTTCATTGTGTCCCCGCGCACCGCTCCGGGATCCAGGGAAAACCGGATCTGGTCCATCCGCTCCCGCATGGAATCGGGGGTCATGATGGTGGGGCGGATAAAAATGGCCATCTCGGTTTTGGTCAGGGTGCGGCTTTGGGTACCAAACAGTTCACCCGCAAACGGGACATCACTCAACCCCGGCAACCCGGTCTTTCGGGTCTCGGCAAAGTCTTTCATCAACCCTCCCAACACCACAACCTGACCCGTGCCGACCCGCAATACCGAATCCATCTCCCGAACCTGAAACTGTGGATATTGATTCCCGTCTGGACCATTGAGATCGCCAATTTTCTGCGAAAGGACCGGACGCACATGCAATGAAACGATCCCCGATTCCTCGACATTTGGGGTCACCGATAAAATCAACCCCTCCAACGCCTCCTTTTTTGTAAATGTTGTTTTTCCCTTCTTTTTGAGCGTAGTACTTGTGTCGGATTCCGTCGATGTTTCCTCATATTTTGTTTCAAAATAGGTATGCTGATCGCCAACTTTCATAACCGCCGTTTGATTATTCAACGTCATCACCTTGGGGCTGGAAAGGACCGTCACATCACCGAACTCATCCAAAAGCCGCAACGACACACTGATGACGTTGCTGCCCCCTTCACCCGTTTTCATCCGGTGACCCAAGGCAAAGAAAGGCGACCCTTCCCCCCCACCAAACGTATTGGTCAATTGGCCCGAATCGATCAAGCCAATGACACTGTTCCCCCCCTCACCCAAGACGCTCTCCCCGATTCCCAGACTGGTCCCGGAGCCGCCCCCGGTCACCCGACTCCAATCGACCCCATGCTCATAATAATCGTTCAATCGGATTTCGACGACCGTGGCCTCGATAAGAACCTGCTGATGCGCCGTAGCGGCGATCATATCCAAAAATTTTTGGATCTCCTTATGTTGCCCCTGGGTGGCCGATACGGAGATAACCCCCGTAGCCCTGTGGATCACCAGAGAATCGTCCTCGGAGGCATCCGCCGTCTTCTCCTTATCCTTCTCTTTATCCTTCTCTTTGGCTTTCTTAGGTTCCTCGTCCGCTTCCAACCCGGCATCCTGCCCCCCCTTCAACGCACCCAAGGATTTGGCTTTGTTTTTGGTGCGCACGGCATTGTCCACCTTGATGATTTTTTTGATGCCATTTTCGACCGGCTCCCAAAAGTCCATCTCAAATTTGGCCGTGACATCGGCCCCACCCGACGCGGCTACCCCCTGCTCCCCCCCCGTTTCCAAACTTAAGCTCATGACCCCGGTGGATTCTCGTTTCATGTTGAGATAATCAATTTTGTAAGTATGCCAATAGGGTTGATCCGGTTTGATGATCACATTTTTGCCATCAAACTCGTAGACCATCTCCACCTGCCGGGAGATAGTCTCCAAAATCGCCGGTAGCGTCTGTTCCACCGCATTGATGGTCACATGGCCATCGACGGACGGGTGGATATCGGCGTTGATCCGAGAATTGCGCGTCAGCGTAAACAACACCTCGCGAACCGGCACATCAAAAACGACGATGGTATACCGCTCTTCCACGGGATGAAGCGGCGGGATGAAAGGGGTCGTTTGCACAATATCGGGAATTTCCCCTTCAACGGCCTGTTTTGGATCGGACCGATGGTTCAGGTGGTCGATGGCAACGGGCATGGGAGGTTTTTGACAACCAGCCGTCAATAACGTCAATAAAGCAACATAGGGCAAGAAAACACGCATACGCGGTTCAATCCGTATCAGGGTTGACCCATCTGGAAACGACAAACTAGAATCCATTTTCACCGCCATCACACGCCACTCTAACCGGACTGGCCTGAGAAAAACAACCTTGTTAATAACTAATCAGGCATTCCAACGCCACGAATTCTCAATCTTAAGAGTTATTCTTGCAATTTATTAATGCAATTTACATGCCCTGAGATAATTGCAGATATTTTAAAATTATGTACATCTTATTTTTGTATTTTAGTGGCACACCATCCCGTTACCACGGGCAATTACACGACGCAAACTTCGGGGAAAACCGACTTCAGAACCGCACTTCCAGCAAAGAGCCTTTCACACTCCGCAGCCCATCACACCTTGTCCGAGAAAACGTCGTCTAATGACTTGGCATCCACAAATCGCAGAAACCATTCCTCCAAAGAGGGCAAATCCGCCTTGGCGATCTTTTCGCTGGCCCAATCGGGTACAGTGCCAAAACGGCGTTGCAACTGGCGTGTCAGGATGTTTGCCTCTCCTTCCTGCCTACTATCCATCTGCGCCTTCATGATGATTGGCCGAAATAC
>JADGCQ010000127.1 GCA_015228925.1 Magnetococcales bacterium | reverse complement strand
TATCTTCTCCGCGAAAGCCATCGTGACGGTGGTAAAGTTAAAGACGCGCACCCTGACCAACATCACCAATTGGCCAGAGGTCAAACGGGCATCCTTGGGCAGGTGTTGGCAAATAAATGAACGGTCCCCATTGACCAATCCCTGACCATTGAGCGTTCTTTAAAATCAGGGGACACCATACCTATTTCCCTTACGGCTATAAATTAAATCGGTATGGTGTCTCCCGATTCTTCTGGCTATAAATTAAATCGGTATGGTGTCCCCCGATTCACAAGAATCTGCCCCCAGGATCTGAATGTCGTAATGAAAGGCATGACCCCAGGTACAGGCATCCTGGCGTGGAAACGTCAGGTAGGCAGTGTCATGGTCTTGCGTTTTTTTTCCGGTGCCACAAAGGTATGGGCTGGCTGGGATCGAGGCTTGCGTTTAATGACGATCTGTACGTCACAATGCAAGGCGTTCAGAAAGCCGAACAGCCGACCCAAGGAAAATCCAGCAAGCCGACCACGCACCAGGGCCGACACTTTGGGCTGGTCTACACCAAGCAGTTTGGCGGCTTCGCCCTGAGTGAGGCCCAATTCATCAATGATGTCGTTGATCCTGCTGGCAAGCTGGGCCTTGGCCAAGTGTTCATCCGGGTTGGGCAGTCCAAGATCCGCGAAAACGTTACCGCTACTTTCTTGAATATCGGTTTTACCGCTCATGGCGCGTTCCTTTTTTCATGAATCTGCTGGGCAAGCTGTAGCCGACTCTTTACCAAGTCAATTTCTTGTTTTGGGGTTGCAGCCCCCCGTTTTGATTTTTTCTGGAAGGCATGCAGAACGTACACGACACCTTCCAGTTTTACGGTGTACACGGCGCGGTAGGTATCGCCGTCATAGTCATCAACAATTTCCAATACGCCAGCTCCCATGAATCCCTTCAAAGGTTTGGCGTCGAGATGTTTTTTGCCCTCCTGGGCACGGAATAAGGCGTAGCCCACGGTATGCTGGATCGGCTCTGGGAAATCTCTTCAGACGTTTTTTGGAATCGCCGATCCAGACAAGGGGCTTGAAGGAGTTACTCATTCCAGCAATCTATGCCATATATGGCATAATTGTCAAAGGTAGTCTGTTGGTTGGCGAGCATGTATACGGTGGTGAAGAATGTGTTGTCTGCCTCTGGAAGAGTCACCACAGAACGCTTCGTGTCGCGACGTGTTCGTTGGCGGCCTTGGTCTTTGTGGGAAAGAAACGGAACGCGCCCTTGGGCCACTCAGGGCGGATAACGCGCCCACGGACGCACAAGGGGCGACTTTTGGCGAACTCCTCGTGAACATTCAAACCGAACTTAGTCTTGAATACAATGCATCCTGAATGGTCGGATCGCGCAACAATCAACCACGCCAATAATATGATTAATGCCATATTTCAGTTGATATGCGACCATAAATTACCTATTGGACACCCGGGGGACAGTATATCCATTTTCTGGAATTTCCCCGATTTCTCTTGCCGAAATGGATATATTGTCCCTGGAATTCCGGGCGGTTTGCTTGTCAAAATTTTAAGCGCAGTTGCGGATGCGGAAGGATTATATCGTCTAATTTCATGGCTTTGGCCTTGCGTCGCATCTCGCCGTTCTTGCCGATAATCTGGATGTCTTGGTCTCGTAGAGACAGTTCAAAAGAATCCCGGATCATAGCTATGGTCGCTGGCGTGTCGTTGAATTTCTTGCCCAGAAGTTCAGAAAAAATTATTCCGTTTTGACCTACATCATCGTAAATATGCCTGGGCAGATCGTCGGCGAGTTGGGCCAGACTGACTTCTTGGGCTGCGCCATCGAACTCGAATGCCAATTGTCCTGTAACCAAAGGATCATTTTTTGGGTCGTAGGAGAACATATGCATTCCAGGACTACCGTAGTGAGAAAAACGACCAGGATTGTTCCAGTGATGCTCCATCATGACGTCTCTTGCCCGATAATGTTTTGCAAGATGGCAGAGCCAGTAGGCGCGAGAGGATGAAGTAGAACCAATCAAAAACGGGGTATAGAAGCTCGCGCCTGACTCCTGATAAATACCTTGGATTATTTTTTTCTGAATTATTTGCCGATAGTCTCTTGCTGTTTTCAATGTGCGTAATTCGTCTCCAGATGGGATATGTTTGCTCAACCCTATGTTTTCCACCGCCCTTTGATTATTTGGACTCAGATAATCGATCAAAGAATCCACAGCGAATGTCAGAATCACCTCGGGTGATGGGAAGGCGGAAAAAATGTTGTAAATTACTGTCATTGGGACGTTTTTATAGCCATATTGATCCAGAATGAACAATACTTTTGAAGTCTTTAGCTGCGCAATCTCGTGAATCAGGCTCATGTATATCTGCTGAAAATCACCTTGACGCAACGAAATATCGCCTTGGTAAGGGATGTCACTTTCACGCAACATGCGAGATAGACAACGAAATCCTTCGTCTGACTCCTCTATGAAGTAGAACTTTGGTTTGATTTTAAGGGGCTTTTTTCTGGATTTGTTAATTTCCTCCTCCGCTTGGCGGACCGCCCTCATCATAATCAGTGGAGAGCCTTCATATCTCCTTTTGTCGTCCCATCTTGTGTATACTCCTCCGCCTGCAAAGGCATCCACCAGGACGATTCGCACAGATTCAATCTGCGGCTGCACCGTGATGGCGCGGAAATACTGAATCAGGTAATCCTTGAGCAGTTCATGCTTAACCAGAGTATGGGGTTCAATTTCTGGAGGACTGTCAAAATCCCATTTATATCCTCCTTTCGCAGGCATAACGCGACCTCAGATCCTGTGACAAGAAGCTATGTGAGATTCCTGGACTATGGGAAATTCTTGCCACAGCCGATCCTGGAACAGATTTCCATTTTTCTTTTTGGATCGGCGCAATCCATCTGCGCCAAAGACTCCCCATTGTTTGAAGAAAAATGCGGTATTGGCCTTTTGGCACTGACTTTGGATCTGTTCCACCCATTCTGACTGCATTCTCCTCGCCCTTGCTCCGCTCTCGCCGCCGACAATGATCCAATCCACTCCGCCTGAGCCAACCCACGGTCTGACGTCTAATGGACCTACTAAAGGCTCACAAGATATAAACCGGACCTTGGCTGGAATTTTAAGCAATAAAGGCAGCCGACGAGCAGCGCATTCTTGGTCTTCGGCGGTCATTCCAAGCCAGACATTAGACGGCCACTCGGTTTTCCATGGTGCCATCTCCAGCACATGGCTATGTCGCTTGGTAACTAACAGCCAATCCAACCACGGCGTTGCAGCGATCAGGCCCCAGAGTTTTTCTCGCCACGGGTCCAAGTCCTTCCGAGCTTCAAACACGTCTGCCATGGACGAACAAAACACCTTTTGCCTTTCTTTTAAGTGCGCAGCCCTCCGGTTCCACAGCATCGGCTGGTGCCAGTGGGAATCTCCGAAGAAACGCCGCTGACCATTCACACCCCAGCATTTCATGCCTACTCTGGCGGCCCAAACTTCAGCGTAACAATTGGCGCAACCCGCCGATACTTTGGCACAACCCCACCACGGGTTGAACGTATGGTGAGTCCAATCGATTTTGGAATCTTTACCCACAGAATTTCTCCAAACCATATTCTTCGACAGCCAAGCACCCTCAACCACCATGTTATCTTACTTAAAACTGGTTGCAAGGCATTATAGTTGTGCTTCTCTGAATTCAGGGAATTCTGGGGGACACAATACGCAACTCTCCCTCCCTAGCCCCTAATTCCGGGTCGCATTTTTGCCGCTAACAGCGATGCCCGGAGGTTGGGCTGACGAGAGAGTTGGGGGTACGGTAACCACCGAACCCCAGTTCCACCTCCGATTGTCGTGGAAATCCGCAGCCGTGTCTCGCTTCAATCCAGCACCACTCATCGCCAACCCGATGGATCACCATGTTGGGAATAACATCGGGATGGATGGGAATTTCGGTCGGGGCAGCACCGCACGATCACCGCATCTGAATGCAATGGCCCTGAATGGAAATGTTGACGCCATATCCAAACTTTCTTATTATTAGAAAAAGCTGATAATCCAGCCTGTGCGTGAAAAAGCTATGGTGCAGTCGTGTGTTCCCACCCCAAAGAAGGATGAGAGCGTGCCCGTTGATTTTGAACAAAATAACATAGAAAAAGTGGCGCGTTGTATGAAGGCTTTGGCCCATCCACTCCGATTAAAGGTGCTGGTCGCCTTGAACGATAAGGAACTCAGTGTCCAGGATCTCGTGGAGGCGGTGGGAACCACCCAGTCCAATGTCTCCCAACACCTGACCATCATGCGTGATAAACATATCCTCTCTTCCAGGCGGGAAGCCAACCAGGTGTTCTACCGGGTGGGGGATTGCAAAGTGTTGGAATTGCTTGAGTTGACCAAATCTATTTTTTGTACTCCCTAAAAAAAACGATGCGTGCGTGAAATCTTGACGGAGAATGGGCCATGGCATGGTTGCAGGAAAATGGTACGACAATCTTGATGATGGTGCTTTTTTTGGCATTCGTGTTGCGCGGTCCGGTGTTGGCCTATTATTATCGGATCGGATCCATGAGCGTCCACGAACTGTCGCAACGTCTGGCCTCCGCACGTCCGATCCTCTTGATCGATGTCCGTACCCCAGCCGAGTTCGCCGGTGGTCACGTCGGTCAGGCCCGTTCGTATCCCCTGGGTAGTTTGAGCAGCAAGGGCGATGAGATGAAAAAAGTGGCAAAAGATAACGATATCGCGGTGATCTGTCGCAGTGGAAGTCGCTCTCTCATGGGGTCTGTCGCCTTGAAACGGCTGGGTATGGAAAAAGTCTATAATGTCGCCGGCGGGATGCTCCATTGGGAAAGTCAAGGGTATCCGGTGAAACGTGGTTGACGAGATCCAACCTTAAAGGAACGGCGCATGACGGCAAAGTCTGCGATATTGGAACAAGAAGTCAAATTGACCGCGCACGATGCGGCGACGCTGGAACAGATTTCTCAGGATCCTGACATCGCGGCGCGAAAAAATGATCCCCTATGGACCTCCAAATCCTTGGTCTCCACCTACGTCGATACCCCGGATCGTGCCCTCCTTCAACATCGATTTGGTTTCCGTTTCCGGGTCGATACCAAAAGTGGCCGTTGGCTCGCCTGTTTGAAGGGAGAAGGTGAAATCGTCGATGGTTTTAGCGTCCGTGATGAATGGGAACAAATGATCGATCATCCAGTGGATCGTCTGTCGCTGTTGCCGGATGGCGATTTGCGTCATCAAGCCTTGACGGTCGCCCCAGGAGGAGAGTTCCTCACTCCGTTGGTGGAAACAGCCTTTCTACGGCGAACCTTGATGATCACCTTGGACGAAAAATGTTTGGTGGAATTGGCATTGGATCAGGGGGAGATCCGGGCCGGAGGAAAAATACTCCCTCTGTTTGAAGTCGAACTTGAGTGTAAAGCGGGTGCTACCGATGCCATGCTCCGGTTCTCGCAAATGCTGCGGCACCGTTATCACCTGACTCCTTCCCGGCATTCCAAGTTTGCCACAGGGTTGCGTTTGCTTAACAAAGGATCCGAAGATCTGCGGGAACTGTCCGTATCCGCCAAGGTGCCATCAGGATAAGGAGTTGCACAGTGAGGTATATCAGCACGCGGGGAGGCGTTGCGCCGATCCCTTTCTCTCAGGCGGTCATGATGGGTTTGGCAACCGATGGTGGATTGTTGCTGCCCGAAAGGATTCCAACCGTCTCCACGGCGACACTCAAACGTTGGGCAGACCTTGCGTTTGTCCCCTTGGCTTCGGAGATTATCGCGCTGTTCGTTGCCGAAGAAGATATTCCCCGCAAAGATTTGGACCGGTTGGTGCGCGAGGCGTTTCGCACCTTCGCGCATCCTGAAATCACCCCGGTCGTCAAAGTTGGCCGCCATCATATTCTGGAATTGTTCCATGGGCCGACGCTCGCGTTCAAAGATGTCGCGTTACAGTTTTTGGGAAATTTGTTTGAATACCTCCTTCAGCGCGATGGGGGACGGCTGAACATTCTTGGGGCTACCTCGGGAGATACCGGTTCCGCCGCTATCCATGGGGTACGGGGTAAGGCGGGGATGGAAATTTTTATTATCCATCCCCATGGGCGGGTCTCTACCATCCAGGAATGCCAGATGACGACGGTCCTGGATGCTAATGTTCATAATATTGCGATCCAGGGGACGTTTGATGATGGACAGGCGATTGTCAAACGCTTGTTCAACGATCTGGACTTCAAAAATAAATATTCCCTGGGGGCCGTCAATTCCATCAACTGGGCCAGAATCGTGGCGCAGGTGGTCTATTATTTTTATGCCTGGGGCCGTCTGTTCCAGGGTGAATGGGGGGGGGATTGGGGGCGGACGGTGGAATTTTCAGTCCCGACGGGAAACTTTGGCGACGTTTTTGCTGGATATGTCGCCAAACGGATGGGATTGCCTATGGGAAGGTTGTTGTTGGCGACCAATCGTAACGATATCTTGACGCGGTTCTTCGCGACCGGCAGTTATCGGATTGGGGAGGTCTTTCCAACATTCAGTCCGTCGATGGATATTCAGGTCTCCTCAAACTTTGAGCGGTATCTGTACTATTTGTTGCAGGAAAATTCCGATGCCGTGCGGGAAAAAATGGCGGCGTTGGATACCGAAGGTGGCTTTGAGGTTCCAGGACGGTTTCTTGACGGCATGGATGAGTTTCGGGCCGTGGCCGTTGGTGAAGAAGAGACCTTGGCGACGATCCGTACCGTCTACCGGGATAGTGGATATATTCTCGATCCCCATACGGCTGTCGGGGTCGCGGCGGCCATGACAACGCCAGGCATGGTCTGCTTGGCTACGGCGCATCCGGCCAAGTTTGGCGATGCCGTGAAACAGGCGATCGGGCATCTGCCGCAACGGCCCGCCGTGTTCGAAGGGTTGGAACAACGACCGCGCCGTTGTCAGATTTTACCGGCAAACGTGGACCCGGTGCGCGATTTTATCGTGCGCAAGTTAGGCTGATGTTTTCCCGTTTGTTTGGTGATAAAAAAAGACTTGCTGAACAGAATGAACGCGATGTTCCCCGATTTCCAATCCATGTGCGCGTGACCTTGGTGTTGGAAAACGGTGCGGTGGTCCAGGGGACGCTCAAGGATATGAGTACGCGAGGGCTGTTTCTGGTCACCCATGATCGTCCGTTTGGGTTGGTGGCGGGTGAAGAGGGGGATGTCGGGTTGGCTCCAGATAATCCCACGGAGGGGGCATCACTGCGGTTTCCGTGCGAAGTGGTGCGTATCGGTAGGGATGGAATCGCCCTCCGTTTTCTCGTTCAGGCGCAAGGTCGGGAGGGAAAATTTTATCCTGAAGACTTTATGGCAAAATAATCGCATACCATTGCTTTCTCAAAGTGAGGACGTTTTCCATTTCGGGTTGAAACAACCATTATTGAGATCAGATGACGTATTGCTCTTTCAAAAAAAGATCAAGAATTCTGTCGCAAGTGGGTGGTGTGGCCATGGTCGCCGTGTTCTTAGTCCATGGCTTGGCCTGGGCCGATATCTATACGTATGTTGACGCCCGGGGTGTGGTCCATTTGACGGATAGACCCTCGGATCCCCGTTATCAATTGCTCATGCGCACCCAACCGTATCAGCGGCGTGTCGAGCGCAAGGATACGGTGGGGATTGGAAAAAATTATAAGGCTGGTCCGCTTGGTAGTGTGTATGATGCCACAAGGCATTCTGTTGAACCTTATGTGGGGATTATTCGTGAAGCATCGCGGCGTACCGGAATTAACGATGCCCTCCTGAAAGCGGTGATCCGTGCCGAATCTGCCTTTGATCCACTGGCGGTATCGCGCAAAGGGGCGGTGGGGTTGATGCAATTGATGCCCGAAACTGCCAAACGGTATGGCGTCAAGAATCGGTTGGATCCCGGTGCCAATATTCATGCGGGGGCACGGTTCTTACGGGATCTGCTGTCCTCGTTCGACAATGATTTGACGCTCTCTTTGGCCGCTTACAATGCGGGAGAGGGGGCGGTGAGGAAATATGGGAATGTTGTCCCTCCTTACCCGGAAACAAAACGTTATGTGGCCAAGGTGCTGCATTTTTATAATCAGTACCGTTATGCAATGTGACATTGGGCAGGGTTGAAGTTATCACGATGAAGCGTAACCCACGTTTGCCACGGTCAGCGTTGATCAGAGCCGGTGCTGGTTTGGCACGGGTGTGTCTGGTTTTGTTTTTTTTGATTCCTGGTTTCTTGCAGGCTGAAGAAAAATTTGTTGAAAATTTTGATCGGCCTGACGGTCCCGATATTGGGGAAGGGTGGTCGTTGGTCCCTAACCAGAATTCATGCATCAATCTGGATGGGCCTTCCCAGAAAACTCCGATAACGTCAAAAGACGACAAGGGGGTCCAGGAGGGACATAAGCTGTTTGCGGAAATCTCCCAAGAGATTGAAGCTACGGCGGCCAAGGCGGCGGTTCGCGGGTCTAAGGGATCTGGGGGATCTGGGGGATCTGGTCCGCAGTTGGCTGAAATCAGCAATGGGATGCTGTATCTTCATTTTGACAGTGGCCAGCGTCCGGTCAGCGTTCAACGCATCATCGACAAAAAAATTATGCGGCTCTCGGCGGATATCACCCCGCTTTATGCCATGGGGGGGGAGGATGATCGGGCGTGGATTCTGGTCAGGATCACTTATTTGGATCATGAAAATCGCCCTCTGGGAGAGATACGGTATTATCATTACAATGCCGTGTTGGATGAATATACCAATTCCAGCACGGTCCATTCGGTGATGGTGAAAGAAAATTTTGATGGTGAATTGCGTCATGTTTTCTTGGATGCGGGGGCGATCCTCAAAAGCAAGCTTGTGGGTGTTGATCCCAATCAGATTGCGCGCACGGGTCTCTCTTTTGAAGTCTCTTCCAATGTGTGTGGGGCGACGGTAGAGGGGTATGTGGACAATATTTCCGCCCATTTGGCCGATGCGGCGGGTTTGCGGCGGTTTACCAAAGACGAGTTGAAAACGTTGGTCCTGATGGGGGTGAAACTCCATGCTCAGGATCCCGGTTATTTCTCGAAGTCTTGGGTGGATGCCGTGATTCGTATCCATGGACGGGAGAAAATTGTGGCGTGGCTCAGTGAAATTCCCCAGGCGACGCGCACCAATCCCGACAAATTGCTTGGCATGATCCGGGAAACATACGGGTTTACCGGGCAGTTGGCCTTTGATACCGCTTTTATCATTCAATATCTGCTTCATGCCATGTAAGTCATGGGGTGGGGGGATGATCCTCTTCCACGGGGAGAATGGTGTGGCCGAGGCGGACATTTTTTTCATGGGTTGCCTGCCGCCGTTTTTCTTGCCAAGAGGCGGCTTCGGCGCGTAACTCTTTCAAGCGTTTTTCCAGAGAAATCTTTTCTGTTTCCGGGGGATTGTTTCTGATCAGGGCTTTGATGTCCCTGGCTTGTGTGGTCAATTCCCTGAGTTGGGTCAGGGCGGCCAGTTCCTCTTGGGATACGGCGTCCATAGTGGAACAAAAGCTGCCGACAATCCGATGGCTGTGGGCTTCGATAATGGGTATGGCTGGAAAATTTCTTGACTTCATGGGGCATCCTGTCGCTTGTTGGTGTTGAGTGAGTTTGTCATTGGGAGACACTATGAACGGATCACGATGGATCGCCCCCGAAGAAAATTTTTTGCGGGAGGAACCGCATTATCAAGCCTCAGGGGATGAGGTATCGTTATTCTTGGCGGCTTATGATAATCGGTTGCCGATACTTCTCAAAGGTCCGACAGGGTGTGGGAAAACCCGTTTTGTCGAATATATGGCGTGGCGTCTTCAGAGGCCATTGATTACCGTCTCCTGTCATGAAGATATGACGGCGACCGATCT
>JADGCQ010000126.1 GCA_015228925.1 Magnetococcales bacterium | reverse complement strand
GCCCAACAGACTCGTCCAGTGACAGCCGATAGGCCCCCCCCTTTTCTTCTTTACCCTTTTGACACGACGCAAACCATTGGTCACCAGGGGTTTGTGAAGTTTATCGGCCATGGCCCCTGCCAGCAACGCCGCTTGGTTATAACCTCGCCATAACAGGCGCAAGGGATGCAGAGGGACGGGAATGACCAACTCCAGGTCTTCCCAAACCAGCAGATGGCCTACCCGCTCCATGGCCAGTTCTCCCAGATGTCCCGCCCACTCGGTATGGTCACTGAATTTATATCGCACAACCAGGTGATTCAAAGGTTCCTGGTATAAAAAAGGGAAATAAACCCGGTCTGGTCGATCCTCCACAAGCAGACAGGAACCACAACCCAACATCGGTTGACCCGTGGCCATGCCGCAATGTAGACAATAATTTTCCGGCATGGGTGGTAAAGCTGCGGTACAGTTTTCACAGAGAAATTGCGGACTTAAAACGGGAATATTGCAGACGGGACAAAACCCAGGAAACAAAATATTCAAGATCTCCCGTGCCAGCGGTTGAAATGTGGAAATGATATTTCCAATACGCAAGGGAAACCCTTTCATGATGTCGTGATTTTAATTCCGACAGATCCCTATTCAAACAACTCTGCGTGTGTTCCTGTGCGCACGAACACGATCACACCGCGTTTTTCGCTGTCATCAAGTTTGTACGTCAGCAGAAAATCGCCTCCAATATGGCACTCACGATGCCCTTTCCAATGGCCACCCAACGGGTGATCAAGCCATTTCGGCTCCATCGGACCATCGTTGGCAATCAGTAGCAGCATTGCCTCCTTAAGTCGGTTCAGATCATATCGTCCAGCCCGAGACAACCGTTCCCAGTCCTTAAGGAAAGATTTTGTGTAGTCCGCCGCACGCGGCAGCGAGGTGCGTTTACTTGCAGTTGTTTTTTTCGATGTCATCGAACAATTCAGAAGCAGTGCCAAAACGGGCGTGGTGCGTGCCTACAATTTCGTCAGCCTCAGCCATTGCCACACGGGTGTCGGTGTTCGGCACCTTAAGCGCAAACGGCATTTGTTTATCGGCAACGACACGCATTAAAAACACCCGAACAGCGTCAGATACGGTCAAACCCATTGTGGCCAAAGTCTCTGTAGCCTGCGCTTTGATTTGTTCGTCTATACGAACGTGAACCATCGTGGTGGTAGCCATAGCGGTTTTTTCTCCTCGTTGAGATACAATGTATCGCGTCCATCTGTAACAAGCAAGGAGCTTTTCGCCCATCACGCAAGGGAAACCCTTTCATAAGACCGTGGTTTTGGAACATAGTCGATTATGGCAATTCTTTTCATCGGCTGTCTACGTCCCAAACCAAATGATGCCCACAATCCCCATACAATCTGATTGTTGCTCTGTTCCCGAAGTTTTGGACACCCAAAGTCCCCCCCTGGATTTTGATCGGGTCAGACGTGCTTGGCAACGAACGGGGAAAAAGGGTTCCAGCCCCTTTGAAAACACGTTGTTGTCGCATACGGGCGAATTACTGGCCTCACGTCTGGGGGAAATCCGCGTGCAACCCAAGATCATCCTGGATTTGGGATGCCGGAGCGGCTTGTTCCGCGAAGCGTTAAAACGGTTGAACAAGGGAAAAACACGCATTGTTTCGGCAACGTTTGCCGAAAGTTGTGCGGAGAACATTCAACAAAGAAACCGGCGGTTTGGCCTTTTTACAAAAAAGCCTGGGGTGTTGTGTTCCCATCCTTTGCGCTTGCCCTTTCCCAACGACACCTTCGATGGGGTATTATCCAACATGGCATTGCACTGGGGTGGCAGTCCAAGGGAACAGTTTCGCGAAATACGGCGGGTACTCAAACCCGACGGAGTTTTTTTGTTTACGATTCCAGGTGCCCAAACATTGATCGAATTACGCACATGCCTAGCGGAGCTGGACCAACAACGCTGGCATCGCCTATGGCCACGCATCCCTGAATTTCCATCGGTTCATGTGTTGGGTGATACACTCCTGCGCCTTGGTTTTCGTTTGCCGGTCGTGGATCGGGAGATTATTCACCCCACGTTTGTCGATGTCCAAACCTTATTGCACCACCTGCGCTCCCTGGGTGGCTGCAATCCGCATATCGAACAGCACAACGCCCTGACGCCCAAAGGATATTTCACCCAGTTGCAGCACCTTTATCAATCCCGCCATTCCACGACTTTCCCCCGTCTCCCCGCCACCGTCGAAATTCTTTTCGGCCATGGCTGGCATTCCCCATAAACGTCATCAATACGGATCAAAGGTCTCATCCGGCTTTTGACCATAGCGTTGCGAATTCTTATCCTCTTGGAATATTACGTCCGCGAGAGGCTTCGTCAATCTGGTGAGAAACTTTCGGGTTTGTATCCAGGGAATCCCAAACGGAACACAGCCAACCCAACGGATGAAATGATGCTCAAGGTATTTCGCGGGATAACTCTAACTTGCTTTCTTGATGGAAAAGACGAGAGGGCGATCATAACGGCATTGTCTGCGAGCCAGAAGAAAATATTGGCACTGCTCGACATACCTCCTTGGGTTTATGTAGATTTGGGATGGCATTCGTCAGAACCAGGATAAAAAATGAGCGAACCGTGAGCTGTTACGTCAAATTCTTGGAACTCTGAAGTCAGGCGATGTACTAATATTTTGCCTCAGATGGTCACGGTTCAAAAATGTTGGGGATAAAGTTCATCATCATCGGCACTTTGATCTGAATGGCGTGAAGATAACGGTTTACCTTGTCCATGCGGCAATTCTGCCGACATTGGGTGATGTCCAATGCCTCCCGGACAAATCTCAGCCCCTCCTTTCGCCGTTCACCCTCCCATATCTCCTGGAAATTATTCTGGTTTATATCGCCGTACTCGAAGCGATCATCCAGCAAGAAGGCACTGCAACCGGATACGACGCCGTTGGCCATGATGTGCGCCCACAGGTAGGGAGTGGCGTAGCATGTGTCGTACCGGATCTCATCCGTGGCCAAGCGCATGGATTCTTCGCGAAAGATGAGGGAAAAATGGTCATCACTCTTCTCTCTTAACAGTTCTCCCACTGCAAAATAGTGGTTATAGTCAATTTTGGCGTATTCACGGTTTCCGCTGGATAGGTGCTGAGAGTAGGGCTTGATCACCAAGTAATCCATGCCGATCTCCTTGCAGATATCGGCAAGTTGTTCCATCTCCCCGACGTTATCTGGCAGCAGCAGCGACTGCGCCCCCAAGGTGCATGAAAGGTTCATCGCCCGTTTGGCTTGAACCATGGCACGCATGTTGTCCAAGACCCGGTCAAAATCCTCCGGTCTGGTCTGATGTATGTGGGCGTAGGTTTCCGCAGCACCGGCGTTGATGGAGACCTTGAGCCAACTGAGTGCCCACAGAACTTCCGCCGGAAACGTTTTTGGCATGATGGAGGCGTTGGTGGTCAACGAGACGTCCAAGCCGCTGTCCCGGGCGATGAGGATCATGGCACCCAGGTTCTTGTTCAGAAAAGGTTCCCCTTCTCCTGCGAAGTTGACGCTCTTGACGCCGAGTTGGGCCATTTCCGGAAGCCGTTGAGCCATGATGGGCAGTCGAAGCCGGTCAGGCTTGTACCCCACATAATCCACTGCGCAGAAGCGGCAGCGGTGATTGCAGGTGCCAATGGGGGAGATCTCCACATAAATCGGATAAACCGACCGCGCTTTCTCCCAGTTGTCCCCCGCTTCCAGAACCTCGGCGGTTCGTTTGGGATGATAGATCATCTTGTGGCTATCGATGGCGTAGGGATCTTTCATTGCCGGGTCTCCCTTGAAGGGTTATGGTGAAAGAAAATAGCCACTTGGGACAACGCCTGACCCTCCTCAAAACATCGTTCAGGCTGAAAATGCAAACAATTTATCTGTAATCCACTTTCATATAGAGGGACTTGCAAAACTCCAGAAAAACATCGGATTCTCGGAATTGATAGCATTGTTCCGAGTCATTCTATGCCTTTTCCCGTATAATTGGGTTACGGTAAACGACCAGAGGGAAGAGAAAGGCGATACCACCATGAGACACTTTATCCATGTATTGGCTAACAATCCAGGGAAATTTGTTTCCTTGGTTGGAGGAGGGGTGGTGTTTCAGAATTGTTATGGCTTTCAATAAGTTGGTATCCTTTGCCGTATGGAAATCAACTCTCAGGTGGAGGATGTTTCCAATCATTGACCTGAAGGTGGTTCAGGAGATTTTTAGCCTTGAGCAACTGCTGTTTTTGTACTTTGGTGCGGTCACGGCCATCGTCGGCAAAGCATCGTTGATTCCACCCCTCAGGAATGAACTCGTTGAGCAAAATCAAGACCCAGATGAGTCCTATCAGGGGGAAGAGAGCTTCCAGGCGAAACCTAAAGTGTGGATCATCCTTGAATAGTTGTATCACACCATCAAAGAACTGTTGTCGCCCTTCGGGATAACATTCGGCAAGGTTCATCCCAGGATGCAGGAGAAAATCGGCGGTCAATTTAACCGGATCGTCCCAACCAAAATATTCAAAATCGAGAAAGATCAGATTACCTCCCGATTTTTTTAGGGTGTTGTGGAATCCGAAGTCCGAGGAACTCAGGGTTCGCCACGACAGGGGAAGTTCGCCGACAAAATTGAGTCCTCTTTTTTGGTAGATTTCGCGGGCGTAAGCAAGCTGCTCCTTCATGGCTGATGTAAAATATTCTCGGATGAAGTCGGCAAGTTCCCAATGGGACGGCAAAACCGGCAATAACCGGGCATGACGCTTGATGACCTGCGCCTCCAGGGCAGCACCACAACAACAGGCGTCAGAAGCCCAAGGGAGCCTTCCCGGTTCGGCCCAACGGCGTAGGCTGTGCAACGCCTCGACCCATTGCAGCACTTGGCCAATCTCTTTTGTTCCGATACTGCCCGTCGGTTGGCCCTCGATCCATTCCAGTAGCGAACAGCCCTTTGTGCGGTTTACGGCCAAAAGGCGTGGAATACAACGCAAGCCATGCTCTCCCAGAAAACGCAACGCCAACGCTTCCGTCTCCTGACGATCGCGTGGATCGTGGCGCGAGGTTCGGTAAAATTTAAGTGCGTATAAACCCGAAGCGGTCTCTAAGCGGAAAAGACGGCTGTTGCCACCAGCCGTGATCCGCTGACACTGTTCCACATGTCCGCCAACCAGTTCTTCGGCAATGGCATGGACGGTGGCCTTATCCATAGGCGCAGAGGAATTCATAGCTCATGGCACTTTTGCCAAGGAAACAATCCATTGGGAATACGACTATTTTTCTGACATGTACAAGAAAAGTCCCCCGGTTTGACCGGGGGACACGCTCAGATTACCCTCTCTCTCATCGACCCAACAAGGCCAGGGCAATCGTCGGTTGCTGGTTGGCTTGCGCTAAAATTGCTACCCCAGCCTGCTGAAGAATGGTGTACTTGGTCAAATTGGCCGTTTCTGTGGCGATATCGGCATCCTGAATCCGCGAACGGGCGGCATCGGTGTTTTCCACAGTATTGGAAAGGCTGGAAATGACCGTCTCAAACCGACTTTGCAATGCCCCCAAGGATGCTCTGAAGGTAGAAATCGCATCCAAAGCTGAATCGATACGATACAACGCAGAACCCGCTTTTGAGGCTGTTCCAATGCTGAGCCTAGCATTTCGGTTAATAGCAGAAGTTACTGTAGTAATAGTAGCAGTAGGACCAAGACTAACCAGCCCTAGGGCAGAAATGTTCATGGCACTGAACTTGATGGTAATCGTTTGACCAGCGTTCGCCCCTACATGGAAGGTACCTTGGAAGGATGTGCCTCTACCGGTACCTCTGGCACTACCACCGAGCAGAATGTTATTGTTGAAGGTTGTCGTTGACGATATCCGCTGAATTTCTGCCAGCATTTGTTTAAATTCTGCCGAAAGATTAGCCCGGTCAGTACTCGAATAGGTCGAGTTGGCAGATTGGATGGCCAGTTCCCGCATCCTTTGCAGGGCATTTTGGGTCTCATCCAGGGCACCCTCGGCCACTTGAGCCAAGGAGATGCCGTCGTTGGCATTCCGAACCGCCACATTCATACCCCGGATCTGGGCCACCATGCGGTTGGTAATCGCCATGCCGGCGGCATCATCTTGAGACGTATTGATACGCATCCCCGAAGAGAGTCGTGCAAAAGTCTTCCCCAATTGAAGGGTATGTTTTTCGAGTTGCCGACGAGCATTGATGGAAGCAATGCTGTTATTGATTGTCAAAGCCATGTTCGTATTCCCTATTAAGAGTGCAAACCCCCGGTTTCCACTATCCGCTATTTCCTGTGACGCCCGGACTGTCCATGGATCTCCAGATCAACCCGACCCGAATGATCATTCTTCAATGCATCAGAAGTCGAAATCATCGACCCAACAAGGCCAAGGCAATGGTTGGTTGTTGGTTAGCTTGCGCCAAAATCGCCACACCAGCCTGCTGAAGGATGGTGTATTTGGTCAAATTGGCCGTTTCCGTAGCAATATCGGCATCCTGAATCCGCGAACGGGCGGCATCGGTGTTTTCCACAGTATTGGAAAGGCTGGAAATGACCGTCTCAAACCGACTTTGCAATGCCCCCAAGGATGCTCTGAAGGTAGAAATCGCATCCAAAGCTGAATCGATACGATACAACGCAGAACCCGCTTTTACGGCTACGCCAATGCTGATAAGGGCACGGTTGCTAATGGCCGCAGTTACGGTGGCATCACCAGCATTATTAAGAGTAACCAGTCCCAGGGCCGAAATGTTCAGCGTGCTGAATTTGATCGTGATGGTCTGACCTGCATTGGCCCCTACGTGGAAGGTACCTTGGAAGGATGTGCCTCTACCGGTACCGTTGGCACTGCCACCGAGCAGAAGGTTATTGTTAAAGGTTGTCGTTGCCGATATCCGCTGAACCTCCGCCAGCATTTGCTTAAATTCTGCCTTAAGATTGGCCCGATCGGTACTGGAATAGGTTGAGTTGGCAGCCTGGATAGCCAGCTCTCGCATCCTTTGCAGGGCATTTTGGGTCTCATCCAGGGCACCTTCAGCGACCTGGGCCATCGAAATACCATCGTTGGCATTCCGAATCGCCACATTCATACCTCGGATCTGGGCCACCATGCGGTTGGTAATCGCCATGCCGGCGGCATCATCCTTGGATGTGTTGATGCGCATTCCTGAAGAGAGCCGGGCAAAGGTTTTGCTCAATTGAAGCGTATGTTTCTCCAATTGCCGTCTGGCATTGATGGACGCGATGCTGTTATTGATCGTTAACGCCATGATAATTCTCCAAAGTCCAAATTACTTACAAAATTTTCCCTTCCCTGGATTCCTTTGGGCCCTTTTTGATAAGGGAACCGACCCTGGCTCCCAATTTAAACACCACCTTTTCAATTTATCGGTATCTCATAAACATTCTTAAGCGTTTTTTTCGCTCTCTCCCCTTTGTCACTTCATCGTTGAAAGGGGCAACCTGTGATGGCACTACTTTTCACAATGTAACACCACCCTAATCAAATTATCGGATTGGGGTTGGTGGCCCTTTAGAAAAATGAGACCGACCTCCTCATTTTTCTTGGCAAGCACCCCAAGGTGTCTCATCTGGGCGCAATCGACATGCAGAGACGAATTTCAGCCGACGGCGGTGTTGACAAGATACTTGCCTGTCCACAACCTTGTTTCCCATGGACAAAAATGGTTCCCTGACATATCCTCAAGTTTCGCTTGTGGCTCTTTAGGGCATTATTCTCGCGACCACACCCCGCAGGCGTTTCAAGCGCACTCGTGGCTGTTGTCTACTCACCGTTACAAATGAAGTTTAAGTGAACCATGACAAACAAGAAAATCAATGTGTTGATCGTTGACGATTCGGCAGTTGTCCGTCAGACACTGGCCAAAATACTTGAATCCGATCCCGCCATCCATGTCATTGGCATGGCTCAGGATCCCTTTGTGGCTGCGGAACGTATCAAGACCCTGGTCCCCGATGTCATCACCCTGGATGTCGAGATGCCACGCATGGATGGCATCACGTTTCTGCAAAAAATCATGACGCAACATCCAATCCCCGTGGTCATGTGTTCCACACTGACCACCAAAGGATCGGAAACCGCTCTCAAGGCTATGGAATACGGTGCGGTGGAAATTATCACCAAACCTAAAATGGGTACCAAGGAGTTTTTGGAAGAGTCCCGAATTCGAATCTGCGATGCTGTCAAAGCGGCGGCCATGGCCAATGTTAGGCAGGTTCCCCGAAGTCCCAGGCTGAGGAACCCTCAAAACGAAAAAGTTGCTCCAAAGTTGACGGCTGATGCTGTTTTGCCACCGCCCCCGAAAAACCAAGCCATGAGCCAGACGACGGAAAAAATTGTCATCGTCGGGGCATCGACGGGGGGGACGGAGGCGTTGCGTGTTTTTTTGGAGTCCATGCCGGTCAATGCACCCGGGATCGTTATCGTGCAACACATGCCGGAAAATTTTACCAAAGCATTTGCCAGCCGCCTGAACGATCTGTGCGAGATTACCGTCAAGGAGGCTGAAAATAACGATTCCGTCGTTCGTGGGCGTGCGCTCATCGCCCCCGGCAGCAAACATGCCATCCTCAAGCGCAGTGGGGCACGATACTTCGTCGAGATCAAAGACGGACCCCTCGTCAGCCGTCATCGTCCTTCTGTCGATGTTTTATTCCGTTCCGCCGCGCGCTATGCGGGTGCCAATGCCGTGGGCGTCATTATGACCGGAATGGGAGACGATGGTGCCCGTGGAATGAAAGAAATGAAAGATGCGGGTGCTTTCAATCTTGCTCAGGATGAAAAATCATGTGTCGTTTTTGGAATGCCCAAGGAGGCCATCAAACATGGTGGTGTTGATACCGTATTACCCTTAGACAAACTCTCACAGGAAGTGATTCGACTTTGTGGGCGTTGACCCGTATTCGGGACGTTTGGTCATTCACGAACTTTTAAAAACTTCCATTGTGGATTTTAACGTGGATCTCGCTGTTCCAGACCGGGATTGGCACCTTGGAACCCGCCTTCCATCATGAATCATTCTATCGACGAAACCATGTTCAGCCGCCTCCGAACCGAAATCCACAAACGTTTCGGAATTATGCTGCCCATTACCAAAAAAGGCCTCCTCGCCAGCGGATTGCAGCGGCGTATGCACAGCCTTGGAATCGTCAATCTGGAGGAATACAATGAAATTCTCTTTGGCAACGAGGAAAACGACGAACGGGAGTTTGTGCTGCTTCTGGATGCCATGACCAGTTACACAACCAAGTTTTTCCGCCATTCCCAACAATTTGAGTTTCTCGCCCAAACCGCCCTTCCCGAATTGATCAAGATTCATGGTGCTGGAATCAGTCGTATCCTCAATATCTGGAGTGCCGGTTGTGCCACTGGGGAAGATTCTTATACGCTCGCCATGGTTTTACGCGAGTTTGCGCAACACTATCCCGGTATTCAGTTTAAATCCCAAATTCTTGCCACCGACATCAGCGCACCCATCCTGGAGTTTGCCAGGAATGCTGTTTACGAGATGGAAAAAATTCAATCCATACCCGATGCATTGAAAAAAAAATATCTGCTTAAAAGCAAGGATCGTCGAAAAAGTTTGGCCAAAGTGATTCCAGAACTACGTGCCATGGTGAATTTTAGGCAACTTAATTTTATGGACCAAACTTTTGGACTTCGAGAAAAAATGGACATTATTTTCTGTCGCAATATTCTCAGCTATTTTGACCGTGATACGCAAGAACACCTTGTCAACAAGCTTTGCGCCAACATGGTTCCCGGTGGTTATTTGTTTGCTGGCCCTTCCGAGTCTTTGCAAAGCTTGGCCACCCCTCTGACCCCTCTGGCACCCTCGGTCTATCGGTTATCCCACCTCTGATCGGGTTAGAAACAGTTGCAGGGCAATTGCATTTAAAATTAGCATATCCAAGTGTCTCGGAAATAATAAATTATTAAAAGAAA
>JADGCQ010000125.1 GCA_015228925.1 Magnetococcales bacterium | reverse complement strand
AAAATTATTGAAAGAAAAAAGGGGTCTGGGGGATTGCCCCCAGGGTTTTGATTCTATTTTTGAATTTAAATAAAAAGCTTCATTCTTCGCTTTTGACTTTGTTTAAATTAAAAAGTAAAAATTGAAGCTTTATTGTTTAAAGTCAAAACCCTGGGGGCAATCCCCCAGACCTCTTTTTTCTTTGCAATAATTTTAATGCGGGGGGATCTAAACGGTTACCGTCAGACCACTCACCTTGCAGACTTTTCCAGGAATGTATGCTTCCAAGCTCATGATCATGGTGCCATGGACACCAAATCGGTGGAGAGCAGAGTCGTCGTCGCGAAGTGCTACAATCGCATTTTGGCCATACTCTCCAGAGGAGAACTCTTTACTCAATTGTCGGTGTGGGTGAAGACTACGTGAGTAGGTATATATCCTTACGCTGAAGGACTCTCCATTGTCAAGACAATTATTTGCCGAATGTAAGCTCTGAAATGAGCCAGCTCATGGGAACTGTCAAAATCTCCAAGTCACGCTGAACCAATACAGGTCCACCATAGTCAGCGAGATGTCCCAAACTTGTTCACTGCAACATGAAATTAGAGGTTTGAAACAAACGAATGAATCATTCGTGGCATTTTGAAAAATTTCAATCATCAATTTTACCAATTTAAATCAACAACTTACTCTATAAAATGTCTACATATCTCAATCTGGCTCGATAGTTGCTCAATACTATTGGTGAAGTGGTGATCATTTTGGTTTACCACTAATTCACTTCGGTAAACCTTCGCTTTTGACGGAGGAACCCGGACTTTATAGAGAGACACGTCATGATAAAAAGTAAAAAATATTCCAAAATGTTGATATCTTCAGCAATATTTGCAGGCTCTTTGGTCGCAAGTGCCAGTGCTATCGCCGCCGGAAATCTGATGCCAGTAAATCTGGGCAAGGCTGGAACGTTTGCGATTCTGAGCAAATCTGGAATCACCGATGTTTTTCGATCTTCTGTTGTTGGGGATGTTGGAACAAGTCCCATCACCGGTGCGGCACTCCTTCTCACCTGCGATGAAGTGGTGGGAAAAGTATACACCGTCACCGTGGCTGGTCCTTTGCCCTGTACGATTAGTAACCCCAGCTTACTGACCGTGGCTGTGAACGACATGGAAGCTGCTTACACTGACGCTGCGGGACGAGTTGCGCCAAGTTTTACGGAACTGGGTGGCGGAGAGATTGGCGGACAAGACTTCGCTCCTGGCATTTACAAATGGAGTTCGCCAGTGACGGTTGCCAACGATATCACGCTCACAGGCGGCCCGAACGATGTCTGGATTTTCCAGATGTCGCAAACCTTTAATCTGGCCAACGCTACACGAGTAAAACTGGTTGGCGGGGCCTTGGCCAAAAACGTGTTCTGGGCGATTGCCGGCGCAGCGACTCTTGGGACCACTTCGGACTTTAAAGGCATCATCCTCGCCAAAACCATGATCGCCGTAAACACTGGAGCATCGGTCGAAGGCAGGCTGTTTGCGCAAACTGCGGTCACGCTTCAGATGAGTACGATTACCCAGCCCACGCATCAGATGGATACGGTTACCCAGCCCAAGCATCAGAGGGATGATACGGTTACCCAGCCCAAGCATCAGAGGGATACGGTTACCCAGCCCGAGTAAAGGCGCATGTTGCTCGTGTGGGTTTGACGCACACCCACACGAACCATAGTAAGAAGTTCTCCTCTGGAGAATAGAACCAAGGTCACGGAAACGCGACTACAATCCTATTCTCCGGGGGATGTCTCACTGACTGTTGAGAGTTAATGTTTGTCCGGTTTTCTCTGAATTAGTACATCCAAAACTGTTCAATGCAACATAAAATTTGGAGTTTTAAACACACGGATGAATCATTCGGATCATTCGGAAATATTTCATCATCACGTTTACCAGGTTAAATCAATCATTTACTTTTTCAGTACCTACGGATACCATCTGGACCGATCGTTGCCTTATATTTATGTTAAAGTGGTAAGCATTCTTGTTTACTACTCATTCAGTTCGGTAAACCTTCGCTTTTGACGAAGAAATCCGGCTTTATAGAGGGACACATCATGATAAATAGTAAAAAATATTCCAAAATGTTGATACTTTCAGCAATATTCGCAAGTTTTTTAGTCGCAAGCACCAGTGCTATCGCCGCCGGAAGTCTGATGCCAGTAAGCCTGGGCAAGGCTGGAACCTTTGCGATTCTGAGCAAAGCTGGAATCACCAATGTTTTTCGATCCTCTGTTGTTGGGGATGTTGGAACGAGTCCCATCACTGGTGCGTCGCTCCTTCTCACCTGCGATGAAGTGGTGGGAAAGGTATATACCGTCACTGAGGCTGGCCCTTTACCCTGTACGGTGATCAACCCCAGCTTACTGAACATGGCTGTGAGCGACATGGAAGCTGCTTACACTGACGCTGCGGGACGCAATTCACCCAATTCCACGGAACTGGGTGGCGGAGAGATTGGCGGGCACAACATCGCTCCTGGTATCTACAAATGGAGTTCGCCAGTGACGGTTTCCACCGACCTCACGCTCACAGGCGGCCCGAACGATGTCTGGATCTTCCAAATGTCGCAAAACTTTAGTCTAGCCAACGCTGCACAAGTAAAACTGGTCGGCGGGGCCTTGGCCAAGAATGTCTTCTGGGCGGTTGCTGGCGAAGTGGCTCTTGGGACCAGTTCGCACTTTAAAGGCGTCGTCCTCAGTAAAACCATGATCGCCGCGAATACTGGCGCAGTGATCGAAGGCAGGCTGTTTGCGCAGACTGAGGTTACGCTTCAGACGAATACAGTTACCCAGCCCAAGTAAAAACGCATGTCGCTCATGCGGGTGTGACGCACACCTACACCGACCATCGTAAGGGGTTCTCCCCTGGAGTTTAGGACCAAGGTCGCAAGAACGCGATGACGGTCCTACTCTCCGGGGGATGTTCCGTTGACTGTTGAACCGTGAGGGAGGGGTATCGGTCACCCCTGTAGATCCCTCCGCTTTTGGAAACGGTCAAGAAAAAAAAAGGGTCTTATGGGTATGGTCCGCCCCGTTCTTAAACAACATCGAAATGCGCCAAGTATGGAATTTTTAACAACCAGAAATTTTTTTCTTCTTGATCGTTTCCAATTCAAGTATGGATCAAGCCTATGAGTGAGGATGTGGTCGCCAGAGAGGAACAGCCTGATCATGAGTCGCTCGGGAATAACCGAAACGAAACGCTCTTTTCCCAATCCCTTGGTGAATGGCTGATCCGCAACGAAAAAATCGATCAGCGTGGTATCGACCGTGCCATGCGGCTTCATGTAGCAGGGTCAGGTCGTTTTGATCAGGCTTTGGTAAAGTTGGGTCTGGTCAACGAAGCGGATATGGCCGCTGCTCTGGCTGAATTGCTCGGACTCCCACTCCTTAAGCAAGATGACTATCCCATATCATCGATTTTGAATAAAGAGATTAATCTCCATTTTTTCCACGAGAATCAGATTCTTCCCATTGCGGATTTTCCAGACCATCTTGAGGTCGCTGTTTCTGATCCTATTGATTCTGCTTATTTTCTAGATGCTTTGCGTTTGAAGTTTGGCAAGCCTGTCCATCCGCGTATAGGTGTTCCAGTACTCATCAATGAAGCACTGAGAAGAATCTACGGAGAAGATAACGCCAAAAATGAAGAGGAATACGCTCTAAAAGACGAGTGGTCTGAAGATGATCTTGAGCATTTAAAAGATCAAGCCAGCGATGGGCCTGTGGTTAAACTGGTTGATCGGTTGATTGAAACCGCTGTTGAAACAAAAGCTTCAGATATTCATGTCGAGCCTTTTGAAGACAGTTTAAGAATTCGGTTTCGCATGGATGGTATGTTAAAAAGCGAAGAGACCTTTCCCAAAAATTATGCCCCTACCGTGATTTCCCGTCTGAAAATCATGTCAAAACTGGACTTTGCCGAAAGACGTTTGCCTCAGGATGGCAGAATGCGCATGGCTGTCAGCGGGAATATGGTTGACTTCCGTGTTTCAACCACGCCAACCGTCTATGGAGAGTCCGTCGTTTTGCGAATTCTGGATAAGTCGAGTGTCGTTTTGGACTTGGATACCCTTGGCTTTGCCGAGGATACACTACGAGAATTTCGAAAGATTTTACACCAGCCACATGGAATCTTACTTGTTACTGGACCAACGGGCAGTGGAAAAACGACAACGCTTTATGGTGCTTTGGCCGAACTCAATACGCCAGAACGCAAATTGCTCACAGTCGAGGATCCTGTTGAATATGAGTTGAAAGGGGTTAATCAGGTTGAGGTGAAAGTTCAAATCGGTCTGACTTTCGCCAAGGTTCTCCGTTCTTTTCTTAGGCAAGACCCAGACATTATCATGGTCGGTGAGATACGAGATTTGGAATCTGCCCAAATTGCCGTAGAGTCAGCACTTACTGGACACCTGGTCCTTTCCACCCTTCACACCAATAGTGCTGCGGCAACGGTGACTCGTTTTCTGGAGATGGGTATCCGGGGGTACCTGTTAACCGCAACGTTGGTGGGTGTGTTGGCGCAACGGTTGGTTAGACGAATCTGTGATGGGTGTAAAATCTCCTATACAATTCCCATGAGCGATGCTGTAGAGCTTGGATTCTTGCCCCTAAATTCCAAGAATATGACTCTTTTCAAAGGAGAAGGCTGTAAGCGGTGTCAAGATACTGGATACAAAGGAAGATTGAATATTACTGAGCTACTCATTCCCTCAGATGCGATTCAGCGAATTATTTTAGAAAATGGTAGTGCTTCTGAAATTGAGAAAATAGCGATTCAAGATGGTATGCGCACGATCTATGAAGATGGACTGAGAAAAGCCCTTGCTGGAGAGACAACGATAGCAGAAGTTCTCAGGGTTGCTCACAAATCTTAAATTTTCAATCTTTCTGTCCGACCAGGGGGAATGAGAGTGCTTTTTTTGTAGAATTAAAAATTGAATGAAACCTTTTGGATAAATCCAACAAAAATGCCAATTTTTCAGTACAAAGCGATTAAACGAGATTCCAGTGAGACCGTTGAAGGTTCTCTGGAGGCGAAGGATCAGCTATCAGTCGCGCGACAGCTTCAAGAGACCGGCCTGATTCCACTCAAAGTGATTATTGGTTCATCTCCATCAACCAGTGAGGGATTATCTTTACACTTTAAGGGGAGAGGCGGATCCTTGACAAACAAGGATCAAGCCTTTGTTGCACATGAATTATCAACACTCCTAGATGCGGGTATGGACGTTTCACGCGCAATCAGGTTGATGATTGATTTGTCGGAGAATGAACGTGTTAAAAAAGCCATGATGAAGGTCATGGAGCGTATTCAGGAAGGAGATACTCTTTCAAAGGCTATGGAGAAGCAACCAGAGGAGTTTCTTCCCGTTTTTACCAATATGGTCAAAGCAGGTGAGACGGGAGGCAGTATTGCACGATCTTTGCTGGAGTTTGCCATTTTTCTTGAGCGTTCTGTTGCGCTTCAGGAAAGAACGAAATCCGCCTTGGTCTATCCCATCTTTATGCTGGCAATGATGGGGGTTTCATTGGCTGTTTTGTTTGGCGTGGTGCTACCTCAGTTTAAATCACTTTTCGAAGATGCGGGGAACTCACTCCCATTAATGACAAGAATATTGCTGATTGTTAGTTACTATTTCAGAGAGTACGGAAAACACGGAATATTGTTTATTTTGTGTTTGGTGGTTGGAATCAAAATAGCCATGAGGAAAGCCCGTTTTCGTTATTATTGGCACGGTCTCTTGTTAAAGAGTTTCTTGGTTGGTGATGTTGTGACTAAATTTGAGGTCGCTCGTTTTTGCCGCATGTTTGGAACACTTTTGAAAAATGGTGTCGAAACCATGCAAGCCCTCTCCATGGCCACAAAATCAGTCGGAAATATGGTTGTCATCTCTGCTTTGACTGAAGTTTCTACGCAGGTAAACAAGGGGCAGTTGCTTTCCAACGCTTTGGAAGAGAAAAAAATATTCCCGCCCCGTGCCATTCAACTTCTTCGAATTGGAGAAGAGACCGGGAAAATGAGTGAGATGTTGGAAAGGTTGTCTGATATCTATGAAAAAGAAGTTGAGTCAGGAGTGGAACAGTTGATGGCATTATTGACACCCATCATTACAATTATTATGGGGTTATTGGTAGGCTTGATTGTTGTCTCTATTTTAACAACCGTATTAAGCGTAAACAAACTTGCTTTTTAGATAAATAAAATAAAAATCATGAGGGAATGGATATGAACAGAAGCATAAAAGACGGATTCACCCTGTTAGAACTGTTGGTCGTGCTGGTCATTCTTGGACTGCTCATCAGCATTGCCGCTCCCAATCTTTTCGAACAGATGAGAGCTGCCAAGCGAGATACATCGGCGATTCAAATTGAAAATCTTGGAGCAAGTCTTGATTTGTATCGCCTGAATGTTGGCCGGTATCCAAGCCAAGATGAGGGACTCAATGCCATGGTAAAAGCCCCAGCCGATGCCGGCAGTCGGTGGAGGGGGCCGTATGTTAAAAAAGAACAATATTTGACAGATCCATGGGGTAACTTCTACGCCTACACATTTCCTGGAAAGCACAATAAAAAAGGCTATGACCTTTACTCTTTAGGAGCAGATGGTCAAGAGGGTGGTGATGATGATAATCAGGATATTACCAACTGGTAGATTTCCGGTGTATTATCGTGGGTTTACCCTCCTTGAGATTTTGTTTTCCCTGACCATTTTGGGGATGTTGACATTACTGACGCCACCGCTACTTTTGGCGGTCATTCCCAGTTTACGTTTGGAGGAAGCAACCAAGAAGTCATCAGTTTTTTTGAGGCAGGCACAAAAATTATCCATAATAACAAACAGTGAAACGGTCGTGACAATCAATACGCAAGAGAAATGGTTCCGAATGGGAAATGAGGGAAAGTATGAACCGTTTCCTGATGAAATTTCGGTACAATTAACAACGCCAGAATCCGAACAGATCGATGAGGTAAGCGCAAGAATACGCTTTTTCCCAGATGGGGGATCTTCTGGTGGCCAACTTATTTTTAAATTAGATGATTGGTCTAACTTTGTCATCGTTGATTGGCTAACAGGTCGGGTAAGAGTCAATGTGGACACAATCGCAAAAGAATGATCATGGATTTACGCTCATTGAGATCCTGGTTTCTTTTTTCATTATGACCATTGCCATGATTCCGCTATTTCAGGGCTTTTCAACCAATCTACAAAATGTCGAAATGACTGTGAATTATCGAGAGGCCGTTCATATAGCAGAATCCAGATTGGCGGTGGTTGGCTTTGAAATACCTCTGGTTGAAGGTAAGTATTCAGGAGATGTTCAACAGTTTCAGTGGCACCTTCGGATCGCACCTCGTGAGAGTGAGGAACCGTTTTCAGAAAAGCAGTCTTTTGCCCTGTTTCAGGTTGATGTGACGGTTCAGTGGATTGATCCAGGACAAAAAGAACAATCCGTTTCTCTGACGACTGTTCGATTGGGGAAACTGTCGTGAATTTTTCTCCCTTGGGGTTGACAAAACCCTGGGGGCAATTCCCCAGACCCCTTTTTTTTCTTGATCGTTTCCAAAAGCGAGGGGATCTGAATGGTTCCCCCTTGGGCCACGGAAATACAGGAAAGAGAGAATCTCTGTGTGGCTTTTCCCTCATTGAATTGCTGGTAGCCATTACGATTACAGGATTGATGGCCTCATTTATGTACGTTGACTTGCGATTTAGTGTAGGGGCCTGGGTCGCTGGTGAAAAAAAATTAGATCAGGTCGGTCAAATATCTTCCATCCAATATTTTTTGCGAGGTCGGCTTGAAGAGGCGTATCCGCAATGGCGGTTAGATGAAAAAGGAGAGGGGCGCGTTGCCTTCCATGGAGAGTCTCATTTGGTTTCGTTTGTAGCACCCATGCAGACCTATTTAGGAAAGGCCCCTTTCTATGATCTTTCTATTGGAGTAAAGGAGGAAAAACAAGACCGTAAAGATATGGAATTAATATGGAAACCAATATTTTACACCAAGAAAGATGAAGAGGTAGAACCGGAAAAATTTATTTTATTGGAAAATATTGAAGATATTGAGTTTCGATATTTTGGCTCAGAAGACGCTGACACTGAACCGGTTTGGTTGGAAGAATGGGTAAATAAAAAACAGCTTCCTTTTTTGATATCAGTAACTGTTCATTTCCCTGATGGGGATGAACGAGTGTGGCCAGAACTGACAGTAGCACACCGTATCCAAATGGATTCAGCGTGTAAATTCGACAACAATGTCAGTACTTGTGCTGACAGAACAATCCTAAAAAAGTAAATCATGGAAATTTCAAAAATCTATTTACAGAACGAGTTGAGTCGCTTTTTTTCTTGGTGGATAGGAGAGTTATCTTCTTTGATTCCTGCAAAAATTTATGGTATGTTGAAAACAGGATCTAATTGTTTGGTTATTGATGTGTTGGATACTGAAATAAGAATTGGTCGTTTTCAGGGTGAAGGCTTTAAAGATTTGGCACAGATTGAATCCTCCTACCAGAATTCGGATAACATCCGAAATGCCATTAAAAAAATTATTAGACAGCAGAAAGCCAATCAAATTATATTTCGCATACCCGAAGCGAAGACCATGGTTAGGATTTTGCCAGATTTTCCAAAAATTATGGAAAATAATTTAGAAGAGGCACTATTTTTTGAGTTAGAAAAGCTGACCCCTTTTCGACCAGATGAGCTGTGGCTTGATTATCGTATTTGTGGCAAAAACTCCGAAAAGGGGACCATCGATATCCAAATGGCCATGGTGCCCAAAAAAACTATTTTAGAGTTTGTAGAGTTAGGCCGAAGCTGGGGGGTAGAACCTGATCAAGTCGATTTGGTTGGGGATGATGCATCGAAGCAGACAAAATTTAATTTCTTGAAACATGCACAAAATATTCGTCCATCTAGGTTTAGGTCAATCAATTGGATTCAGAGTATGCTTGTCCCAAGTCTTTTGGCTGGAGTTATTTTATTTCCCATGTTTCATCAATATCAAACTTTACAGAAGGTAAATCGTCAGGTTGATCAGATTAGAATCAAAGCGGAAAGATCAATGATTGTTCGCGACAAAATAAATCATCTCGTATCTGAAAGCAAATTTTTTTCAGAATACAAAAATAATCTCCCGACCTTTGCAGAAGTCTTAGAAGATCTTACGAAAATCATGCCCGATGATACCTGGTTGGTGCGATTGGGTGTTTCGAGAACTTCCATAAAAATTTCAGGTTATGCCAAATCGGCATCAAACTTGATAGAGATAATTGAAAGATCAAATACTTTCACAGATGTTGTACAAAGCTCGTCCTTTGTCAGAGATCCTAAATTAGAGCGAGAAAGATTTAAATTTTCGTTCCAGCTTGAACAAAAGAGAACGACTGAAAGATGAAAACGACTCCAACGATGAGCCGACTTATTGCCGTTGTAATTTTATTGCTATTCGTAAAATTATTTTGGTCGGTTCTTGTCATACCTTATTGGAATAGATTCAACGATCAGCAAGAGCAGATTGATGACAAATTAGTACTATTAAATAATTATAAACAAGTTTCTGACCAAACGGAAAATCTGGAAAAAATTTATTCAGAATTACGTGCCTCAAGCAAACAGAGCTTACAGACTTTCAATGAAAATAGTGCATCGGTTGTAGCGTCAAAGCTACAGGCAATCATTAAAATTTTGATCTTTTCCAACAAAAGCACACAGAAAAGTTCACAAATTATCCGTTTAGAAGATGAAAATGGATTTCAACGCATTGGTGTAAAGATACAAATGATCACTGACCTGGCCTCCATAAGGAATATTGTTGATGGGTTAGAGAGATATCCAAAGTTGCTTGTTGTGGATATGATCGACATTCAAAATCAAGATGAATATAACGATAACGATAAAGATACTGTTTCAAAATTAAATGTCACGATTGACATGTATGCATTTGTAAGGTATTCATCATTATGAGTACATATTCTCACACGCGATCATTGATTCTTTTATTGCTTCTTTTTCTTTTTTTGGAAATTGGCTTTAGTTTGAATATTCA
>JADGCQ010000124.1 GCA_015228925.1 Magnetococcales bacterium | reverse complement strand
CGTCAACCGAAATGAACTGTTGAAATCAAACCATTGATACGCCCACCACTGCGTCGGACCGACCACCCCCGCCACAAGAGATATCCCAAGCAAAGCCGTTGCAATCCAGCCTAACTTTGCCGACGGCAATGCTAATGTCCACTTGGAAGACTTCTCTTCCTCAGCCTCGACCTCTTCCTCGTCCCCTTCCTCCAGAACATCCTCCCCTTTCTGCATGTACGCTTCTCTTTCTACAGCAATTTCCTCGACAACCTCTTCTTCAGCCTCCTCGACAACCTCTTCTTCAACCTCCTCGACAACCTCTTCTTCAACCTCCTCGACAACCTCTTCTTCAGCCTCCTCGACGACCTCTTCTTCAACTTCCTCGACGACCTCTTCAACCTCCACACCACCCTCTTCCATATCCGCAGAAATTTCTTCGTCAAACCCTTCCGTCATCCCAATATCTTCTTGCGGCCCTTTTTCTTCAAACGCTTCCTCTGCCAATGAAGACTCTTCATCCACCCCTTCTCCAATCAATGACTCCGAACCGGACGGCTCTTCCCCATCATCAGAGGATGGTTCACTCATTTTTTGGGCCAAGTTGGATCCAAGAACTGTTGCGGTATCGTCATCACCCTCCGGTTCCTCCTCCTCCACCTTTTTCTTCAAAGCTTCTGCGGGAGGCGGTTGGAAAAATATTTCCTTGCAATTGGAACACTTGAGCTTACGCCCAGCCGGCAGCAACATACCGTCATCAACTTCAAAACGGGTATTGCAACTGTTACATTGAACGATCACCCTGGCTTTACTCCCTGATCGATACCGCGCCAAAACCTCCTGGCTCCACACTCCCAGAAGACTCTCATAAAAGCCCTAGCAACTTCAATACCATCGTTTATTTTCTATCTAAACCGGGTTGTCACACCCCCTGCGACACGTTAACATAGTACCGTCTTCAATCGTGAAAAAAACATCATGAACCCCATCACCCCAGACCAACCAGGTAACCATGGTCCGTTTTCACAACGTCAGCATGCGCTATCCCACCGGCCATGAAGCATTGAAAAATGCCTCGTTCCATTTGCGTCCTGGATCATTCCACTTTTTGACCGGCCCTTCTGGAGCCGGAAAAACATCGATACTCAAACTGATTTATCGGGCCGAATCCCCCTCGGTGGGAACCGTTGTCGTCCATGGCCGCAACCTGGAACAACTGACCCGATCCCAACTTCCAGACCTGCGGCGCAGTATCGGAGTCATTTTCCAAGATTATAAACTTCTTTATGATCGATCCGTATTCGATAATGTCGCCCTCGCCATGGAAGTCGCCCAACACCATCCCCAGCGTATCCCCGGCCAAGTCCAGCGCACGTTAGAATCGGTGGGTTTGACAGAACGGATGCACTATAACCCCATCGCCCTTTCCGGCGGTGAACAACAGCGCGTCGCCATCGCCCGTGCCACGGTCAATCGCCCCCCCCTGGTCATCGCCGATGAACCCACCGGCAACCTTGACCGGGATATGGGACGTAAAATTTTGGCACTGTTCCATCATCTCCACCAACAAGGAACCACCATTCTCCTGGTCACCCACGACCTGGAACTTGCCGGAGAATTGGGCCATCCTCAAATCAACATGGTCCATGGATCTCTGACGCATGTACCTGACTCCGCCCTGCTCGGATCATGATGACACCACCTGGAATCACTTTCCCATGAATATTGCGTATAAAAAGAAAGGATCACCGTCGGCCAGTCGCCCCCGTGGTCGCCCGACCAACACCCGGACAACGGGCCGTCCCGGTGGTCAACCCAAAACTTTCGACGCCACCCCCTACGGCGATAATTTCCATATCCGCTCCTTCTTCCGCGCCTGGCGACGCTTTCGCGGCGGCTCCCTGTCCCATTGGACCACCACCATCATCATCGCCCTTTCCCTCACCATTTACGGCGGCTTCGTCCTGATGTTGACCAATGCCGACTCCGCCGTGCAACAATGGAAAGGGGATCACCTCGTCACCGTATTTCTACAAAAGGATGTCTCCGTCACTCAATTGACACAAATCGGTGAACAATTGGCCAAAAAAGCGGAAATTATCGACTTAACCACCGTCTCTCCCAGTGAAGCCATGGCGCGGATGAAAACCATGCTCGGCCCCGAAGCGGGACTTCTGGACAACCTTAATGACAATCCTCTCCCCTACTCCTTTGAATTCCATGTCATGGGCAACAACCCCGAACACGCATCCTTCCTCGCCAACGATATCCGCTCCTGGCAGGGAATCGAGGCGGTCTCTTTCGATTATGAATGGGCGCAAAAACTTTCCGCCATCATCCAGTTCATCCGCTACACCGGTATGGCCCTGCTCACCCTCCTCCTCACCGCCGTGGCGTTGATCGTCTCCAATACCATCAAGTTGACCATTATCGCCCGCCGCGATGAAATCGAAGTCATGCGCTTCATGGGGGCGACCGACACCTTCATCAAAGCACCATTCATCTATGAAGGGATCATCCAAGGGTTGCTCGGAGCCATCGGTGCCATGGCCATGATTCTTGCCCTCTACAGCGGTGCCAGCGCGGCAACCTCCGATCTGGCCAATGCCTTCGGCGTGAATATTGTCTTACATTTCCTCTCCTGGCCACAATTATCGTTCCAGATTATCCTGGGAATCACCTTGGGGTTGATCGGCGCACTCATTTCCCTGTCACGTTTCCTGGAAATTTGATAGATTGCCCGTGTTCCGATGTCGAGAAAGTCCGACTGTATTCATTGATGAGACAAACCGCACCCCTCCAAGGAAAAAAAACATGTCCGAAGACACCGAAATCCCCACCGACCTCCGTTACACCCCCGATCATGAATGGGTTCGGCAAGAAAACGGCTCCCTGACCGTAGGCATCACCGCATTCGCCGCCAGTCAGTTGGGTGATGTCGTCTTTGTCGAACTCCCCGCGCCAGGGACAAAAGTAACCGCCAAACAACCTTTCGGCGTCGTGGAATCGGTCAAGTCGGTCTCCGACCTGTTCGCCCCCGTCTCCGGCCAGGTAACCCAGATCAACGCCGCCTTGGTGGAATCCCCGGAAACCGTCAATGATGCCCCGTACACCCAAGGGTGGATGATCCAGATTCAACCCGACGACCCCCAAGCGATCAACACCCTGCTCGACGCCCAAGGCTACCGCGCCCAATTGCATCATCATTAATCAGGAGGATGGATCCTCGGACGGCTTCTCGGAAGCGGTCGCATGGATCCGTTCCAACAACCAAGCCTGGGGATCGGGATGATTTTGGCACCCTTGCTGTTCGGCAAGAAGAGCCGTCTTACGCCAAAAGAGCGATCTTTCCACCGGATCGGGCAGGCGACGTGTCACTTCGGTACGCAACATGCCAAATGCTGAGACCAATCCTTGCCATCCCGGCTCCAGCCAGCGGTCAATGCGTTCCTTAAGCAGACGCGACAGTGCTGGCGATGCCCCTTGCGTCCCAACGGCGACGGTCAAACCGCCACGCCGGACCACCGCCGGAACCAAAAACCCGGAAACCCCAGGGGCGTCCGCCGAATTGCATAATAAACCGCGATCCCGGCAATACCCGGCAATGGCCCGATTCATCCGGGCAGAACCGGTCGCGGCAAACACCAAGAGCGGCCTTACGCCCCGATCCAAATCACATTCCTTAAACCACGCCATTTTGGTTTGGAGATCCCCGTGTTCCTGCCAACGGGCAATGGCGGCGGAAAATTCCGGGGCAATCACCAGGATTTGTGCCCCTGTGGTCAAAAGACCGCCTATCTTGCGCGTCGCTACGGCCCCGCCACCAATCACCCAAACCGTGGCCCCGTTCAAACTGAGTTCTGCCATGTAATAGTGCATGATATCCTGTCTTTTCCTGGAGTCTGATCATTCATGAACACACACAAAGACAAGATCATTATCCGCGGCGCACGCGAACACAACCTGAAAAATATCGATCTGGAAATCCCCCGAAATGCCTTGACCGTCATCACCGGGGTCTCTGGATCGGGAAAATCTTCTTTGGCGTTTGATACCCTCTCGGCGGAGGGGCAACGCCGCTATGTCGAATCGCTCTCTGCCTATGCCCGACAATTTCTTTCCCTTCAGGGCAAGCCCGATGTCGATGCCATCGAAGGACTCTCCCCATCGATCTCCATCGAACAAAAAAGCACCAGCAAAAATCCCCGATCCACCGTAGGAACGGTCACCGAGATCCATGATTATCTCCGCCTTCTGTTCGCCCGTATCGGCAAACCCCATTGCCATGGGTGCGGCAAACCCATCGAAAGTCAAACCGTCAGTCAGATGGTCGATACCCTGATGACCCTCCCGGAGCAATCCCGTCTGTTGATCATGGCCCCCATCGCCATGGGTCGCAAAGGGGAGTTTAAAAAAGAACTGGCCGCCCTGGTGCGTCACGGCTTCACCCGTGTCGTCATCGATGGCCAAACCGTCGATGTGGAAGAGGCGGCGGATTTAAACAAAAAAATCAAACATAACATCGAAGCCCTGGTGGATCGCATCGTCATCAAACCGGGGATCGAAAACCGCCTTGCCGACTCCCTGGAAACAACCCTCGCCTTGCCACAAACCCTGGCTCTCAAGTCCATTCCCGGCGGCCTGGCCCATATTCAAGTTCTCGGTGATCCCCCCACGGAAATGCTCTTCTCCGAGCGACATGCCTGTCCCGACTGCGGTATCTCCTACCCGGAAATCGAGCCGCGTTTGTTTTCATTCAATAATCCATTTGGAGCCTGCCCCCAATGTACCGGCTTGGGTACCCGCGAATTTTTTGATCCAGAATTGATCATCCCCAATCCCAACCTCTCCATCGAACAAGGGGCCATCGCCCCCTGGGCCAAACCCACGGCACACATGGCCCGCGAAAACCTTCTGACCGTCGCCAACCATTTTGACATCGACGTGACCATCCCGTGGGAAAACCTTCCCAAAGAGCATCAAGAGATTATTCTCAACGGTGGAGAAAGTGACCGGATCCGATTTCGTTATCGGGGGGCAGGACGGAGCTTTACCACCGCCAAACCTTGGGAAGGGGTTCTTAAGAATCTGGAACGGCGTTATCTGGAAACGGAATCGGATGATCTGCGGGAAGAACTGGGACAATTCCGCAACGCCTCCCCCTGCCCCTCCTGCCACGGTCAACGGTTGCGTATCGAAGCCTTGTTCGTCCGCACTGGCGGACACAACATTGCCGAATTATCCGCCATCCCCCTGGACCATGCCCAAAAAATTCTCACCAACCTCCCTTTAACCCCCAGGGAAACCACCATCGCCCAACGCATCCTCAAGGAGATCAATACCCGCCTCGATTTCCTGACCGCCGTTGGTTTGGATTATCTATCGCTGGATCGTGCGGCGGCGACCCTTTCCGGTGGCGAAAGCCAACGGATCCGCTTGGCCAATCAAATTGGCTCCGGTTTGACCGGGGTACTCTATATTCTGGATGAACCCAGCATCGGTCTGCACCAGCGCGATAACCAAAGACTCCTCAATACGCTGCATCGTCTGCGTGACCTGGGCAATACCGTCGTCGTCGTCGAACACGACGAAGAGGCGATCCGCGCCTCCGACCACATCATCGACATGGGCCCCGGAGCGGGAGAACATGGTGGCTCCATCGTCGCCTACGGCACCCCCGAAGAGATCACCCATAATCCAGCCTCCCTCACCGGACTCTACCTTTCCGGGAAGCGATCTATTCCCCTCCCCCAACAACGCCGTCCCTACAACCCCGAACAGATGATCACCTTGAAAGAGGTCACCACCCATAATCTGCAAGCGGTCACGGCACACATCCCGGTATCCTTGTTTACCTGCATCACAGGTGTCTCTGGATCGGGAAAATCCAGTTTGATCCTGGATACCCTCTATCCCGCCCTACTCCACCGTTTGCAGCGCACACAAATTCCCGGGGGCCAATTTGCCGCTATCGAAGGTCTGGATTGGCTCGACAAGGTGATACACATCGATCAATCCCCCATCGGACGGACACCACGTTCCAATCCCGCCACCTATATTGGCTTATTCACCCCCATCCGTGAACTCTTCGCCCAGGTTCCCGAAGCCCGCGCACGGGGTTACCAATCGGGACGATTCAGTTTCAACGTCAAAGGGGGGCGGTGCGAGGCTTGCTCTGGAGAGGGTTTGGTCAAGATTGAAATGCATTTCCTCCCCGATATCCATGTGGAATGCGATGTTTGCGGTGCCACCCGTTACAATCGGGAAACACTGGAAATCCTATACAAGGGACATTCCATCCACAGTGTACTTACCATGACTGTAGAAGAGGCAGAACTTTTTTTCAAACCCATCCCCGCAATCCACCATAAGCTTGCCACCCTCATGGACGTGGGATTATCTTACATCCGACTGGGACAAGCGGCGACGACCTTATCGGGGGGGGAAGCGCAACGGGTTAAAATTGCCAGAGAGCTATCCAAAAGGGCGACGGGAAAAACACTTTACATTTTGGATGAACCCACCACCGGTCTGCATTTTGAAGACATTCGCAAATTGCTCGAAGTCCTGGACCGTTTGGTTGCGGCGGGAAACACTGTGGTCGTGATCGAACATAACCTGGATGTCATCAAAACAGCGGATTGGATCATCGATCTCGGCCCTGAAGGGGGGAGTCGAGGCGGGCGGTTATTGATGGCGGGGACGCCAGAGCAATGCGCTGACCACCCTGATTCCCATACTGGACGTTTTTTGAAACCGTTATTAAAGCCTATTGATGTTCAATAAAATTATTTTTATTAATGCTCATTTTTCCTTGCGTTAAGGAGGCATCTCGCTGTAAGTCCCGTAGCATATTGAAAATATTTTTAATCAGGCTTGGAAGATCCCGGGCTGGCATCTCGTTTTTATTCAGATAAGAAATGACAATATCGACAGTTTGCCGGATCGTTTCGTTTGGCATATTTTCAGTCCACCTTCGGGAACAGCGCATGGCGTGATCTATGGCGGAAAAAATGATCCACCAAGATCAAAGCCATCATCGCCTCGGCCACCGGAACCGCCCGTATTCCCACACACGGATCATGCCGACCGCGCGTTTGGATGATCTGCCCCTGACCCGATGTCGTCACCGTCTGCAATGGCTTGTGGATCGAAGGGGTCGGTTTGACCGCCAAACGGACAACAATCTCATTGCCATTGGATATCCCTCCCAGAATCCCCCCGGAATGGTTTGATAAAAAACGGACGCCATCCCGCTGTCCCGCATCCGGCACCATCTCGTCGGCCATTTGCGAACCATACCCGCCAGCACTGGCAAAACCCGTTCCGATTTCCACCCCTTTGACCGCATTGATCCCCATCATCCCCCCCGCCAAGTCGGCATCCAACCGACCATACACCGGATCCCCCCAGCCAACCGGAACACCGCGTGCGACAACCTCCAATACGGCCCCCACCGAATCTCCCGCACTGCGGCACCGATCCAACAAAACCTCAAAACGGGCAACGGCATCGCTATCGGGGCTAAAAAATGGATTTTTATCGACCTGACTCCAATCTCTTTTCCCCGGATCGGTCTGTTCCGGTCCCATAGCAATCAAACATCCCTGGATTTCAACCCCCTGATAGCGCAATATTTTTCTGGCAATCGCGCCACCCGCCACCCGCATGGCCGTCTCCCGCGCCGAGGCACGCCCGCCTCCACGATAGTCTCTGCGTCCATATTTCTTGAGATAGGTCCAATCGGCATGACCGGGGCGAAACACCTCTTGAATCTCGGTATAATCCCGCGACTTTTGATCTTCATTCTCGATGAGCAAACCGATGGGGGTTCCTGTCGTTTTCCCTTCAAACACCCCCGAAAGGATCTTCACCCGATCCGATTCCCGGCGTTGTGTGGTAAACCGACTCTGCCCTGGACGCCGCCGCTCCAAATCTTTTTGAATATCCGATTCATCCAAATCCATTCCCGGTGGACATCCATCGACCACCCCACCGATGGCTGGGCCATGGCTTTCACCAAAGGTGGTCAAACGGAAGAGTGTACCCAAACTATTCCCCGACACAGGCATTCTCCAAAACAAAAAAACGCTTGCGGGGATCCCCGCAAGCATTGGCATCACATTCCACCGTTGATTATCACAACACACCGGTCTCCAATCTACTCCAGGTTACCGGATTTAAAGGCTGCCTCCTCTTCCTCGGTCACCGCCCGCATTCCGACGACGTGATACCCCGCATCCACATGCAGGACTTCCCCCGTGATCCCCCCTGCAAGACTTGAAAGCAAAAACATCGCCGCATCGCCCACCTCTTCCTGGGTGATATTGCGTCCCATGGGGGCATTATCACGGTTCCAACTCAGGATATGCCTAAAATCGCCGATACCCGAAGCGGCCAATGTCTTGACCGGACCCGCCGAAATGGCATTGACCCGTATTCCCCGCTTGCCAAAATCCACAGCCAGATAACGGACACTGGCTTCGAGGGCCGCCTTAGCCACACCCATGACGTTGTAATGGGGCACCACCCGTTCCGCACCCAAATAGGAAAGGGTCACCACACTCCCCCCATCCCGCAAATAAGGGGCTGCCGCAGCACACAACGCCGTCAACGAATACACCGAAGACTCCATAGCGACTCGGAAACCTTCGCGGGAGGTATCATAATATTTACCGGAAAGCTCATTTTTTTTGGCAAATGCGACGGCATGAACCACAAAATCGAGTTGCCCCCACCGATCACCCACCGCCTGAAAGACCTTGGCAATATCTTCATCCACATTCAAATCACACGGCAGCACAAAGTCGGAATGCAGTTGCTCCGCCAGCGGGACAACCCGTTTTTGCAACGCCTCCCCAAAATAGGTAAAACCCAGTTCAGCCCCCTCGCGGTGACAGGAGCGCGCGATACCCCAAGCTAGGCTGCGATCATTGGCAACCCCAAAAATAAGACCTTTTTTTCCGTCCAAACAGCGCATAGTCCTACCCCTCGTTGGCTTGATTAACCATGTCTTTTCGGCGTTGTCGCCAAAGCCTCCCATTGGTTTCGCAAACGATAACCCGACAAGGGGCACCCAGGCAACCCCGCCGTCATACTCAAAACCTTAAACCGTTCTCCCATCTCTTCCGGCAAGATCAGACGCAGAGCGGTTTGGCGAATCTGAGTCCCCAGTCCCACAGATCCCCTGGCCCGTGCCAAAGCTTCCAACCGTTCCAGCAAGCCAAGCCCCATAAAGAACCATCCTTGCGTCGTATAACCGCACGGTTCCAGCCCCCCGGCCACTCCTCCCTGGGCCATGGCGGTAAAATCCACATGCGCTGTGAGATCCATCTCTCCCGGATAAGACAACGGATCATCGATCAGGCAGTGTTGCCGATGGCCCACCAATGTCCCCCGATGCCGTGCAGCGGTGTAATATTCCTGGGCTGTATAGCCATAGTCTATCATCAACACCAACCCGCGACGCAATATCTCCCCGGCACACTGCATCCAATCCCGCGCTTGTAGCCCCACCTCGGTACGCATTCCAACGGGGAGATTCAGTCCCATGCGTTCAAAATACAAGGGATCAAGGCGGTGGTTCAACGGTAGCGTTTTTGTTTCCAAATCACCCGCAGCCGTTACCTGAACGCCGACCTCTCGCAGACCGGCTGGCGTCATCTCCAACCAGCAGACGGGCAATGCATCCAAAAATTCATTACCGAAGATCACCCCTTCGATCCCTGCGCCACCAGCCTGCGCCAACGTATTATACCACGCGCAGCGTCCGGTATCGGGTGCCAACCGCTCTTTTTGCATGGTTCGCAATACTGGGGAGGTCTCCACCAGACGATATTCCAACGCTTGATCAAACCGGGGAAATTTTTGGGCGGTTTTAAGAATATCCGCCGCTAAGTGTCCCGTACCGGGGCCGGCTTCGATGAGTGTGAACCGCTTTGGCTCTCCCATCATTTCCCACACTTCAATAAATTGCAGACACAACAGTTCACCGAATAATGTGGTCATGACTGGAGCCGTGACATAATCACCGTCTCTGCCGATGGGGGTGCTACTGCGATGATAATAGCCAAAGATGGGATGATAGAGGGCCAACTCCATAAACCGCTCGCCGGAAACCGCACCACCCTGCTGTGTGATTTCGGAAACGATCCAGGAAGGGCCAGAATGTGTTGACATTCAATAAAATTATTAAAAGAAAAAAGGGGTCTGGGGGATTGCCC
>JADGCQ010000123.1 GCA_015228925.1 Magnetococcales bacterium | reverse complement strand
TGCCATTATCGGTGCGGCAATGTAGAATTAGAAAAGTGACGTTGGAATTCCTCAGGATTCCATGCGGCGTCATACAGCTTGCAACATGAGCGGGCTTTTTTTCATCGTGGAAAGGGTGATGGATTCCGAAAAGGGCCTACGGTATCTCTAGCATCCGTCGGCTGAAAAAAACTCAGGATCAACGAACCAGGGGACGGTATCAAGCCACCTCCAGGGGAAAAAATCGGGTTGGGATTGGCGACATGACTTCCATCTGGGTGGTAATCGTCTGCGACGACAGCTTCTTCGGTGAAAAGCTTGGCAGTGTTCTTACAGAATCGCCGGACTTCGTGGGAGCAGACTGGGTCGATTTCAGGCCGAATGCCGTGCGACAGGCTTTGGAGGGATCGCCGGATCTGGTCATTGTCGAGGTGGACTCCCTCAATCCAGCCGGATTTCAGGTCATCGACCATCTGCATCAAGGATCCTTTCCCTTCATCGCCATGGCGGTGGCCGGTGATCCAGAGGCATCGCAACGCGCCATGGACGCGGGCGCTCTGGCGGTGTTCGAAAGGGAGGAACTGTTCTCCGCCGCCGGGTGCAAAAGTTTGACGCAGATGATTCCTAAGGCCTTTCAGAGAGCCAAATCGGCAGCGTTGTCATCCCCGGTCAAGGTCGGAGTGGCAACTCGGGGACGCACCGAAGAGCCAAAAGCGGTCACTCCAGGAATATCGGTCGCCATTCAGGTACATCTGGTGGGCGGCAGCACCTCCCTGGCGCAACTTCTGACCCGATCCCCCCGGATTGTCCATGTCTGGCAATCGGGATATGGAGCTGAGGCGGTGGAAACGGCCCTTCGGGTTCGCCCGGATGTCCTGTTGGTCAACCTTGACCAGCCGATGGCAAAGGGACTGGAGACCATCGCCCTATTGGTGAATCGGTTGAAATTGCCGTTGATGGCACTGTGTCCCTCCAACGAGGACGGGATCTTCTTTCAGGCTTATGATCGGGGTGCCCAGGAGGTGGTGGAATATGCCCAGGCTTATGGCGAAGGTTTCATTGAGCAATTGGTGGCGGTTTCACGGACACGGAGTGGCCGCCAAGCATCTCCGGTCCCCCCCCCCCAAGCTTCCCGAAAGTTGGAAGCAAACGCAAAAAAGACCGTCCATGAAACGCCCGGAATCCTGGCCATCGCCAGTTCCACGGGCGGTCCCAAGGCGTTGGTCACCTTCCTCGGAACACTCCCCAGCGCGTTCCGCTATCCCGTGCTGATCGCCCAGCATATCCATCCCGACTACATCGGTGGCTTGGAGACATGGCTCCGTCGTGCCACCCAGCTCAATGTGGCGATCGTGGAACAAGGGGCACGGGTTACCCCGGGAACCGTCCACATCGCTCCGGCAACCGGAAACGTGGAGGTCAAAGAGAAGGGAGTGCTGTTTTTGTCACCCAAAAGAGCCGAGGATGTCTATACCCCCTCCTGTGACCGGCTGTTGATTTCGGCGGCCCGGGTCTACGGTTCCCAGGCCATCGGAGTCATCTTGACCGGTATGGGACAGGATGGGGTCGCGGGCATTGCCGCCATCAAAAACGCCGGTGGTTACACCTTGGCGCAGGACCGGGAAAGTTCGATGGTTTTCAGCATGCCGGGAACCGCCATCGAGCGAAAATTGATCGACGCCGTGGCGACCCCGGAGCAATTGGGCATGCTTGTCATGAAACAGGTGTACGGAAAATGGCCCCTCTGAATCGAAAACCCGAAAACCTGGGGCCAGGGCATCTGGAACACTTCAAACGTTACTTGAAGGAGAAAAGCGGCCTGATCTTTGTCGGCAACCGGGAAACCCTGTTGATCACCGGTCTCAAAGAACGTCGTGTCGCCACCCGATGCCAATCATGGGACAACTACAGAAACATCCTGGAAAATAAGGCCGGAGAGCTGGACCAACTGACAGCACTTCTTACGGTCAATGAATCTTATTTTTTTCGCGAAGCGGGGCAGTTGGAACTTTTATCGCGATCGCTGTATCCGCTGCGGCGCGGTCAGGGACGGTTTAGAATCCTCAGTGCCGGTTGTTCCAGTGGCGATGAACCCTATTCCATCGCCATGGAACTGGTTCGCAGCCTGGGGGTGGAAGCCTTTGCCACTGTGGATGTCATGGGTTGCGATATCGATCCCGTCATTCTTGCCCGTGCCCGCGAGGGAATCTACAACGATTATGCCTTTCGCGGCCTGGATCCCGAAATTCGCAACCGGTTTTTCACCCCTCTCGGTGACGGTCGCTTTCAGGTGATCGATTCTATTCGCAATCGGGTTGCCTTTCACCAGGTGAATCTTGCGGGAAACCTTGTTCCCGAAGTATTGAACAACCTGGACGCAATCTATTATCGGAATGTTTCCATCTATTTCGATAAACCCACCCAACAACGGATCTTTTATCGTCTGGCAGGACTCCTGCGACCTGGCGGTACTCTGGTGGTGAGTGCCACGGAAATCTTCAGCCACAACCAGTTTCTCGAAAGTGGCAACCATGGTCTGGTGCGCCGGGAATGGAATTCGATATTGTTTTTTCAGAAGGGAGAAGCCCGCACCAACCCGGTTCCGGCGATCACACCACCCATCCCCATTGCCGTCAACGGCGAAACGGTCCCTACGCCGACGGTCGGAACCCAGTCTTACGAAGGTGCTTTGAAGTTGGCGATGGAAAATCGTTTTGACGCCGCCTTGTCCATCCTCGACAAACTTCCAGGATCGGCCACCCCGGTGGAATCCATGAAAATAATGGGACTGAAGGCTACAATATTGTTGCGGCAAAACCGTATCGCCGCAGCCCGACAACACTGCCACGACATGCAGAAAATGGATGCCCTGGTGGTGGAAAGCCATGTGATCATGGGGCTTGCGGATCGGCATGACGGTGACTACGACGGCATGATCACCCATTTTCGCAAGGCGGCTTATGCCGATGCAAACATCTGGACACCGCATTTTTTTATGGGTGAGGCATTCGCCGCCCTGGGATTGTTGCCCATGGCCAAACGGTCGTACCAGACCGCCCTGGCCCGTCTCTCAAAGTATGGCATCGGCGCGTCCGGGTTGCCCTTCGGTCCCTTAAGTTTATCGGAGAACGAATTGCTGCATTGGTGCCGGATCCGGGTACAATCGCCCGCTACCCCTGAACCTAAACGGATCTGAAACGGGGAGGAGAAACGCGGTTATGGCCATGGATATGTCCAAATTCATCAAACGCTTTGTTGCCGAAGCACGGGAACATATCGAGAACATCAACAAAGGGATCGCTGTTCTGGAACAGGGTGACAACGATGCGGAACGGATCAATTCGGTATTTCGTTCAGCCCACACCATCAAGGGGACCTCCCGGATGCTGAAGCTGACCACCATTTCCGAAATGGCCCACGGCATGGAAAATATTTTCGGCCTGCTGCGTGAGGGCCGTATGACGGTGGATACAGAAGTGGCGGAATTGCTGTACCGGGGGATTGACTGGATCGCCGACCAGGTCGAGGCGGCATCGACGGGATCATCGGTCGCCGCCATCGATGAGACGTTGACCCGGGCATTGGCAGATGTTTTCGAACGGATCAACAAGAATCCATCCCCCCCAGAGGCAAAGCCTGTCGCCAGGGAAAATCGGGATCGCACGAGTGCCACGGAAGCCCCCCTTCCTGGAAACTCGGTCACGGTGGCGGTACAGCCGCATTCGTGCGAACCACATGCGGCGGAAATCGACCCAAAAGTCGTACAGAGCGACACAGCGGACGCCCAAAACAAGGGAAAAGCACCGGTGTCGGAGGATGGGCAAAAACCGGCACCTTCCGACGGCATCAAAGGTCCGCCGCCACGAACCAAGGGAAAGGGAGGAGAATCGACGGAGACGATTCGTCTGGATGCGTCGCAATTGGACGAGTTGATCAAGATTGGTGGTGGGATGATCACTTTTCGCAGCCGGATCAAGGCGCGATTGTCGGGATTGGCCCAGGCGGTATCCCTGGCGCAGCATCTTCATACCCATCTGGATGGAACATTGACCTCGGCGGTATCGGATGCTGCGGGAAGGGTTCGCCAGGAGCAGGTGCAGCAAAAAGCCCGGGAGCTTGCCGAAATGTTGGACCGGGTGCGCACGTTGCTGGTCGAGGATGCGGATCGGTTGGACCTGTTGACCATGGAGTTGCAGGATCGCTCTCTGAAGTTGCGTATGTTGCCACTTTCTTCCCTGTTTGAAACATTTCCACGGTTGGTGCGCGATGCGGCCCGGGCGTTGAAGAAGAAGGTTCGCCTCAATATTCAAGGGGGTGACACCGAGTTGGATCGCTACATCATCGAGACCATTGGCGATCCTCTGGTTCACATGCTGCGAAACAGCCTGGATCATGGCATGGAAACGCCGGAAAACCGTGTTTTGGTCGGGAAACCGGACACGGGGACCGTAACCTTGCGGGCATGGCCTCAGGGAAACAGCGTGGTCATCGAGTTGTCCGATGACGGACCCGGGATTGCCGTGGAACGACTCAAGGAAAAAGCGTTGCAAAAAGGATTAATGAAGGGGGAAGAAATAGAGGCCAGACCGCGTTCGGAGATCCTCAAACTTGTTTTTCACCCTGGACTCTCCACCAGCCAGATCATCACCGACTTTTCGGGACGTGGTGTGGGCATGGATGTGGTCCATAAAAACATTGTCGATGTTCTGGGTGGTACCATTGATGTGGAATCGGAAGAGGGGCGAGGGACACGGTTTACGTTACGCCTGCCGCTTTCGATGGCGACCCTCAGGGTATTGCAGTTTGAGGTAGCGCAGCGGCCTTATGCCATGTCTTCGGGTTCCATTCTGGAAGTGGCCCGATTCGAGGCCGGAGATGTGATTCAGGTGGTGGGTCGTCGGGCGATCCGCCTGCGTCACCAAGTGGTCCCAGTGATCCGCCTGGCGGAGCTTCTGCAACTGCCGGCACGGCCATGGGAAGATATGGTCCGGTTGGATATTCTCATCGTTTCCAACGGCATCGAGACACTTGGCGTCGTGGTCGAAAAAATTCTCGACGAGGATGTCATGGTTCTCAAACCGATGCCCCAGATCATTCAGGATAATCCCCTGGTGACCGGGGCGATGATCTCGGGCAACAATCAGATTGTGATGGTGCTTGATTCCGCCACCATCGTCCAGATGGCCAAACGTCTCCATCAGAGCCGCTTGCCCGTTGGACGTTCTCTGGCATCACGGTTGGGTGACGATACGCGCAAACGAATCCTGGTGGTGGATGATTCCATGAACACCCGTGAACTGGAAAAAGACATCCTGGAGTCGCGGGATTATCATGTCAGCCTGGCCAGGGATGGTCAGGAGGGATTGGACATGGCCAGCCAGTTTCCCTTCGACCTGATCGTCACCGATGTGGAGATGCCCCGCATGGATGGTTTTTCCCTGACCGAAGAACTGCGCTCCCTGGACATGCACCGGTATACCCCCATTGTCATCGTCACTTCTCGGGATCGCGAAGAGGACAAACAGCGGGGAATTAAGGTCGGTGCCAATGCCTATATCGTCAAGGGAGCCTTTGACGAATTCAGTCTCTTGGATACGGTACAAAGCCTTTTGGAGTTTGGTGAATGATCATCCAATTGCCAGAGGTATCCGAACAAGGTAGTATTGCTGCGGGATCAAGGTCGCGCATTTTTTCTGTTTGTATTGATCTACAACACATGGAGGTACAGTATGTCTGCAAGACCCAGGGTCCTGATTGTCGATGACAGTGAAACCATTCGTGAAATGGTCCAAATGGTTTTGGAAAATCTGGATGCCCACGTGGTGGCCCAGGGTACCAACGGCAAGGAGGGGGTGGAACTCTATCGGCAACACAAACCCGATATGTTGTTAACCGATATTGAAATGCCGGAAATGGACGGGATTGATGCCTCCAAGATCATCAAGAAGGAATTTCCCAATTCCTATATTCTGATGCTCTCCTCCGTGGACCCGGAAGCGGCGATGGATTTTGTCTTTCACGCTGGGGCCGAAGATTTTGTGCGCAAAAATGAAGACCTTGAAACATTGGCGGCAGAAATCGAACCCCATTTAAAAAAATGTATGCTATAAAAATCGACCTATTTTCATGAAAACTCTAGATTATTCAAGAAGGTTTGCGCATGGAAATACCGGTTATGAATGAAGTTTCGGGTACAGATAAAACTCGGATGGAACCAATGTCCGGGAACGCGGAGGACTATCTCGCCCGGGTGGAGAAACTCAACCAATTGGGTATCGCCCTATCGTCGGAAAAAAATTTTCCAAAGCTGCTTGAAGAAGTGCTTGTTGGGGCCAAGGAACTGACCCATGCTGATGCGGGAACCCTTTACACCGTGACCCAACGCAATACCCTGAAATTTGAGATCATCCGCACCGATTCCCTCAACATTGCCAAGGGGGGTACCACCGGAGTAGAGATTGGGTTCCCAGAAATTCCACTTTACTCCGATGGCGTTCCCAATCTGGAAATGGTGGCACCGTCCGCAGTACTTCAGGGGACGACGATCAACATTCCCAACGCCTACGAAGCGGAGGGATATGATTTTTCCGGGACCCGGACGTTTGATCGGAACACCGGATATCGCTCGATTTCGTTTTTGACCGTGCCACTCAAGAACCATGACAACGAAGTCATTGGCGTTTTGCAATTGATCAATGCCATCGATGGAGAAACCAAGCAGATTGTCCCTTTCGGGATGACCGATCAAAGAATTGCCGAATCATTGGCCTCCCAGGCGGCCATGGCCATGACCAACCGCACATTGATCAACGACCTGGAAAAACTTTTTGAGTCTTTCATCCAGACCATCGCCAGTGCCATTGACGATAAATCTCCTTATACCGCCCGCCATTGCGAAAAGGTTCCGGTGATTGCTGAAATGTTGGCACGGGCAGCCAAGGAAAGTACGATTGGCGATTTAAAACATTTTGATCCGACCGCCGAGGAAATGAACGAAATCCGCATGGCGGCATGGATGCACGATTGCGGCAAGGTGGTGACCCCAGAACATGTGGTGGACAAGACGACCAAACTGGAAGCCATCGTCGATCGGACCCGCATGGTGGCGTTGCGTCTGGAACTGGTGCGGAAGGAATGGGAAATCGAACAATTCAAGGAAAGAACGTCCGCAACCGAGGGTCGTGGTTCATTGGAGTCGGAAAAGGGGACGCAGGATCTGGACCAACGACTCCGGCAACTGGAGGAGGATGTCGAGTTCATCAAAAAAATCAACAAGGGCGAAGATTTTATGACCGAACAGCGTCTGGACCGACTGCGAGAGATCGGCCAGAAGTACTGGTGGACCGATGGTGCCGGAGAGCGGCATCCCCTGCTCGAAGAAGACGAGTTATACAATCTTTCCATTCCCAGAGGGACACTCACCCAGGAGCAACGGCGGATCATCAACCATCATGTTGTCGTCACCAAAAAAATGTTGTCCGCCCTCCCCTTTCCAAGGCATTTGCGCCATGTTCCAGAAATGGCCGGTTCGCATCATGAGACCATGAACGGCACCGGCTATCCTGAAGGGTTAAAGCGGGAGCAGATGTCCATCGGGGCGCGGATCATGGCCATAGCCGACATTTTCGAGGCCCTGACCGCTGCGGATCGTCCCTACAAACCAGCCAAAACCCTTTCCGAATCCCTGAAGATTCTCGGTTTCATGAAAAAAAGCGGTCATATCGATCCCGATCTGTTCCAGGTGTTCATGGATCAGAAAATCTATATGGAATACGCCCGAACCTATTTGAGTCCAGAACAAATCGATGAGATCCCCCTGGAGTCGATCCCAGGCTATGTCGCTCGGTAACTATCCAGGTACCCACCCCAATGATGGGCAAACAGCCACTCATTTTGCCCGGTCATTCTCCATCACAGACTCGCGGATAAGGTTTTGAGGATGGACATGCCTCAAAATCGAAGGCGATAGGTCGGCGTTGTCTTTTTAGTCTGAAGTTCCCCCGGTCATTTTCCAAGAAGCACTTGTTTTTTAGTTACTTGTGAGAACATTCCCTGAATATAAATTTAAAATTTTTGATTTTAATTTTATTGGACATTAACCCATGTTTAACACTGGGCAGACAAGTCAAGCAAAAATCTTGCGGGAAACCTCTCTGGGACATTTTTTAACATGTTGATTATATGTAATAATTATTTTCAAAGTTTCGATAATACCCATTTTTCTTCGTAAAGTAGTGCCATAATCGTACCCGGCATGGTTGCCAGAATGCCAGGAATTTCGTATCCTGGTGGCATGTATATCCGTCGAACCACTACACGTAACACCGCAACCGGCGAGTCCTACTTCACCCATCGACTGGTACAGTCCAGGCGCATAGGGTCCAAAGTAAGACAGGAAACCGTGTTGAACCTTGGTCGGCACTTTGGTATTGGCCAGGATCAATGGCCGGTGCTGTGTGTATGCATAGAAAATATTTTAAGCCCACAAGGTGAACTATTCCCAATAGAATGTTCTGCATCTGTGGAACGTGAGGCTCAACGCATTGCAAACCAGATATTGGTTCGGCAAAAGGAGCAGCCGACAGACAAGAAGACGACAGACGATGCGCCACCGGATGTCCAAGAGATTCAGGTTGATTCTTTAGAAATGGTACGCCCCCGCACTGTAGGAGTGGAGCATGTAGGATTATGGGCGATGGGCCAGGTCCAATTTATAGAAATGCTTGAAGAAATTGGGCTAACCGGTCCGCAACGGAGTGCTGCGGTTGGTTCAATCATTGGACGCATGGCAGTTCCAGGATCCGAATTGTCCACATATCGCTGGTTGTGTGATAGAAGTGGTTTGGGTGAGCTGCTTGACGTGGATTTTGAGGCCATGAGTCTGATGCAACTTTACCGTATTTCAGATCTATTGATGGGGCATCGGGAGGAGATTGAACAAAGACTTTTCTCCCGTGTGAGCGATCTGTTTGGTCTATCCTGCACAGTCACGCTTTATGATTTGACCAACACTTATTTTGAGGGCGAAGCCCAAGACAATCCAAAGGCACAGCGGGGGCATTCAAAGGAAAAACGGAGCGATTGTCGCCTGTTGACACTGGGATTGATTCTTGATGGTAGTGGTTTTGTCAGAAAGTCTGAGATTTTTTCCGGAAATACTGCGGAATCAAGTACCTTGGAAAAAATGCTTCGGGGTCTCGGCACACCTGATGGAGCTTTGGTTGTCATGGATCGCGGTGTGGCTACTGAAGACAATCTGACCTGGCTACGCGATAAAGGTTATCGCTACATCGTAGTCAGTCGTGAACGAGAGCGGCATTTCAGTTTTGAGGGTGCAACATGCATTGAAACAGCATCGAAAGAACATGTGCATATCCAAAAGGTTATGTCAGATGACAGCAAAGAAGTACGTCTGTACTGTCATTCAGAAGGCCGTGCCAAAAAAGAAATGGGAATCGTGAAACGGTTTGCGGAGCGTTTTGAAGAGGGGATGAAAAAACTTTCTGAGGGATTGTCTCGTCCGCGTACCACCAAGAAAATCGGAAAGATTTGGGAGCGTATTGGACGGTTAAAAGAAAAGAGCCATGGTGCAGGTCAACATTATAAAATTGAAATTACGCCCGACGAGTCCGGGAAAACTGCGCAAGCCATCCATTGGGAGAAAATTCCTGTTGAGGGATCAATCTTGACGCACCCTGGGGTGTATTGTCTGCGTAGCAATGAAATCAACTGGAATGAAGAACAATTTTGGAAAACATACATCATGCTGACCGATCTGGAAGCTGTGTTCCGGTCGTTAAAATCAGAACTTGGCATGCGTCCAGTCTTCCACCGAAAGGAAGAACGAAGTGACGGCCACTTGTTTATCACAGTTCTTGCCTATCAATTCGTGCAGATTATCCGTCGTCATTTGACGGAAAAGGGCATAAAGGATCGTTGGCATTCCTTACGTACTGATTTGTCGGGCCAGTGTCGGATTACTACGATGTTCCGACGTTCTGATGACCGTATCGTACATATCAGGAAAGCAACTAAAGCGGAACACCAGCAAACCACCATCTATCAGACTCTCGGCATTGATGCGAGTCCAGGAGGGGTAAAGAAAATGATCATTTGACCCGGAGAAATCAAAGATTGGCAAATTTGTAGTGCCACTAGAAAAAAAACAACGACGCAAGATGTTGAATATAAAGAGAATAAAAAATGCTATGTTAAACTTGGGTTAATTCTACTTTGTCACATTCCCCAGCCCGATGCCATCCATGCAAATCTTTGTTTGCGTGGATAAAATAACTACCTCTTGCTGCACTCAGTTTAGTCCATCCAATACCGATTGTTCATAAACCGCTTTAACAACCTATCTGATCAACAATACGTAGAACTCTGACAGATGGTTGAGGTGGACCCCATTGCAAGGACAATTTTTCAGAAGAATTAAGCGACACTTTCC
>JADGCQ010000122.1 GCA_015228925.1 Magnetococcales bacterium | reverse complement strand
TTTTTATTTAAAGTCAAAACCCTGGGGGCAATCCCCCAGACCCCTTTTTTCTTTTGATAATTTTATTGAATGTTATGACCTCCCCGACTGAATCTCCTCCAAAACCGCCCGCCATTTTTCCGGTGGCATGTTTTCTTTGAGCTGGTTGCAAGATTGACAGGCGGGGACACAATTGCTCTTGCTCGTCCGCCCCCCCCGTATCAAAGGTATTTTGTGGTCCATGGTCAACTCCTTGGGAGGAACCCGTCGCTGGCAATAACTACATTGACCCGTGCCGATTCGGTTTTTCCACCAAGCCGACTGTTTCAACCGTTTTGCCTTGCCACGTTCCACATCCATCAAGTCTGGATCCGCAGGAAAAAAATCGTGGTCCACGATGGGCGATCCTTTTTCTTAATCGTTTTTTGGTACATGAATGATTTCACGAACAATCTGCGATACCTGATCCATGGTGTGGCGCACTTGATCCATCAATGCAGCACCGTGAGTCAGATGACACAACTTGGCCAGTCGATCCTGTTCCGCCGGACTAGACGAAATCCGATTCTCTGAGCGGTCATGCAGCAAACGCAACCGATTTTCAACGAGACGAAAGAAATCATAAGCATCCTGAAGGACTTTCCAAGTATTCCCTGGTAACAGCCCCGCTTTGCCAAAGGCATACAAAGCCCTGGCACAGTGGCTTTGGAGAATAGTGGGCAGTGCCGCGCCATGGGCAAGAATGATCGCCTGGACCAAAAATTCAATATCGATAATTCCCCCACGGCTTTGTTTGATATCCAAGATATTGGCAGCAGGCCCCTTTTCATGGAATATCCTCTCCCGCATCTCGGCAACCTCCTTGTAGACCGAATCGGGGTCTCTGGGACGCAACACCACGGCCCGGATCACTTCCTGTATCCGGGTACCGAGTTCTCCATTCCCCGCGACAAATCGGGCACGGATGAGTGCTTGATGCTCCCATAGCCAGGATTCATGCTGGTGGTAATGGATCAATGATTCCAATGAGGTGACCAATGGACCCGATTGGCCGGAGGGTCTGAGACGCATATCCAATTCATAAAGCATCCCGTTACGGGTCAGAGTGGTGATGCGAGAAATAATTTTCTGACCCAGCCGGGCAAAGAACATGGCATTGGAAAGGGGATTGGTGCCATGGGTCCATTGGTTTTCACCCGCGCTGTCATGGATAAAAATCAGATCAAGATCAGAAGAATAATTTAACTCTCGTCCGCCAAGCTTACCCATGGCGATGATGGCGAATGAAGCCTGTTGCGTGACGCCAGCCACGGTATATTGCGGTTCTCCGTGACGCGCCACCAGTTCAGACATGGCATCGTGAAGGATTTGGGCCAAAATCACCTCGGCAAGGATGGAAATGGCATGCAGGGTCTCATCATTTTCCGCCAAACCGGATAAATCCCGAATCCCAATACGCAACATTTCCATGTTCTTAAACAGGTGTATGGCATCAAAACGTTCTTCGGCATCTTGGGTTTGTTGTAGACGTTGGGCAAGTGCGAATCCCAAAGCATTTTTCCCACCGGTATCGACGAGAAAATCAGCCGCGATCATGTGATCCATCAAATAGGGATTGCGTATCAAAAAATGGGATAACAGTGCCGATGTTCCAAATAATCGCAGGAGTAGGTTTAACAGTGCCGTATTTTCGTAGAGCATGGCCAAATAACTGACGCGATGCCCCAACGCTTTCAAAAAATCCCCCATATGGTGCAGTGCCATGCTGGGATCAGGGGCGTTCAAGATTCCCTGAAGCAATACCTGGGCAACCCGATTGTACCACAGGCGGTCATGTTCGGTGAGGGCCACACCACGGGGACCATCGCGAATCACCCGGATCGAATCCATGGCCATTTCGGGATGGGTCAATCCACATTGGTGCAAAAATTTTTCCGCATCCTGAGAATGAAAATCAAGTTGCAGCAGTTGCCTGGCCATCTCCCCATCCGGGGTCTCTTGCAATGGTTTCCCTTCAAAGAACAGGTTTTCATAGATGGCATGAACTTGGTGGGTTATCCGAGAGAACGCCCCTTTCAACGCTTCGCCGCTCTCCATCCCCATCCTTTTGGCGACCTTTTCATAGGCGATGGCCTCATCTGGGAGAGAATGGGTTTGTCTTTCCCATTCAATTTGCAACCTGTGTTCGACCGTTCTCAAAAACACATAGGCATCCGTCAAAATTTTTGAAGTTTCTGCGGATATCAACCCCCGCTCCGTGAAACGATTCAGGGTAGTGATCGTTTCGGGATGACGTAGTTCGGGATGTTTGCCGCCATGAATGAGTTGTTGACTCTGAACGAAAAATTCAATTTCTCGGATACCGCCATACCCCAGCTTGACGTTCCGGGTATAGTCGGCAACTTGGGAAATTTTATGATCTATTTTAGCCTTCATCTGCCGGATGGCGTCCAAAGCGGTAAAATCAAGATATCTACGGAATACAAAAGGTTGAATATTGTTTAAAAACTCTTCACCGAGTTCCAAATCGCCCGCAACGGCACGGGCTTTGATCATGGCGGAGCGTTCCCAAGTTTGCCCCCAAGATTCATAATAAATTTCCGCCGACCGCCGCGATAGCGTCAGGTCACCGCTTTCCCCCTCCGGGCGCAGACGGAGATCCAAACGAAAAACCATGCCATCACCCGTGGTTTGACTCAACAACCGGATTAAATCCTGGCCCAGTCGGTTATAATAACTCTTGATTGGAATTTGTTTGGGACCAATGGTTTGACCACGATCATCTTCATAGAGATAAATCAGATCGATATCGGAAGAGAAGTTCAGTTCCCGTGCCCCAAGTTTGCCCATCCCCAGGATGACAAAACGCGACCGCTGCGGTCCATGCCCGATATCGATCATGGGAATACCGTGTCGCAGGGAAAGCCAACGGTCCAGCCAACGGTAGCCCGCTTCCAGAGAGGATTGGGCCAGATCGGAGAGGGCATGGACGGTTTGTTCAAACGTGGCCATGCCAACAAGGTCTTTGAACCCAATGAAGAAATAAGCTTTTTGTTTGGATTTTCTCAAGAAGGATGCGGCATCATCCCAGGATTCGATGGTGAGAATTTCCTGGGTCAGTTCCGTGGGAGTTGGAATGACATAACCGTCAAGCCCTGGATCTTCATCCAAGAAATCCGGCCACTTTTTGATCAGATGCGCCAAAAACGGGCTGTTGCCCAGGAGCGTGATCAACCCTTTTTTTTGTTGGGGAGGAAGCAACCAGGATCGTAAATGTTGGCATGTCTTTTGATGCCATAACGGTTGTTGGAAAAAATCGTGGAACCAATCGATGACGCGCTGAGGTTCCGCCGTGGCATCGGCTTCCCGTTGCAGATGGTCGATAAACGTGGCATCAAGGCCCAATCGATCGGCGAGTGTAAACCATGTATTCATGTGTGGACCAACTCCCCGAAGGTCTAAGGATCATGTCATGACACGTCGTCGGCATAACATAGTACCAACAAACACCATGCTTGGCAAAAGCCCATGGTTCTTGGTTTAATAGAGGATTGATGGTTTTTCAACGTGCGCCATGACTGATTCCACAACCGGCCAACAGAATGATCATGGCATGACCACGGCAAAAGCCAAGAAGGGGACGTTTCTGGCTTGGGTTCGCCGTATAGTTTTTTATATCCTATTGTTCCCATTTATATTATTATGCATTTCCTGGATTTGGCTCAATTTTTTTCCACCCAATCTTGCCCCCTACATCCCGACACTTTCCCAACATCTGGCCCATTGGACCGGTTTGGACTTTCACCTGGAAACATTGACGGTACGGCCAGGCCTATCCCTGGTATTGGAGGGGAAGGAAATTCATGTCGCAACGCTGACAAGCCATGAGGCGGTCCTGGATGCCGAGGCGATACGGCTACGGTTTTCTCCATTGCAATGGATTCGGGGCTGGCCTGCTCTGAGTCTTAGTTTTCAAGGACCAAAATTGGCACTTCGCCGCGACGAGAATGGTGAAATCATATTAGGGAACTTTAACTTAACCAATTTGCAGGGCCGTCATGATCGTCCCCATTCCAGTGCCATGGCCTCCAGTGTACCGCTCCCCATTCAACATATTGCCCTGGACCAAGCGGAACTGTCGTGGAACGATGATAGGTCGGGCGTGGCGCAAGAAGATCGGATTCCGATTGTCATCAAACACACCAACCTGTCCGTTTTTTTTGAACCCGCCGGGGTCATTCGTATCAACCTGGAAGGGATGATCTCACAAGCCAAGGGTCAAAGCTTTTTAAAATGGTCGGGGATCCGTTCTCCAGAGGGCGTTTGGGCGGGGACATTGGCGGCGGACCAAGTGTTTTTGCCCAGTCTAAGTCTCTACCTGGGGCGAACGCCTACGGTGCGTGATTTTTCATCGCCAGTCAACGTCCGTATGGACTATTCCTGGGAGACGTTGCACAAAAAAGGGCAGTGTCATTGGACAGTTCAAACCGGGACGACCAACCTGAACCTGCCCTCGCTCTTCCGCTGGCCGCTTCCGATAGACAGCTTGGTTGCGAATGGCTCTGTGGTTGTCACCGATGGTGTGCTGGACGTGAAGGGTGTCTCGTTCAAAGTGACCAACGTTGATGGAGAGGCTCAAGGGGTTCTTGATCTGACTGGCCTGGGTAGTCCAAAACCCTGGATCGATTTGGCAACGACAGTCCGAGGTATCCCGACAGATCGGGCAAATACCTATTATCCAGCCCATATCATGCATTCTGGTCTGGTGACATGGCTTGAAAAATCTCTTCACGGTGGGCATGTCGGCGAAGCCAAACTACGCATCAAAGGCCCTCTCTATGAGATTCCTTTCGCCACCCCCCCGGAAAAAGGAGAATCCGAAACCATCTTTTCCATCAACGCGGACGTGCAGCAGGTCAACTTCACTTTCCACCAGGGATTGCCCGATCTCACACGCGGTCAGGCTATCGTGACCGTGGACCGTCTGGGTATTACCATACAGATTCCCCACGCAACCTTTGGCAAAAGCCAGGATGTTCGTGGTCTGGTGCGTATCGCCGATATGGTTCATCACCCCATTGTGGAGGTGGAAGCCCATATTCCCAAAGCTGATTTGGCATCGATTTGGAAAGATGTCGTCGCCAATCCAACGCTGCACTGGGATAGAGCGGCAGGTCTTGGGGGGATGAAAATCGCCGGGCGTGGCGTGGCCAATCTGAGTCTGTTATTACCGATACAAAATATTGAACAGAGTTGGTTTGGCGGTACCTTGGATTTTGAAGAGGTCTCCTTGCAACCACCCTATCTGGATGTCCCCTTGGAACATGCCAAGGGACGCTTGGTCCTCGACCCGCATCGCATAACTCTGGAAATTCGCTCTGGAATACTCAATCACAAACCGATCTCGCTGTCGAGTGAGGGACTTTTTTATCGTGAGCCGGGTAAGGCAAACCTTCAAGGTCGTGTGGACACGGTTTTCACCGAAAAAGATTTGGAACCCTGGTTTGCCCCCTTGCTGGGCAGTGATGGCTCTATTCAGGGGACTGCGCCACTGACCGTGCGTTTCCAACGTCGCGGTATTGCCGGGACATTTGATGTTTCATCCTTATTCAATGCCAACAATCTGGAGATTCATGGAGGATTGGGCTGGTTTAAAGCGGATGGAAGCCCTGGGATGATCACCGTGACTGGAAAAGGTGATTTGGAGGGAAAACTTGAACTATCCGCATTACAATGGGATCTTGGAAATCTTTCCTTTGTGGGTGATGGCCTGTGGCATCTGAAGCGGGGGGTGGGACAACTGAAAATTTCCAGGTTTCGCCTGGATGACAACCGTGGGCAGTTGCACATCGTGCAAACCAGCCCTTCGGGTCTTGGTAACTGGAAGATTGTCGCACAAATGGATTGGTTGAATCTTGCCCCGGTGCTGGCCAAGGAAGAACCAACCCCTGACATACCGATGGAAAAAGTCAAAAGGGTTACTTCCTGGCCGAGGGTAGACATTCACCTGGGCGCACATGATTTTGGTTTGGCCAACACGGTCAAAGGCGATCAGCTAGATTCAAGATTAACCATTGAAAATAATCGCGTTACCTTGCACCATCTCCGGGGAAAACTCAATGGAACCGATCATATGATGCGTGGTACACTCCAATGGTTGGCCAAGATGGGGTCCGGTCCTTATGTCGGCCAATTCCATCTGGAAAGTCATGACGCAGGTCTTTTCTTCCACGGGATCGACGTTCAAAGTGCATTGATGCGCGGTGGCCACGCCACATTGGATGTTGCCCTGGACGGTTTTTTACCCCCTGGAACCCGACTGAAGCACCATTTGAGCGGTACGGCCAACTTTGATGCAACCGATGGTACCATTGCCAGACTGGGGATTTTATCACAGGTTCTGGGAGTATTTTCTCTGAAGGAGCTACCGAACCTTGTTTTTTTAGATCGACCCGATCTTATTGCCAATGGTTTCCGCTACGACCGCATCAAAAGCAAGATGGTGCTGCGGAGAAGTGTGGCCAAACTGAACGAATTCAGCGTGGATGGCCCGTCGATGAAGATGGTACTTTCGGGAAATATCGATTTTCCACGCAAGAAGTTGGATCTTTTATTGGGTATCCGGCCTATCCAGACCCTGGACAAAATCATCAGCAGTGTCCCACTGTTGGGAACATTGGTTGCGGGCCATAGGGAAGCGTTTTTGGAAACTGTTTTTGACATCGGCGGAACCTTGAGTGATCCCAAGGTCACGATTCGTCCGGTTGCCAGCATCATTCCCGGCATTGTGCGTGACATGTTGACAAAACCCGATGACGCTACGGAAGAATCTGAACCTTAGTCAGTCCATTGGAACAGGAGAACCTCCAGAATGATCAAACTTGGCGTCAATGTGGACCATGTGGCAACACTCAGGCAAGCACGGGGGGAGCGGTATCCCGACCCCGTTGCTTGGAGTCTGGAAGCGGAAAAGGCGGGGGCAGATTCCATCACCGTCCACTTGCGTGAGGACCGAAGACACATCCAGGAACGCGATGTCATCGCCTTGCTGGCATTGTCCCAAACCCGCATCAATCTGGAAATAGCCGCCAGTCCCGATGGGGTTGCTTGGGCATTGGCACATCCCCCTTCTGATTGTTGCCTGGTGCCGGAAAAACGTGAAGAATTGACAACCGAAGGGGGGTTGGATGTTCAGCACCATGGCCAAAAAATTAGAGAAGTTATACAAGCACTGACTCAGGGAGGGATTCGCGTTTCCCTGTTTATCGATCCGGTGGAACAGCAAATTCACGCCGCCAAAGCGTGCGGAGCCAAGGTGGTCGAACTGCACACGGGTCGTTATGCCCAGGCGCAGGATCGGGAACACCAAGCCAAAGAGTTGTCCCAACTTAAACAGGCGGCAAAAGTGGCCGATGGCTTAGGTTTGATCGTCCATGCCGGTCATGGGTTACACTACCACAATGTCGAAGAGGTGGCGGCCATTGGCCCCATCGTTGAATTGAACATTGGCCATGCGATTATATCCCGTGCCGTATTCACCGGATTGACCGAAGCGGTGGTCACCATGAAACAATTGATGCGGGCCGCAGCGGTGAGATAAGCGGATGATCATCGGCATTGGTACCGACATTGTAAAGATTGAACGGCTGAAACAAAGTGTCGAGCGATTTGGTTTGCGGTTTGTCGAAAAAATTTTGACCCCACAAGAAAAAGAACAGTGTGATCACCGTGCTGATTTCATCGGATGCCTGGCCAAAAGATTTGCCGCCAAAGAGGCTTTTGTCAAAGCCCTGGGAACAGGCATGGCGCAAGGGGTATGGTTTACCGATATCCAGGTCATGCACAATGATTTGGGGCGGCCAAGTCTTGGATTTTCTGGAGAGACGCAACAAAAATTGGCCCGTTTTGGCCCGTTACACGTTCACTTAAGTCTGAGCGATGAAAAAGAATTTGCCGTCGCTTTTGTCATCCTTGAAACACAGTCCCACTGATCCATCGAGATGCCCATGAATCAAACTGCTCCAGAGCCAAATGCCAACGCGGCGTTGATTAACACCCTGTCGCAAAACAGAAAAGAACTGCTTAACGCCATCAATAAGAGTTTGAATGAGGCGGCCACATTTTCCGATGTCCTTCCAGACCTGGAAGGATACATGCTTAAGTTTTTGGAAGGACAACGGTTGACGGTTTACCAAAATGCTCGGGACGGTCAGGAAATTATTGCCAAGTATAAGACCGGACAAGAACTTTTGGAAATTCGCTTGCCACTGACGGCCACCTCCATTGCCGGATATGTCGCGGTCAGTGGCAACCCAATTCGCATCGATGATGTCTATGACACGGAGGCCCTGCGTAAAATTCATAAAACGCTGAATTTTAACGCACATTTTGATCAACGTTCAGGATTTCGTTCCCGATCCATGATGGTCGTTCCCATCAGGAATAATGCCCCGCTGTTGGGCGTTCTCCAGGTCATCAACAAGGTCGGGGGTGACCGTTTTTCTGAAGAAGATATGAAGCTGGCCCTTTATCTGGCCAGTCTTTTGGCCAAAAAATTTCACCAAGAATTTGAAGCGACCGATAGTCCTTACGATTTTTTGGTCAAGAGAGAACTAATTACCCTGGAAAAGGTTGAGGCGTTTCAAAAAAGGGCCAAAAAAGAAGGGGTCACCATGACCTATCTGTTGGTTCAGGAGCAAAAAATTCCGCAAGAGTTGATTGCCGCCTCCCTAGCGAGTTATCACCAAGTCCCTTTCATGCGGTATGATCCCAATATTACACCACCCAAGAATTTATTAAAAAAACTCAACATGTCCTATTTGCGGCGGCAATTGTGGGTTCCTTTGGCGGGAGACCCCAATGAAGAACTCTTGATTCTGATCGACGATCCGTCCGACTTTGCCCGGCAAATGGAAATTCAACGGGCATTGCCAGCCAAAAAATATATTTTTCGTGTCGGCTTTCCCGAAGATATTTTGCAATACCTGGGAGGGGGTGCGGTCTCTTCCTTTCTGCATGGCTTGGCCGGAAAAATGGAAGATGAGGATGTGGAGGACTCGGATCGCCTGGAAGAAGGGGTGGAAGCGGGGGAAATTAACGAAAATGAGAGTACCGTCATTCAATTGGTCCATCGGCTGATCATCGACGCCTACCGTGCCGGGGCTTCGGACATTCATGTGGAACCGGGCAAGGGGAAATCTCCTTCGGCGGTGCGATTGCGTATTGATGGCATTTGTAAACAAGCGTTGGAAATTCCTTCGACCCATATACGGGCGGTATTATCGCGCATCAAGATCATGTCGCGGATGGATATTGCGGAACGGCGCAAACCCCAGGATGGAAAAATTTTGGTCAAGGTCAAGGGGCAACCTTTGGAGTTGCGGGTGGCCACCATTCCGACGGTCATGGGAGAAAGTGCGGTGATGCGTGTTTTGGCTTCGGGAAGTGGTGTTTCTTTTGATAAACTGAACCTTTCCGAACGCAATTATAAAGAGTTAGACCGTTTAATGTTGACACCCCAGGGAATCTTATTGGTCGTTGGCCCCACCGGTTCGGGAAAGACGACGACGTTACATTCGGTCATTGGGCGTATCAATACCCCGGAACGGAAGATTTGGACAGCCGAAGACCCTGTAGAAATCACCCAGCCGGGGCTACAACAGGTCCAGATTGACCATAAAATTGGTTTTAATTTTGCGGCGGCCCTTCGCTCTTTTTTGCGGGCCGATCCCGACGTAATCCTGATTGGGGAAATGCGGGATGCGGAGACTGCCCACAGTGGTATTGAAGCATCTTTGACGGGTCATTTGGTCTTTTCCACGTTGCATACCAATTCTGCCCCGGAAACCATCATTCGTCTGTTGGATCTTGGTTTGGATCCGCTCAATTTTGCCGATGCCTTGCTGGGGATTTTGGCGCAAAGGTTGGTGCGTACCTTGTGTGAGGCTTGCAAGCAGGGCTATAAACCCCAGGAAGAGGAATGGGAGCGTTTGCAACGACTGTATGGTGAGCAATATTGGGATGAGCTGGGCAGAAAACGTGAGGAAACGGTATTGTTTGGACCGGGAGGGTGTGGAAAATGTAACAAGACTGGATTTAAGGGGAGAACTGGCATTCACGAGTTATTGGTTAATTCCAAAAGGCTCACCAAAGCCATTGCCCATAAGGGGACGGCGGAGGAGTTGCGGACCATTGGGATGGAGGAAGGGATGCGTACCTTGCTTCAGGATGGGGTGATGAAGGTTCTTAAGGGACAAATTGACCTGAGCCAACTGTTCCGGGTCGCGGTGGAGTAGTGATTCGTGCTGACAAACATCAAGTCCTATGAGCGACCCGAAGAGGAAAGTGAAGTCATCGTCAGGGCAATTGCATTTGGAATCCCGTGACGTGAGGGCGTGTTGATATTCGATAATTTGTGACACTCCCTAAAAAAAATATTAAAAGAAAAAAGGGGTCTGGGGGATTGCCCCCAGGGTTTTGACT
>JADGCQ010000121.1 GCA_015228925.1 Magnetococcales bacterium | reverse complement strand
CGTCGAACTGCAATATGAACGAGAGTGGGACTACTTGCAGCGGTTACTCTTCAGCACCGCTAAAACCATCACCGAACACATGACGGAAGGTAAGCCTTACGCCAGTGTCATCAAAGTCATCACCATCAGCATTCTCTATTTTGATCTGGGGCGTGGCAGCGATTATGTCTATGTCGGCAACACTTCTTTCAGGGGGTTACATACCCAGGAAGAATTGTCCTTGGACGAGGGACAGAAAGCTTTGTTTCAACGCCCTTCAGTAGCCGCTCTATTCCCTGAGCATTACTTGATCAAAGTGAAAAATTTTGATGATATCGCCCACGACACCCTAGACGAGTGGGTCTATTTTTTGAAAAATTCCGATATCCGTGATGATTTTACGGCGCGTGGCCTAAAAAAGGCCAAAGAAAAGCTTGATGTCCTACAATTGCCAGAGACAGAGCGCAAGGCCTACGAACGCTATCAGGAAGAACTGCACGACCAGGCAAGCTTTGTACTCTCCACCTATGGTGCTGGCAAATGGGAAGGACAACAGGAAGGCGAACAGAAAGGACGACAGAAAGGACGACAGGAAGGCGAGGCCAAAATCCTCACCCGCCAGTTGCAACGCCGTTTTGGTGTCGTGCCTGAGTGGGCCAGTGAAAAGATCGCCAAAGCCGAGCTATCTTCCTTAGAAAATTGGAGCCTTCGCATCTTCGATGCTCAGTCTCTGGACGATGTTTTCTCGGATAAGGTGTGACACCATTACGCAATTCCTCTTCCGTGGCAAAACTTTTCTTTCCACGTCCGCGTTCATTCAACTTCTCAATTTCCTCAACAGCTCTGGCCAGCCGCTTGCGCAGAGTCTCCTCCTGTCATGCCCTCTGGTTTCAACGATGCAGGAGAATACCCCCGCGCCCGGGCCAAAGCCATGGCGAGGTGATAACTCTCTTCCAGCGATGCGATACAGCGGGCGATGGTAAACCGTTCGGCGATGGTCGCGTGTCCCCCCTGGGAAATCCGCAGCGTTAACGCCGCATCCGTGACCATGCGAACCATCGCAGCCGCCAAGGCGGCGGGATCCGATTCTTCAATCAGCAGGCCATTGACCCCATCTTCGATCACCTCCGGGATACCGCTGTGCCGCGTCGCAATACAGGGGATCCCCCAGGCCATGGCCTCCAAAAGGGCGTTGGGAATCCCCTCCCGATCCCCTCCCGCCGTCATCCGACTGGGATGCAAAAATAAATCATATTCCGGCAACGACGCCAATAACATCGCATTATCCACAAACCCAGGAAAATGAACCTGCCGCTCCAACCCCAATGCCGCCACCAATTGCCGCAATTCACCCTCTCTGGGACCGGAACCCATCAAAGTCAATTCCGCCACAATCCCCCCCTGCCGCAACAACGCCAATGCGTTGATGGTCACATCCAACCCCTTCTTCTCGACAAAACGACACGCCTGAAGCAACCGTAATGGTCGTTCGGTCGAAATCTGCGGCAAACTCCGGGGAGAAAACGGCTCCGGCATCGGAACTCCCGTCCGATTCATCCGAATCCGCCCCTCTGGACAACCGCGCACGATCAAAGCCTCCTTCAGAGAGACACTGCGGACCAAAAACAAATCGGTAACCGCCAACAACTCCCGAAACTCCTCCGCCCGCAACCCATCCGAAAGATCGGCCCCATGAAAAGAAACCACCTTGGGCCGCTGTTCCAACCGCAGATACGGCAATACCCGTACCGCCTCCGTCCCCAAATAGACGTGGACCACACACGCCCCCAGCCCATCGACCCAGCGCACCATCTGTCGGGTCTCATAGCGGCTCAACGGGACACGATGCTTGCGCCAACGATGCCAGACCCTGGAAAATAATCGCCAGGGACTTTTTCTCAAAATCAACAGATTGGCGTAAGGGAACAAATGCGGATGTTTGCGGCTCCGGGTGATCACCCACATCTCGAAAGTACGAAAAGAGGTCACCTGACGATAGACATGCAACATCTCTGGTCTCAGAAACGTCGCCAAAAAGGAAACCACAATCGGTCGCTCCGACGAAACCGTCATCCTACCCCCTCGGCATCGATGAATATCCGAAACCAATGCTCCAAGATCAACAACGCCCACAATTGCCGTCCCCGATTGCGACGGCCCGCAGTCTGCTCCGCCACCATCCGCCGTACAGTCTCCGGGCGAAAGATCCCCCGCCCCAAAGCACGCTCGCTCAACAACACCTCCCGCAATAATTTTCCATCCTGCTCCCGCAACCACGATCCCAAGGGGATGCCAAACCCCGTTTTAGGCTTGTTCAACACCGAATCCGGCAACAATCCCGCCACCGCATCCCGGACAATTTTTTTCCCCCGAATGCCATCATGTTTCAAAGACTGTGGCAACGTCGCCGCAAAAGTCACCAACGTATGATCCAACATCGGGGCACGCAACTCCAACCCATGGGCCATGGAGGCGCAATCACTCTTGACCATGAGGCAATCGGGGAGATAATTGCTCTGATCATGACGCATCATCCATTCCCACCCATCCAGTGCCGGATCCCACGGCGGCGGTAACCCGGACGATACCTCAGCCCCTTCGGAGACCCAAGCAATCATCTGTTCACTGTACAACCCCCTTTTATCCCAAGGGTTAAAAATCGCCATCCGCTCCAAAAACCGCTCCGGTATCCCCCCACCAAGACGCGCCCCATTTTTTTCCAAAAATGCCGCCACCCCCCCAGAACCGAGTCCAGAGGCCAGTCGCCCCAACAACCGCCCGACCCTCTTGTTCACCCCTCCCGGCCACCCATCCCCCCAGACCGGACGCATCGCCTTGGCATAATTGGCATACCCGGCAAAACATTCATCGGCCCCATCCCCCGTCAATGCCACCGTGACGTGTTCCCGCGCCAGTTTGGACACACACCAAGTCGGGAGTGCCGAAGGATCGGCAAACGGTTCGTTGTAATGGCGCACCAATTCGGGAATCAACGCCATGCTGGAAGAATCCAGGGTCAATTCATGGTGTTGCGTATCATACCGCCCTGCCACCTCGCGGGCAAAAGGGAGTTCATCCGCTTTTTGGTTGGCAAACCCCAAGGAAAACGTTTGTACCGGACGGGAACTTAAACCCGCCATCAACGCCACCACCGTTCCCGAATCAATCCCCCCGCTCAACAAAGCACCCAACGGAACATCCGCCACCATCCGCAGCCGAATCGACTCCCGGATCCGCCGCAACAGTTCCCCCTGCAATGCTTCCGGTTCGTCCCTGGCCATCTTTTGCGGTTCCGGAGTCCAATAGCGGGTGATCGTCAACGCCCCAGACCCATCCACCACAAGCTGATGACCCGGCGGCAATTTGGCAATTCCCGCAAACGCACTCAAAGGGCTGGGGACATACTGGTGCGTCAGATAGCGGTCGATGGCAACCCAATCGGGGGCCACGGCAATCCCCCCATAGGCCATGATCGCCCGCACGGCGGAACCAAACAAAAAGGAGTGACCATCATGCCGATAAAAAAACGGTTTTTCCCCAAAACGATCCCTGGCCGCAAACAAGCGTCGCCGTTTGCAATCCCACAGCGCAAACGCAAACATCCCCTGAAGATGATGGACCATCTCCAGACCATAATCCTCATAGAGATGCAACAACACCTCGGTATCGCTGCGGGTGGAGAATTGGTGTCCACGCCGTTTTAACGCTTCGGTGAGTGCCTGGAAATTATAGATTTCACCATTGAACACCACCCATACGGTGCGATCTTCGTTGGCCAGCGGGGGGACGGCGGCATCGCTGAGATCGATCACCGACAACCGGGTCTGACCCAACCCCACGGCGTCCGCAATATGGATCCCCTGGGCATCGGGTCCACGATGGGCGATGGCGTGACACATGGATTCCAGCCGGGAACGCGCCACCCCAGAGCCATCAAACAAGAGTACGCCACACAGTCCACACATGGATCACACACCCACCTTGGACCACGGAATGGAGGCCATGATCTCCTCAACGGTCATCTCTATCAGGCACCGACTGACCTTACTGCCGTCACACCCATCCCGGTCGCACGGAACACACGCCCAATCCATACGACAAATGCGATGATGACCCGCCTGATGATGACCACCACCACGCGGGTAGGGTTGTTGGAGCGTCCCGTTGGGCCACGGTCCCCACAGATGCGGTTTTGTCGGCCCGAAGATCACCACCGATGGGATATCCAAGGCCGCCGCCATGTGGCTGGGTGCGGTATCCACCCCCACATACAAGACGGCCCGCGCCAACAACGCCGCCATTTCCTGAAGCTCCAATTGCCCCCCCAGGGAAAGCGGCGCACTGCGGACCGCCCCCATCACCTTGGCAATATAATTTTTTTCCACCGGGTTATCGGCGCAGGTGAAAACCACCCGCAACCCATGCTGCTCCCAAAGAGCATCGGCCACCTGGGCCATGGTTCCGGGGGGGGGGCATTTGAACATCCAACGCGAGGTAGGATGGATCACACAAATCGCCGTCGCCTCGGAGATCCCCTTGCCTACCAACAACGTATTGACTTTTTTGCGGGAACCCGCCAGAACCGGCAGAGTGACGCTGAGACGGTCATACCCCAAATGCAACGGGGCAACCATGGCAAGATCCCGCAGAATGGTATGGTGTTCGTGATCCGGTTCGGGTTGCAACCGATTATAGGCGAGTCGATTGATCAGATTGCGATACCAAGGGACTCGCGTTTTTAAATGACCAAACCGATCACGCGCCTGGGTGACCCAAGTACAAATCGCACCACGATCCCCACCACCGGAAAGATCGATCACCAGATCAAAACGCGAGCGATACAACCAACGATACAGCGTCAACAAGGGGACGAGACCATCGCCCCGTTCATACCGCCAGACACATGCGATCAAAGGATTGCCTTCCAACACCGCCCCGGTCGTCCCGATGACCAACAAGGAAATCGTCGCCTGGGGATGATTTTCATGCAACACCCTGACCAAGGGGGTCGCCAACAACACGTCACCAATGTGCTTGAACTTGATCACCAAGATCCGCCGACAGGTCGGCAAGGCTGCCGCGACCCTCTGTTCTTCCCAATCATTCACGGTGCGGTCCCCCTGACCCCTTGCCCATCCGTACTACCCGCGTCAACAACCGTTCCATCTCCCTGGCCATGTGGTCGATGCCAAACCGCTCCCTGGCATTGACCAACGCGCACTGCCCCAATGTTTCCCGCAACCCCCGCTCCTGCAAAACCCTTTTCAAGGCTCCCGCCAGAGCCAGATGATCCTTGGGAGGGACCAAAAGGCCGTTCTCCTGGTCGGTGATGATTTCGGGAATGGCCCCTACCGGGGTACTCACCACCGGCACGCCACAACTCATCGCCTGCATCAACGCCTGGGGAACCCCCTCATGACCATAGGAAGGGAGGGCAAAAAGATCCATGGCTTGTAACCAAGGGGCTGGATCGGTTTGATAACCGGCGAAATGGACCCGATCCGCCAGTCCCAACTCTTGCGCCAGGCGAACCAGATTTTCCTCCTGGGGGCCGTCGCCCACCACCACCAACCGCGGTGCCTGTAAACTGGGATCATCATGAAGTTCCCGAACCGCTTCCAATAGATAACTGTGGCCCTTCCAACTGCGCAACGTCGCAACGATACCGATGATCGGGGCATCGTCATCTGGTAATTGGACCTGTGTTCGCGCCGACCGACGATCCCCTGGGGTAAACCGTCCCAGATCGATCCCGGTGGGAATCGAGGTGATTTGCTGGGGGGGAAATCCGTTGACCTGGATCAGGCGTTCTCGAATGGCCTCTCCCGTCGTGACGATATGGCGACTGGCACGGGTATAGAGCCAGCGCGTGGCAAGATTGGTTGCGACCGGGGTGGAAAGATGGCGTAAACGGACGATGGGGGGCGATTGGAGCAAGGTTTGACAGGCCAACCCCACCAACCAACTGTCGGTGGAACTATGGGTGATGATCACATCCACCGGATGGGTCGCCAACCACGAACGGATGGCCAGCAAGCCTCTCCCGTTTTTGCGCCCCATGGGGAGGCAAGTGAGCGGCACCTGATACCGGGCCGCCGCCGCACTGATCCGCGCTTCATGGGGAGCAATCAGGTGTACCTGATGACCCCGCCGAATCATCTCCTGGCTTTCGCTGAGGATCCGAATTTCCTGCCCTCCCCAACCCAGGGAGGCTTCGGTATGCACCATGCGCAGGGGAGATGCAAACGTCATGGCGTGGCAGCCGTGTTAGTCTTGGAGAATTGCAGGGTATACAGCCGGGCATATTCACCGTTCAGTGCGATCAATTGATCATGACTCCCCTCTTCGACAATCCGCCCCTGGTTGAAGACGACGATGCGATCCGCATTGCGGACCGTAGACAATCGATGGGCGATAATCAAGGTGGTGTAGGTATTGATCAGACGATCCAGGGCATCCTGAACCAAGCGTTCATTTTGGGTATCCAAGGCACTGGTAGCCTCGTCGAGGATCAAGATGGAGGCGGGTTTCAGCAAGGCCCGGGCGATGGCGATCCGTTGGCGTTGCCCCCCCGACAGCATCACCCCCCGGTTGCCCACGCGGGTGTTCAACCCTTCGGGAAACTCCTGGATAAAATCCCAGGCATTGGCCATGCGGGCAACCGATTCCACCGCAACAGGGTCGGCATCCATCCGTCCATAGGCGATGTTGTTGCGGATGGTGTCGTTAAACAACTGGCTGTCCTGGTTGACGATGGCAATCTGACCACGCAATCCATCCAGGGTCATATCCCGAATATCGACACCATCGATGCGGATGCTTCCGGTATGGACATCGAACAGACGCGGCAGCAGATTGACCAGGGTGGTTTTACCGCTGCCACTTTGCCCCACCAGAGCCACTTTTTCCCCTTTTCTGACCGTCAGATTAATCCCCGAAAGGACATCGTGCCCGGTTTGGTCATAACGAAAGCCGACCGCCTCATAGCGGATGCCATCGGCGATTGGTCCCGGAGTGATGGCCCCAGGCCGTTCCACGATGGCCGCCTGGGTATCCATCAACTCAAACACCCGCTGCGCCGCCGCCATCCCTCCCTGGAGGTTGTTATAGAGCATCGTCACCCGTTTCAACGGACTGAACGCCATCATCAAAGCGGTCAAGAAGGAGAACAACGTCCCAGGGGTTGCCTCGCCGTTGACGATGGTTTGACCGGCGACCAGGACCACCGCACTGATGGCGATGCCCGCCACCATATCCACCGAGGGTTTGGCGAAGGAGTCCACGGCGGTGGCACGCAGTTGATTGGCCAATACATGGCCGGTGATTTCGGCAAACACTTGGTTTTCGTAGCGTTCCATGGAAAATGTTTTGACCACCTGCATCCCGGAGATGGTCTCTTCGAGATGACCGGTGACCTCTTCCATCAATTCCTGCCGTTTACGGCTCAAGCGGCGCATCACCAGGCCAAATCTAAAGATCAGATACCCCACCACCGGAATCCCCAACACCGAGACCAAGGCTAAGTCCGCCGCTTGGTGGATGACGACCCCGAACAGGAAAAAGACGGTAAAGACTTCCCGGAGGATATCGGCGATGGTTGTGGAAACCACCGAGCGGATCATATTGATATCGAAGATCAAGCGGGAGATATAGCCACCGGTGGCGCGACTGAGGAAGTGGGCGATGTCCAGGTGGAGCATTTTATCATAGAGTTGTGTCTGCAACGATTGCACGAACCGATGCCCGACGCTGGTGATCAGGTAGGACTGGAAGAAAAAGGCGACGCCACGCACGATAAAGAACAGCATGATCAACAAAGGGATCCACATCACCAAGCTTGGATTTTTGCGGATGAACACCTCATCCACCAGCGGCTGGACCATATAGGCGATGGCCCCATTGCTGGCCGCCATGAAGATCATGCACAACAAGGCAAAAACGAGTTGCCAACGAAAGGGGCGAATCAAAGCCCACAGTCGCTTATAAATAGCGGTGTCCTTCATAAAGTCCTTTTTTCAATGCCCCCATCCCCAGATGGCCTCTTGTTGACCCAGAGAGGATTGATCGACCTGGGTTTTCCAGTCCAAACCGTCACACCGTATCTGAAAATACGTCTCCGAGTGATTGGGCATCGAAAATGCGAAGACCCCACGCTTCCAACGAAGGGACACCAGCTTTGGCAATTTTTTCGCTGGCCCACTCAGGCACTGTGCCAAAGCGGTGATGCAACAGGCTTGCCAGCATCGCCGCTTTACCTCTCTGCTCGCCTCTCTCCTCGCCGATCTGAATCCCAAACCGTTCCATACTTGAAATGTAGGGCATTTTCTTGTTCTCCTCAAACGCAACGATTTCCATGCACAACCTATTATCCAGTTCATCCGGCAGATGCAGTACCCAGTCGATGAAATGAAACAGATCGACCACGAGCTTGCGATCCCAACCCTTTTGATACAACTTCCGAATCAAATTCCACTTGGCCAGATAACGATCATCGGCGCGATGCTTGGTCTTTTTAGCATGGTAGTGCGCCAATATGACCATCGCAAACAGATTGTTGGACTGTTCCAATTCAGATTCCGAATAGTCCAACAGCTTGACAGCAGTAAACTGATAGCTCTGTTTTGTTCCCCAAAGATTGTAGCTGAATGTCGTTGGCCGCCACCCTTTCTCATCATCCGCCAGGATTGCCAAACCGACCACCGGCACTTGGTAGAGATCAAAAGCCCTGTATTGGTAGACGTACATTCCCCGTTCAAAGTGTTGTTTTCTGTTTCCCTGGATTTCAATGTGAATCAAAACCCACAATTCAACCCCATCGCGCCGCCACACCTTGACCAGTTTATCCATACGCCGATCACCAATCTGAGATTCACGGGCGATGCGGGACAACTCTTTGTCGAGAAACTCAAATCCTCGGTTCCAAGCGATTTCTTCAAAAGCCTCCGGCAGAAAAAAGCTGAGAAACTCTGGGAAATAGGCTTCCAGGATATCCTTCCAGGGGACATCAAATTCATCATTGGGACAGATTGCGTTATTTGAGGTCATCGCCATGGATCCCAGACGAAAAAGATCTTGTATCCGACATCCCCTTCCATCATAACCCACCAGGATATTTGGGGAGTTTAACATCGCATCAGAACTCGTGATAGCCTTTTTCCACAATCAACTCACGACACACGGGATTGGCGGGAAAATCCAAAAAAATATCCCATGCCGTCAATGCATCCATTATTCAACTCTACCCGCAACGCCTCCACTTGATTCACCAAATCCCGCACCCGCTTCAACCAATCGACACTATCAAGGCCGACATCCATACCACCGAGGGATTCATACCGAAACTGAACCGCGAAAGGGGTCAATTCGGTAAAATCCCACAACGCCGTGGTCTCGACGCCGCACTCCTCCAACAACAAAACCAGGGTGCGCAAGTTGTGGATACGGGGTGGCCCCTACCCAGAAGGGCCAGCCATGCCTTAAACGCCTTTTCCACCGCCTGTTGGGTGTGAAAGCCGAAGGCTTCCTCGGGCGTGTGTTCCGCAGCCGCCAGGATCGTTATGACATGAAGATCCTGGCCCGCCATGGTCAACAGTTGGCGAGCCGTTTCAAAGTCGCTCATACAACACCCGCCCTTCCTTTAAGGCGCGGTGAACCAAGTGATACGCCGCATTCCGCAAACGCTCAATCTCTTCCCGGCTGTAAACCAAAATATCCGTGGCCATGGGAAACCGCCCCATGGCCCTTTCCAAACGCGCCATCTCCCGGTAACGACTGCGCTCTGGGCCAAAAGGGGCCGACTCCACCACCAGCAGATCAATGTCGGAATCGGCCCGTGCCTCCCCTCGGGCATGGGAACCAAAAAGAATCACCTGTTCGGGATCCGCCGTCTCGACAATGATCCGGGTCGCCTCCCGCAATAATTCCTGGGTCACGTCAATCATGATTCCCCTCCCACGGCACCGTTGGTCAGCACCCATCGCAACGCCTCCATCTCCTGGTGACAAAATCAGAGGACAAGAATTTGGGTCGCGTCGAACGCGCCTTAACAACAAGGCTCAATTCAGTTTCATGAGGACGCCCAACGCACTAAACCCGGCAATCATCAGCCCTCCCAATCGGATGGTCATGCGCTATTCGAGTCCGCGCAGATCGGCTTTGGTGGTCAGTTCTTGCATGTGTGCATCCTGCACTTTACTTTAAGCGCACCAACCATCCCTTTGGCTTGCGCATCATCAAAACCGGAAGCCTTCCATTCTTCGACAAACGCCAGCGTGTCAAAAGTGGTGGTAGCCATGATAAAATCTCCGAGCAACGTGGATGACGGCAACAGTGTAACACAAGATCGGACTGTTGTGGGAAAATATTGATAAACAGTTTGCCTTACTTAAGGAATAGAGTCATATCTTGCGTTACGACATTTCCCTTTCAAAACATCTTACTGCCCAACTGATCGTAGCGTTTGTTCATGTCCTCGCGCATCGCATCGAAGCGTTTGTC
>JADGCQ010000120.1 GCA_015228925.1 Magnetococcales bacterium | reverse complement strand
TCGACCGGATTTTGGATGCCCAATCCCTCGAAGATGTCTTTGAATGTTGATTGGCTTATGACGCATGATTTGTGACCGCAGATCAGCGACGGTTCTTTGGCTCGTGGCCCTGGTCTGGGTTGCACTCTCCGGGTGCGATGCCATGACACCCAAACCTCCCTTGGCTGACCCCATGGAAGAGGTCTCGGTCTTCGTGCAAGGCGATAAGCTCTTTGCCAGCGTCCGACTACGCACCGAATTTTTAAATGCCATCCTCCGAGAACTCGATAACGGCGAGCCAATCATGGCTACCTATCGGTTTCGCTTCTATCGTCTGCAAAACCATTTCCCCGATCTGCGCTTAAGTCAACAAACCATTCAACGACGCCTGCGCCGTCGCCTGATCACCGAACGGTTTGAAATGACAGAGTTACCGCAAAAACGACTGCATTATACCCCGGACGAAGACGAAGCGATGAATTTTCTGGGATCGCCACGTTACATCCTCCTGGGGTCTGATGTACACTTGCCACGCACCAACCGCTATTATCTCGATATCGGTATCACCATTGAACACCAGGAAATGTCCTGGGTATTGAGCGTTTTAAATCGATGGCTGACCCTGACGCCGCCAGTCATCTATAGAAAACATGTAAGGTTCCAACACCCATGAAGGTATTTTCGGAAAAAAATAGAAAACGTTGGGTCTGGAGTTTGTTGTTGTTGGTCGTCATCACCATCACGGTCGCCACGGCCCAGGGATTGCGGGGTTCTGCCTCGGTGGCGGGTGAATACAGCCTGTTTTTCTTGGTCTTGCTGTACCTGAACTTGTTTCTGGCGGTCGTGTTGGGTGTCCTGGTCTTTCGCAAAATATTTGGATTGTGGCAAGATCGTCATCAGCACCGTGCCGGTTCCAAGCTGAGATTGCGGATGGTGTTGATGTTTGTCTTGCTCTCTCTGCTCCCCACCCTCATCATCGCCATCTTGTCGCTCAATTTTTTAAACCGTGGGGTCGATTCCTGGTTTTCCGACCGCATTTCTCTGGCGTTGGAAAGTTCCCTGGATGTTGCACGGGCCTACTACCACGAAAACCAACGGACAGTCCGCCATGATGCCGAAGCCATTGTCCGCAATCGCCAAGTAACCTCCGCCTTTTCCTTAGGGGGCGCCGATGCGGCAGTATCGGTATTGGAGGTGGAACGGCAAGCACGCGGGTTGGACGAAATTGCCATTTTGCGCGCCGATGGAACACGCCTAGCCCGGGCGGGAGAACTCCCGTTCGATCCCATTCCCGATTTATCCTCTTTGGTGGAAGGATCCAACAAAGCGTTGATGATCACCAACGATGAAGGTGACCGGGTACGGGCCTTTGTCCCCTTAGGGGAAGGGTTGTTTATTTCCACAGGTCATTGGATCGACCGCCAGGTGTTGGGCCAGATGGAAACCATGGAATCGACCTATACCCATTATAAAAAACTGAGGGCAACCCATGGACTCCTCAAGGCCAATCATACGGTCACATTGGTGTTGATCACCATGTTGTTGCTGCTGGCCGCCATTTTTTCTGGATTTGGCATCGCCACCAGCCTCACCGACCCCATTACCGAGTTGGTCATTGGTACCCGTCAAGTGGCCCAGGGCGATCTATCCGTCCGTCTGGCGATCACCGGCGATGATGAACTGGCAACCTTGATGAGTGCTTTTAACGGCATGACCCGCAAACTGCGAGAAAATCATGAAGAGTTGCAAAATACCAATGCATTGTTGGAAGAACGTCGGCGTTTCATGGCCGCCATCGTCCACAACATCTCCTCAGGGGTCATCAGTGTCGATCAACACCAAGTCGTCACGCTGATCAATCCCACCGCCGCCAAACTCCTCGCCATCGATCCCATCGCCTCCATCGGCCAAGGGTTGGCCCAGGTATTCCCAGAAGAATTCTTGGGACCATTGCACACGTTTTTGTTGGAACAAAAAGAACGTCCCCATCCCATCCCCCTCCCCATCCCCGGCGAACCCACCAACCCAGGGATCCAAATCACCATTCAGGGGGTCAATAAACCCATGACGCTTTTGACACGGATTACCCTTCTGGAAGACAAACTTGGAGAAAGCCGAGGATTCATCGCCACCTTCGATGACATTACCGACGTCTTGATCGCCCAAAGGACTCTGGCCTGGAGCGAAGTGGCCCGACGCATCGCCCACGAAATAAAAAATCCCCTAACCCCCATTCAATTGTGGGCACAGAGGATACGGCGCAAATATATGAAAAATACTGAACATTCCGAAATTGATTTGCGCGTTTTGGATGAAGGAACCCATTCCATTATCCAACAGGTGGAAGAGTTGCGGATCCTCGTCAATGAGTTTTCAACTTTTTCCCGTTTGCCACGCCCCCGTTTTCATGAAAATGATATCCATGTAGCGATCAAAGAGGCCCTTGTTTTGCATACGGAGGCACTGGCCGCCGTGGAGGTCCGAACTCAATTTGATGAAGAACTTCCCAAATTTCCTCATGATCCTGGACAAATCAAACAAGTGGTTACCAATCTTGTTGCCAACGCCGTCGCCGCAACCCGGGAAAAACCCCATTCTCCCATTCTTTCGATTACCACCCGTTTACTCCCCTCCAAAGACCGGATGGTATTGGAGATTGCCGACAATGGGATCGGCATCTCCACGCAGGATCGCGACCGGGTATTTGAACCTTATTTCACCACCAAAAAGAAAGGGACGGGGCTGGGATTGGCCATCGTCAAAAAAATCATCGAAGATCATGGTGGCAGCATCCGCTTGAAAGACTCCGAACTCAATGGCGTTCTGGTCGAAATCAAATTACCGCTGTTCCACACGGATCAGAATCAACGTCAGGATGACCTTGCCGCACCAGCGCAAACGGGACATACATCATGAGGCATACGGTTCTCATCGTCGATGACGAACAACCCATCCGCATCAGTCTCAAAGGGATTCTCGAAGACGAGGATTATCTGGTTCTGGAGGCCGCCTCTGGGGAACAGGCCCTGGAAATGATTGAGGTTGAACCGATTTCCGCCGTTCTCCTCGATATTTGGATGGAAGGGATTGACGGTATCGAAACCCTGCGACGCATGAAGACCAGAACGGGTTCGGATGGCATCAACCTGGGGGTGCCGGTGATCATGATGTCGGGCCATGGGACCATCGATACCGCTGTCAGTGCCACCAAAGAGGGGGCCTATGATTTTTTGGAGAAACCCCTCTCTTTGGACCGGGTTTTGTTATTGTTGGATCGCGCCATCCGGGAATCGGAACTGATCCAGGAAAACCGCACGCTGAAAGAGCGGATCAAACCGATTCCCCCTCTCCTGGGTCATTCCAAAGCATCCAGTACCCTCCGCGAACAGATCGGACGCCTGGCTCCAACGGACGGGTGGGTGTTGATTACGGGAGAGAACGGTTCTGGCAAAGAGGTCGCCGCCCGTCAGATTCATGCCCAATCACTGCGCAAGCAAGGGCCGTTTATCCCGTTGAATTCCGCTGCCATCCCAGAAGAACGGATCGAGATTGAACTGTTTGGCCAGGAAGAGGGGGGATTGAAACAGGGGATCACCATCCGTCCAGGACGCTTTGAGCAAGCCGATGGTGGCACATTGTTCCTGGATGCCATTGGGGATATGTCGCTGCGGACCCAATCAAAAATTTTGCGTGCCCTGCAAGATCAACGCTTTCATCGTGTCGGCGGTCGTCATCCCATCGAAGTCAATCTGCGGGTGATCACCGCCTCCAACAAAAACCTGGAGCCGGAAATTGCGGAAGGCCGTTTCCGCCAGGATCTTTATTACCGGCTCAACGTCATTCCGCTCTCCATCCCCCCGCTTCGAGAACGCTTAGAAGATATTCCCGTTCTGGTCGCCCATTTTATCCAACAACAACGGGAAAGCCTCCCCCAGGACCGTTCGTTTTCCGAGGCCTCTTTCAAATGCCTCATGGGCTATCATTGGCCGGGCAACGTCCGGGAATTAAAAAATTTGGTGGAACGGTTGATGATCATGGCCCCAGCCTCCATCATTCAACCGGAGGATCTGCCAGAATTCATTCATAAACGGACCGTCTCCCCCGCCTCAACCCCGTGGGAAGCTTTATTGGATATTGGTTCGTTGCGTGAGGCCCGTCAGGGATTTGAACGCATTTATTTAAAAACCCATCTGGAACGTCATGAGAACAACATCTCCCGCACGGCAGAGGCCATCGGGATGGAACGCTCCGCCCTGCACCGGAAGTTTAAAAATATTGGCCTGGAATAACACAACCATCTCCACCCAACATCAAAAGAACAGGACCATCATGATCACCAAATGTCTTTTTCCGGTTGCCGGTTATGGAACCCGTTTTCTCCCGGCCACCAAGGCGATGCCCAAAGAAATGATGCCCATCGTCAACAAACCCTTGATCCAATACGGCGTTCAGGAAGCCATGGAAGCGGGGATGCGGCAGATTGCCTTTGTAACGGGTCGCCGCAAACGGGCCATCGAGGACCATTTCGACCGCACCTACGAGTTGGAGGATCAGATCAGTGGCACCACAGCAGAGAAAAATCTTGAGGAAATCAGAGCCTTAATGAAAGAATGTACCTTTTCCTATACCCGACAAATTCAGATGCAGGGGTTGGGAGATGCGATTCGGACGGGGGAAACCCTCATCGGCGATCAACCTTTTGGTGTCATCCTGGCCGACGATCTGTGCCTCGGCGACGGTCAACCGGTATTATCACAAATGGTTGAAATCTTCACAAAATATCAATGCTCCATCGTCGCCATCGAAGAAGTTCCGCAACAAGAGACCGAAAAATATGGGATCATCTCCGGCAAGCTCTTGGAGGATCGGCTTTTTATCGTAGATTCCATGGTAGAAAAACCACCAGTCCACGAAGCCCCATCCAATCATGCCATCATCGGACGTTATATTCTCACCCCCGATATTTTTGACACGTTGCGTAACCTTCCCCCCGGCAAAAATGGTGAAATTCAAATCACCGATGCCCTCAACGTCCAGGCCAAAAAGAAAATGGTCCTGGGATACCAGTTCAAGGGGATCCGTTTTGATTGCGGACGTTTGGAAGGATTCGTTGCCGCCACCAACCATTTTTTCAACCTGATGCACGCCTCCAAACCGAGCCAAAGCGTGAAGTGACCATTATGATGAGTCAATTCTCGCATAATGATGGCAATTCATCTATGATGCTCCAGGGGAGGTGCGTGAATGATGCGTTGTCAAATACCTGGATTTTCAGTGGTCCTGACTTAAGATAACATTGATGGTGCTGATGGAAAACTCCACTTCTGTGCAAATTGGTCACCAGGTTCACAGTGGCTTTGCCCTTTTGGGTGACGATGACACCCTCGCATTTGCCGGGGGTGCGCTGCCAGGGCTTGCCGATGCCTGGGGCGGTCTGCAATCCTGGTGGTCAAAGATCGTCGGTCGCATACCCCCGTTTCCAGTGACCCTGTGTCCCACCTGCGGTCTCGGCCAGCAATTGGGGTCGGTTGAAATTTCCCTCGCCGCCTCCAAAGGGGATCCTGGTACCATCCGCCGTCTTTTTGTCATCGAATATGCGGGTCATCCCCACCTGTTCAAGGCGGATACCCGCGATACCCTGGTTTTGGTCCGCGACATCACCCTGGAACGCCTACACGCGGAATCTCTGCAACAAGAGATCCACCAATATGAATCGGTCTGCAATTTTATCGAAGATGTCTACTACCGGATGGACCTGGTAGGGCAATTGGAATTCATCAGCCCCTCGTGTCACAAGCTTTTGGGAATGAAACCCACCGATATCAAGTCGCGTGGTTTGGAAAATCTTTGTTCTTCCGGGGAACATTTTCAAGAATTGTTTGAAATTCTTGAAAAGACCGATCATGTCAGCGATTTTGACTTGGTGTTGAACTGCTACAAAGGTCACCAAGTTCCGATTTCCATGACCGCCAAGGTGGTGCGCAACAAAGAAGGACGGAAAATCGCCATCGAAGGGATCATGCGCGATATCACGGAACGGGAACGGATGGACAGTCTCATGGCGGAAAAAACCCGCATATTCCATGAGTCCATGGCACAGTTAGAACAATTCAAGACCGGTTTGGACGCCCATAATCTGGTCTTCACGACCCGCCCCGACGGGGTCATCATCCAAGTCAACCCAAAGACCTGCGAAATCACCCTCTTTTCCGCCGAAGAACTGATCGGCAAAACCCCGAAAATCTTCGATTCCGGGCATCAACCGCGATCTTTTTTTCAAGAGATGTCGCGCACCATCAGCCAAGGGCGCATTTGGCGGGGTGAGATACGGTGTCGCAACAAAAATGGTGGCCCGTTTTGGCTGGATTGCACCATTGTCCCCTTTATCACCGAAGCGGGTCGGCCATTTCGGCACATGATGATCGCCACGGATATTACCCAAAGGATCCTTGAAAATGAAAGGATCCTGAATAACCGAGATTTTCTGTTACACATTTTCCACTGCATGGGTGAGGGGGTCTATGCCTTGGATAAAGACGCCCGCCTGCTCCTCATGAATCGGGAAGCTGAAAAACTGCTGGGGTGGAAAGAAGAAGAACTGGTCAACAAGCTTGTGCATGAGATAATTCACGCACGCAAGCCCGATGGCACACGCTTAAAGAGTGAGGACTGCCCGGTCCATCAGGGTCTCCTGGGACGCCCTTTCCGGCGTGAAGATGATCATTTCATCAAAAAAGACAATACTTTTCTACCCGTTTCCCATGTCACATCGCCCCTGAAAAGCAAAGATGAGACCATCGGAGCCGTTTGTGTTTTCCGCGACCATACCCTGACGCGCCAAGCACAATCTTCCCTGGAGCAGCATCGTAAGGAGGCGATGGAAAGTTCACGGATGAAATCGGTCTTTCTGGCCAATATGAGCCATGAAATCCGCACCCCCATGAACGCCATCGTCGGCATGAACGATCTGCTGATGGATACCCCCCTCAATAGCGAACAATATGAATTTGCCTCCATTGTACGGGAATCATCCAAGTCATTATTATCCCTGATCAATGATATTCTCGACTTTTCCAAAATTGAAGCGGGTAAGATCGACATCGAAGAGATCGATTTTTCCCCCGTCACCGTCGTTGAAGGTTCCGCCGAACTGATGGCGGGGCAAACGGGACAAAAAGGGTTGGTGCTGGAAACATTCATTTCGCCCAAAATTCCGCAAACCCTACGCGGTGATCCTGGACGGTTGCGTCAGATGTTGCTCAACCTGATTTCCAACGCCGTCAAGTTTACCGAAAAAGGTGCCATCACGGTCAAAGCGCGTATGGAGACCGATTCTCCAGACCGGGCCGTGGTCCGCTTCATGGTAGAAGACACCGGCATTGGCCTTTCCAAGCAGGGACGGGATCGTCTGTTTGAACCGTTTATTCAAGCGGATGGTGATACCACACGTAAATATGGCGGCACTGGATTGGGGTTGGCCATCAGCAAAAGACTGACGGAGTTGATGTCTGGAACCATCGGGGTGGAAAGTGAGGAAGGGAAGGGATCAACTTTCTGGATCCGAATCCCGTTCAAACTGTCCGACCCCGAAGCGATGGGGAAAGCGGGACAGTTGAATCTGGCCCCCCTGCGTGGCTCCCGATCGGTGATCATCTCACCAGAAGCCACCGATCAGGAATTTCTCAAAGAATATTTTTCCTCCTGGGGAATCCGGGTCGTCGCCACCAACACCTGGAAAGATGGTTTTGAGGCAATACGACAGGAAATGTCGCACGAGACACCGTTGGATTTCATCATCGTCTCCTCCCGGTTGACCGATATGGATCCACGTTCCATCCCCCACCAACTTTCGACGGAATATTTTCCCACCCTCCCCCATCTTATCGGCTTGTTGCACGGGGATGATCGGGAATTCAAAGTTTCTCTCCTAGACGCCGGTTATGAGGCGGTCATGAGCAAACCGATCCGAAAATCGGATTGGGTAGACGAGTTGGTGGAACTGCGCAACCCTTCGGCGGCCAAACCCAGGGTCATGGCCGTTTTTGAAAATGAGTCCAGCGATAAGCCTCATGATGAACCCAATACTCAGGAAGATATTGAATCAGGAAAACTGATTTTGTTGGCAGAGGATAATATCGTCAACCAGAAGGTGACGCTCCTGCAATTGAAAAAACTGGGTTATGCCGCCCACGCAGTCACCAATGGCAAAGATGCGGTGGAGGCGGTGACCCGTGCCCCTTATGCCTTGATTCTCATGGATTGCCAGATGCCGGTGATGGATGGTTTTGAAGCGACTCATGCCATTCGCCGCCTGGATCGATCCAATTCCAGCCATGTTCCCATCATTGCCATGACCGCCAATGCGATGAAGGGAGACCGCGAACGTTGCCTCAATGCGGGGATGGATGATTACATGAGCAAACCGGTATCCCCCAATACCTTGCGGGAGAAACTTAAATTTTGGATACCCAAAGGACCCCAGGCGGCTCCGGCCATCGACATCAATCAATTACGGCAACTGGCGGGTTCCGATGAAGCGATGATACGCGATTTGCTGCATAAATTCTTATCATCGGCCACGGTATTGATCGCACGCCTGCGGGAAGCCTCACGTTCCAAGAGCGTCGTCTCCCTGACGGAAGCGGCGGAAGAGTTACGCGAGGCCAGTTCCAATATGGGTGCCAATACCCTGTCCCAATTATCGCGTGTCGCGGAAAATGCGGCCCAGGTTCCCGATTGGGCCAAAGTGATGGAAACGACAAACCGGATTGAGCGTTCTTTCCGTAAAGTTGAATCTTTTATAAGGAATTTCAATTAGTTGCTCCATACACCAGGGAGCCGTTTCGTGCCATTGCCGTTCATCCGTTAGAAAGGATGCCCGAAAGAGGATCGATCATCATGCCGATTTTGCAACATTTGTTGGCGACCGTTGAAGGAGATTGGCAACTTCTCCAGGAAGTCATGGATATTTATTTTACCGATGCCCCGGTACAAATGAGCCGTATTCGTCAAGCCATCGACCGCAACGATCCCCTGGAAGTCCGGGAGGCGGCACACAGTCTCAAGGGGGCCACCGGGGCCTTTGGTAAGGACAACATTGTTTTTTCCCTGGCCTTTTCCTTGGAACAAATCGGCCAATCGGGACATTTGGAACATGCGGAGGACCGTTACAACCAGCTTGAGTATGCCTTGAAGGCCATGGAACAGGAACTGAAGGATGGAATAGCTTGTCACGAAGGGGAACAACGGTGAAATTGATTCAACCTTTCTGCGGTTTACGCCCGCCATCGAACTTGGCTGCCAAGATTTCGGCCCCCCCCTATGATGTCCTCAACCGCGCAGAGGCCAAAGCCCTCGCCGTCGGCAATCCCCATTCATTTCTGCATGTATCCAAGGCGGAAATCAATTTACCGGAGGAGATTCCCCCATCCGACCCACAAGTTTACGCAGCGGCGCGCCAGCGTCTGGATGCCATGGTGCACTCCGGTTTTTTGCTAAAGGAGTCGGAACCCTGTTTTTATCTGTATCGTTTGCGGATGGCCCATCGTCAGCAATTGGGATTGGTTGCCGCCGCCTCGGTACCGGCCTATCAATCGGGCCGCATCAAAAAACATGAGTTTACCCGGCCCGACAAGGAAGAAGACCGAACCCGTCTTGCCGAGGCATTGCAAGCCCATTCCGGTCCCGTTTTTCTGATTCATCGCCCCCATGCCAAGATCATGGCGGCAACGCAGGCGGCATTGGAAACTTCCGAATGCCTGTATGATTTTACCGGAGACGATGGGATTGGTCACACCGTTTGGCGGATTGGTGAACCCAAACTGATTCAAGCGTTGGTTCTGGCCTTTGAGGCCCTGGATCACGTTTATATCGCCGACGGTCATCACCGTTCGGCGGCTGCGGCACGGGTCTGCGAACGGCACCATGCCGACCCCACACCATTTGCGCATGATGCGCCGATCCAGCGTTTTCTCAGTGTTCTTTTCCCAGCGGACCAAGTGCAGATTTTTGACTATAACCGGGTTGTCCGCGATCTGCATGGGCACACCCCCGATGGTTTTCTGGAAGCCATCGCGGCCCATTTCCATGTCGCCCCTTCCGCTACCCCCGTTAAGCCCACGGCCAAACGCCATTTTGGCCTTTATCTTGGGTCACGAGGCTGGTTTACTCTGGTGTTGAAAGAGGCGATTCAACCCGATGCCAACGCCCTCCCCCAAGATCGTTTGGACGTATCGCTCTTGGCACGTCATCTGTTGGAACCCCTATTGGGGATCCACGACCCCCGCCGTGATGCCCGCATTGATTTTGTCGGCGGTATTCGGGGAATGGAAGGGGTGATGGCCCGCGTCGATTCTGGCGAAATGGCGGCTGGTTTTTCCTTGTTCCCCACCGACTTGGAAGACCTTATGCAAGTAGCCGACGCCGGACAGGTCATGCCACCCAAATCGACATGGTTTGAACCCAAACTGCGTGACGGCCTGATCATTCAAACATTTTGATGATCACTGGGCCGTGTTGACATTCGATCATTTGTTGCCCCTCTGAAAAATTATTAAAAGAAAAAAGGGGTCTGGGGGATTGCCCCCAGGGTTTTGA
>JADGCQ010000011.1 GCA_015228925.1 Magnetococcales bacterium | reverse complement strand
AGCCGCTAAAATCCTGACACGCCAGTTACAACGCCGTTTTGGTGCTGTACCCGAACGGGCCACTCAAAAAATCGCTCAGGCTGAACCATCCTCCTTGGAAGAATGGATCCTTCGATTTGTGGACGCCCAATCCCTGGACGATGTGTTCTCGGACAAGGGGTGACTTCGATGGACCCCAAAACGCAGTCTATGCGAAGACGAAAAGAATAAAACAGGGCGGGTGGTGATCGCCACCACACCGCCCCATCTTTGAAGCATAGCAGCCTTATTTGCCGCCAAAAATGGCCTTGCCCTGCCCTGCGGAACCCAGAACAGTCTTGTTCTTCTCAATGATCATCGCCTTCAACTCGTCACGGGCCGGCCCCAAATATTTGCGGGGGTCGAACTCGGCGGGCTTGTCCTTGAAGACTTTGCGAATCATCGCCGTCATGGCCAAACGACCATCCGAGTCAATGTTGATCTTGCACACGGCGGAACGGGTCGCCTGGCGCAACTGCTCTGCGGGAATCCCCACGGCATCCTTGAGGGCACCACCATTGCTGTTGATCATGTTCACATAGGTCGGAACTACCGAGGAAGAACCATGAAGCACAATGGGGAAACCGGGAATCCGCTTTTCAATCTCTTCCAGAATGTCAAAACGGAGCGGAGGGGGAACCAAAACACCATCGGCGTTCCGGGTACACTGACTGGGGGTGAACTTGTTGGCACCATGGGAAGTACCGATGGAAATCGCCAAAGAATCCACACCCGTCTTGGCAACAAACTCTTCCACTTCTTCTGGGCGCGTGTAGGTGGACTTGTCCGCAACCACGTCATCCTCAATACCCGCCAGAACACCCAACTCACCTTCAACCGTCACGTCGCGGCCATGGGCATATTCCACAACCTTCTTGGTCAGGGCGATATTGTCGGCAAAAGAATGATGGGAACCATCAATCATGACCGAGGAAAACCCCGTGTCAATACACGATTTGCACAAATCCAACGTGTCGCCATGGTCCAAATGCAACGCAAACTTCAAATGAGGATTGATCTCCTTGAGTAACTCCGCCGCACCCTGAGCCATATAACGCAACAGCGTTTGATTGGCATACTTTCTGGCACCGGAAGAGACTTGCAGAATAAACGGTGAGTCGGATTCGCCGCAGCCGGTGACAATGGCTTGCAACTGCTCCATGTTGTTGAAATTGTAGGCCGGAATGGCAAACTTCCCTTCAAAGGCAGCCTTGAACATGGCTCTGGTATTGACGAGGCCCAAGTCTTTGTAGCTTACGGTCATGTTTCCCTCATTGAGTTGACGTGTTTAAGACGGCGGCCAAGAGACGGGCTTCACCCAATCCCTCCACCCCGATCGTTGGTCTGAACTCCTGAACGGGTGTGCTGAGTCCCCCTTCAGACAAACGGTACGATGTTAACAGCACACTCCCAGATACGCAATAGACACACAAATCCAGGAGACCGATAACGCTATGGTCGTCTCAACCATACCGCCGTTCAAAATCGATCATGAACGACACCAAAGCCTCAACCCCCTCATCGGGCATGGCATTATACAACGAAGCCCGCATACCACCCACCGAACGATGCCCTTTCAACGTCACCAACCCCGCCTTGGTGGATTCCGCCAGGAAAGTATCGGTCAGTTCCGGCTTCTTCAGGGTAAAAGGGACGTTCATGCGTGACCGGCTGTCGGGTTGGTTGGGGCAATGATAAAACCCCGTGCGATCAATCACCTCATAGAGCCGTTTCGCCTGACGAACATTGCGTTGTTCGATCCCAAGAACCCCCCCCTGATCCTTCACCCAATCCAATACCAACCCAAGGATATAAATGGCATAGGTCGGCGGGGTGTTCAACATGGATTGCTCCGCCGCCTGGGCCTTGTAATCCAGCATGAGGGGCAGGTTGGCATTGCGACCCATCAGATCCTTGCGAATAATCACCACCGTCACACCACTGGGACCAAGATTTTTCTGCGCCCCCGCATAGATCAACCCAAACCGATTGACATCCACCACCCGCGACAAAACATTGGAAGACATGTCGGCAACCAACGGAACCTTGCCGGTATCCGGGGTATAGTGAAATTCGGTGCCGTAAATGGTGTTGTTGGAGGTCATATGGACATACACCGCATCGGGATTCAGACGCAGTTCATCCTGCAAAGGGATCCGGGTAAACTGAACCTCTTCCGTACTGGCCGCCACACGGGTTTGCGCAAAAAATTTCTTCGCCTCCTTCATCGCCTTTTTCGACCAACTGCCCGTCAGAATAAAATCGGCAGTCTCTCCTTTGGGATCGACAATCAGGTTCATCGGTACCATCGCAAACTGTAACGTCGCCCCACCCTGCTGAAACAACACCTCATAGTCGTCAGAAATACCCATCAAAGACCTGAGCATGGCTTCGGCATGTTGGATGATACCCAGATATTTCTTGGATCGGTGACTCATCTCCATCACCGACATGCCGGACCCCTGATAATCCAGCATTTCATCCCGAGCACGCTCCAACACCGCCACAGGCAACGCAGCGGGACCGGCACTGAAATTATAAACACGTCCCATCTTAACTCGAGGCTCCTTCTATAACGCAAGTCAAAGAAAAAGGGGGCACCTCCTCGCGCCCCCAAGGGATCAAACCCAAGTGACCCTATCTGCCACCATTATTTATTCAGGCGATTGGTGATCAGGCTATCCACCACGCTAGAATCGGCCAAGGTCGTCGTATCGCCCAGATTTTCCAATTCGTTGGCCGCAATCTTACGCAAAATCCGCCGCATAATCTTCCCCGAACGGGTCTTCGGCAAACCCGGTGCCCATTGTAATATATCCAAATGGGCAATGGCACCGATTTCTTTACGAACCAGTGCAATCAACTCCTTCTCCAACGCCGCCGACGGCTCTACCCCCTTCATCAAAGTCACATAGGCATAAAGGCCGTTACCCTTGATGTTGTGCGGATAGCCCACCACCGCCGCTTCCGATACGCTCTCATGAAGAACCAACGCACTTTCAATCTCAGCGGTTCCCAAATTATGACCAGAAACAATGATGACATCATCCACCCGCCCCGTGATCCAATAATAGCCATCCTCATCACGTCGGCAGCCGTCTCCGGTAAAATATTTCCCCGGCACCGCAGACAAATAGGTCTCCAGAAACCGTTGATGGTTGCCATAAATGGTACGCATCATACTGGGCCACGCACGGGCAAGGACCAGATTGCCCTCGGTCGCCCCCTCAAGAACTTGGCCTTCCGCATTGGTCAACTGCGGCTCAACACCAAAAAATGGCCGCGTCGCCGATCCCGGCTTCAACGGCGTACATCCCGGCAACGGGGTAATCATGATGCCACCGGTTTCGGTTTGCCACCACGTATCGACAATGGGACACCGTTTGTCTCCGACGATATTATAATACCATTCCCACGCTTCGGGATTGATGGGTTCACCCACCGAACCCAAAAGACGCAACGATTGACGGCTGGTGCTGTTGACCGGATCATTACCCAACCCCATCAAGGAACGGATGGCGGTGGGGGCCGTGTAGAAAATGTTGACCTTGTGCTTGTCAATCACCCGCCAGAAACGGGAGGCATCGGGATAGGTGGGAATCCCCTCAAACATCAGGGTGGTAGCCCCGTTGGCCAAGGGACCATAGACAATGTAAGAATGGCCTGTCACCCAACCGACATCGGCGGTACACCAGAAAATATCGCCGTCATGATAATCAAAGATAAACTTATGGGTCATGGCGGCATAAAGACCATACCCTCCCGTGCAATGCTGCACCCCCTTGGGCTTGCCCGTCGATCCCGACGTATACAAAATAAACAAAGGTGCTTCGGAATCCATCTCCTCCGCAGGACAGACCGGTTCCACCTTGGCAGCCGCTTCGTGATACCAAACATCACGCCCTTCAACCCATTGGACATCGGTACCACTGTGCCGCACGGTCAAAACTGTCGAAACGTTGGGACATGACTTCAGTGCCTCGTCCACATTCGTCCGTAACGGAAGCACCTTGCCGCCACGGAAACCACCATCGGCGGTGATGACCGTCCGACAGTCGGAATCCAGGATACGATCCTTGATGGAATCGGGTGAAAAACCGCCAAAAACCACCGAATGAACGGCACCAATCCGGGCACAGGCCAACATCGCCACCGCCGCTTCGATGATCATGGGAAGGTAGATACAGACGCGATCACCTTTGGCAACCCCGCGCCCCTTGAGGACGTTGGCCATCCGGCATACTTCGGCATGTAATTGCCGATAGGTGACTCTGCGATCGGAACTGGGATCATCCCCTTCCCAGATGATGGCGATCTGGTCACCACGAGTTTCCAGATGCCGATCCAGACAGTTATAAGAAACGTTGGTCTTTCCCCCCTCAAACCAACGAATCTGACCCGTGCGCAGATCGCAATTCGATACCCGATCCCACGGCTTGAACCAGTGGACAAACTCCTTGGCACGATCTCCCCAGAATGTGTCTGGATCCTCCAGGGATTGTTTATACCACTGCTGATATTTCTCCTCAGTGATGAAGGTGTTCTCAGCGGCCTGTTTGGAAACGGGATATACCTTGCTCATGTTCACTCTCCTGATGAATCGCCATTGCCCGACAGCAAAACGTATATAGGGGCATACTCTATCACTTTCTCCGTCAGGAATCAGTTCTCTTTTTCACGTCGCGTCAAAATATTGAATGCTCCCCCCCTACTCCCATAGACTTGCTGCGCATCCATCGGGAACAAAAAGACATGGCACAAAAAGAGCATGTGATCGGGAGAATCTCCATGCAACAACTCTTAGAAATCTTACTAAACCGAAGGAACTGCAACCATGGCCATCTCGCAAATCAACCCCCTCGCAACCAACGTCACCCACCTGATGACCACCAAGGCCATGCAAGCCAGTCAAAAACTCGGTGCCAAAGTCCATGCCAATGCGGCACTCACCCTCAATGCCATCAATGAACGTTCCGGCGGCCTCCCAAAAACCGGGCAATCGCAAGCATTCAAAGTTAATATTTCCAAAACCGGCATGAACAGCTTTCAGAATATGAAAATGAGCGGCGGTTAAAATCAAGCCGCCCATCATAAAACCCACTCTCAGCCCTTCTCTGCCCACCAATTGGAGGAGATAAGTCCGTGTTCGCTCAGTTTGACCATAAGCCGACCCCGGGAGATCGGTTTATGGAGAAAGTCGGTGCATCCACCCACCTTAAAAGCTTTCTCGACCTCCGAACTGGCATCCACCGCACTCACCATAATGATGGCCGTTTGTCCCTCTGGGGCAATCCCGTTGTCCCTTTCAAGCTGCCTCATCCGTACCAAAACCTCCTGCCCGTCCATCCTCGGCATCGCAATATCCAACAAAACCAAATCATAAGGTTCCTGATCCAACGTAATCGCCCCTTCAAACATGTCCAGGGCTTCCTGCCCATCACCCGACATGTCACACAAGCCATAGTTCTTCAGAAGTTCCCATAACAGCTTCCGATTTTCCAGGATATCATCGACAATTAAAACTTTCACAGGTTTTCTCCTGAATACCGATGATCATAAAAAACAAAGGAGTAATAATTGTTCATTCATTATTCCGGTCGCACATCTCTCCCCATCTCAATCACCTCACCCAATGCTGTTGCAACGCAGCAGGAAAAGTATCACAACATTTTTCAAATTGGAATCTCAATTTCTGTTATCGTGATATATAAACACGCCGTGACCGTCAAAACTTCATAAAAAAAACGGCCCAGGAAAACCCTGGGCCGCTCTTCACACAACAATCCTGAATAATCATTTATTTGACAGGCTTGATCTTCCAAACCTTCTCGGCATAGGTCTGAACGGTACGGTCGATGGAGAAAAAGCCCATATTGGCCACGTTGAGGATGGACTTTCTCGTCCAGGATCTTTGATCAAGATACAACTGATCCACCTTCTCCTGACAGGCGATATAGCTCGCATAATCAGCCGTCAACAGATAATGATCTCCCTTGGTCAAGGCATCGTAGATCGCACGATAACGGTCCGGCTCCTCTGGACAGAAATAACCATCACGGATCATCCCCAGAATGCGCTTTAAATCGGGATTTTTTTCAATATTTTCCGTAGGATCATAACCATCTCGCCAACACACCTCCGTCTGGTTGGACTCCAGACCGAAGATGAATATGTTATCCGGGCCAACCTCTTTGCGGATCTCGATATTGGCACCGTCCATGGTCCCAATGGTCAACGCACCATTCAAAGCAAACTTCATGTTGCCCGTCCCCGAAGCTTCCAATCCGGCGGTGGAAATCTGCTCCGAAAGATCACAGGCCGGCATGATGATCTCCGCCCCCGATACATTGTAGTTCGGAATGTAGGCCAACTGCAATTTTCCGGCAACCGACGGATCGTTGCGCACCATATCCGCCACATCGTTGATCAGACGGATGATCAACTTGGCTTGGTGATAGGCCGGAGCCGCCTTGCCGCCAAACAAAATCGTCCTGGGAAGCAACGCCGGCTTGACCCCATCACGAATCCAAATATACCGGGTGATGGCATGTAACAGGTTAAGCAACTGCCGCTTGTACTCATGCATCCGCTTGACCTGTACATCAAACAGAAAATCAACGTTCAGTTGAACCCCATGCTTCTCCTTCATGAACTCCGCCAACCGCACCTTGTTACCCCGCTTGACCGCCGAAAACCGATCCTGGAAACCATGATCACCAGAAAATTCGGCCAGCTTTTTCAGCTTGGTCAAATCATGCGTCCAATCACCACCAATGGTTTTGGTAATCAACTTCGCCAACTCTGGATTGGACAAAACCAACCAGCGAATCGGGGTGATGCCATTGGTGACATTGGTCAACTTGCCCGGCGTCAAGCGGACAAAATCGGCAAACATCCCCTTCTGCATCAAATCCGAATGCAACTCCGCCACGCCGTTGACCGTGTGGCTCCCCACAATCGAAAGATTGGCCATGCGGACCCGCCGACTACCATCGTCGATCAGGGACATACGGCTCAGGATGCTGGTATCCCCCGGCAGGGTATATTTCACATTATTCATGTGATGATGGTTGATCAGATAGATGATATCCAAATGCCGGGGGAGAATCTTGCCAAAGACATCCAATGACCACGTTTCCAACGCTTCGGGAAGCAAGGTGTGGTTGGTGTAGGAAAAGACCCGGCGGGTGATATCCCAGGCGTTGGCATAATCGAGTCCATGCTCGTCCAGCAACAGCCGCATCATTTCAGGAATGGCACTGGCCGGATGGGTGTCGTTGAGATGGATGGCAACGTTGTCGGGGAGCTTCTGCAAATCCTCGGGACACGTCACATGTTGCGCAAAAATGTCCTGGAGTGATGCGCTGACGAAAAAATACTCCTGCATCAACCGCAATTCCTGCCCCATGGCGGTGGAGTCGTCGGGATACAACACCTTGGAGAGATTTTCCGAATGAATCTTGGAGCGGACCGATTCGATATAGTTGCCAGCATTGAAGTTATGCAAATCAAATTCCCGCGATGCCCGCGAATTCCACAACCTCAAATAAGACAACGATTTCGTGCGATAACCCGAAAGGAGTACGTCAAACGCCTGGGCTTCACAATCCTCGGTCTCCACCCATTGGCAGCGATTACGCCCCTGCTTGTCACGATAGTGGAAGATACGCCCCTTGAACTTGATTTCATACACCAAACTGCGACGCTCCAACTCCCAGGGGCTGCCAAACCGCAACCAAGATTCTGGATGCTCCACCTGCTGGCCATTCTCAATGGATTGCTTAAACATACCGAAGGTGTAGCGAATCCCATAACCGACACCCGGATAACCCTGAGAAGCCATGGAATCGACAATGCAGGCGGCCAACCGGCCCAAACCACCATTCCCCAAACCCGCCTCCGCCTCGCAATCAAGAATTTCTTCCAACGATTTGCCACACAACGCCAAAGCCGCACGCGCCGCATCCGTCATGTCCAGGTCCGCCAGGGTGCGATGCAGGTTACGGCCAATCAGGTATTCCAACGAGAGATAATAGACCCGCTTGCCCCCCGATGCCCGGATCTTGCGCTCGAATTCCACACGACGCTCGGCAAGAACACCCTTCAAAAACAAAACCAAGGCCTTGTACCAATCGTTTTCCCACGCCAGTTCCGGATCCTTGCCCACCAGATGGACCATGCAATCGAGAATGCTCTTGCGGACATACTCCACATCCCATGTATCTTTATCATGGCGTTCATACTGGATATTCAAGTCTTTAGACATGGCGTTCTCTTATCCTCATCCGTTGGTGATGCTTCATTTAGAGTGATGATCTTATGATATTTTTTCGCAGTCATGTCAACCGCGCACGGTGATAAACTTCCATGTGACTCTTGGCGGAAGCCTGCCATCCCCAGGAACGTTTCATCGCCTGAACCTGGTGACGCCGCCAAATACTGCGATTTCTGAACAGGTTGATGCCCCGCGATACCGCCAGCATCAATTCACCTGCGGAAGCTTCGTTGAAAACAAAACCGGTCCCCATCTCTCCGTGCAGACAATCCAGCACGGTATCGGCCAGCCCCCCCGTTTTTCGGACGACCGGCAAAGCCCCATAACGCATCGCTTGGCACTGATGCACGGCGCACGGATCAAAACGGGCCGGTAGTAAAATAAGGTCACTCCCGGCGAGAACGCGATGGTGCAACCCCCGTTCCCAATCCAGTTGGACCCCAATACGACCGGGATAGGTCGTCGATGCCATCACCAAGTGATGCTCCACCTCCTTGTCACCACTCCCCACAAGGATCATCTGCGCACCGGCACTGATGAGACCGGAAATGGCTGCAACCAACAGGTCAGCCCCCTCATCCTTCCCCATCGCCGACACCATGCCAATCAAGGGAATATCAGGATTAGGCTCCAAGTTAAACGCCCGCTGGACATCCAGTTTATTGCGCAACTTGCCGTCGAGGTTGTCCCCATCGAACGGAAAGGGGATATGGGGATCCGCCTTGGGATTCCATTCATCCTCATCCAATCCATTCAAAATTCCAGAAAGATCGCCGCCACGCAAGGAGCAAACCCCATGCATCCCCTCTCCGTAAGCCTTGATTTGAATTTCACGGGAATAGGTGGGACTGGGGGTGATGATTTTTTTGGAATAATAAAGTCCCCCCTTGAGAAAACTGATTTGCCCGAAGAACTCAAGCCCATTCATCGTCAAGGCACTTCTCGGCAAACCAAACAGATGGAGCAGTTCCGCATCAAAGTTACCCTGCTGCCGCATATCGCGCACCGTGAATACCGTACCACACTGACGATTGCCATTCAGTGCCAAGTAGGCCGGTGCCAAACCACACGCCCAATCGTTGGCATGCAGAATATCCGGCTGCCAACCCAACATCCCCCCCGCCTCTGCCAACAACGCCGCCACCTTACCAAGCAATGCAAAACGGTGTGCATTGTCGGGCCACGGACGCCCATCACCATCCAGGAAAGGGCCACCCTCACGGTCATACTGTACCGGACAATCGACCAGCCAAACCCTCAACGATCCGTCCGGCAACCAAGCCGGGATCAACCGCGTTTTTCCAAGACCCAAAGGATTGCCCAAATCGACGGGTTTACCCTTGCGCCGTACCGCTTTGAGAGCCTGGGGGTAGGCGGGTATCAGAATACGGACATCCGCCCCCTGATCCGCGAGAGCCAGGGGAAGCTGCCCACATATCTCTCCCACACACCCGGTTTGGGTAAGCGGGGCCAATTCGGAAACAACGTACAGTACTTTCATTCTGACGATCCAACAATCCCTTTTTTAAAATCCACGCAACGACCCAGCAATCTTAAGACCACCGCTATTGGACCATCAAACTCTTTTTTTTTCAAAAAAAAATTTTCATTCCTGACTAACAATAACAGAGAAGATGCCAACCGAAACCCGACATATACCTACATAAACTATTCATATTATTTAGAAAATACCCTTTTAGAAAACTCCTTGGCCAATTTTTGATACGCCTTGGCAGCCTTGGATTTCTTATCAAACCAAATCAAAGGGGTACCAAAACTTTGGGATTCACTGACGGTAATATTCCGGGGAATATTGGTTTCAAACACCTGATCCGGGAAAAATTTTTCCACTTCTCTGACAACCTGGCGGATCAACTTCGACCGTTTATCATACATAGTCAGAAGAATGCCGGTGATTTGCAAATCGGGGTTCAACCGTTTGCGAACAATTTCCAAAATCCGCATCAATTGGCTCAACCCCTCCAGGGCCAAAAATTCACATTGAACCGGAATCACCACCCCATGCGCCGCCACCAGGGCGTTGAGGGTCAACAATCCCAAGGAAGGGGGGCAATCGATGATGATGACATCCATCTCCTGGGAAGGTTTCTCCAAGCATCGGCGTAACTGCTGTTCCCGGTCGGGCAAACCGGCCAGTTCGATTTCCGCACCACTGAGATCGGGGGTGGCGGGGATGATCCAAGGACTTTCAGAGGTCGGTTGAATCATGGCCTTTTTCAAGGGGGAATGACCAAATAAGACTTCATAAATGGAGTGTTTGATCCCCTTTTTATCCACCCCCAGGGAGGTGGATGCATTCCCCTGAGGATCCAGATCGACCAGAAGAACCCGCTTGCCCGATTGGCTCAAGGCCGCCGCAAGGTTGACCGCCGTGGTGGTTTTACCAACCCCACCCTTTTGATTGGTAATCGCAATAATTTTGGCCATGGTCTTTCATTTCTGGAGGTTTGTCCACGCGATTCTCAAGGACAGTCATCATGCCTTATTTGGCACAAGTTGGCGAAAGAAAAATATCGACATCAAAAAATAGTCACCGCACCCAGCATGGGATACGTCATTTTTTTGTTTAAACAAAGATCAAAGAGCTTATTGACCGCGTCGCGAAATTCCAGGATGATATTCACAAAAATCCATGCGAAATTGCAGACCGCCTTTGAAGTGAAGGACTCCCTTGTTGGACCCAATTGAACATCACACCAAATGAGGTCAGACATGAATAACAACCCGGTAGATAAAAAAATCATTGAAAAAATAATGGGGAATAAGAAGTACAAAGAACTTGTGGGGAAACGTTCCCGCTTTGCTTGGATCCTCAGTGCCATCATGCTTGTGATTTATTACTCTTTCATCCTCGTCGTCGCCTTCGCTCCCAAGACATTGGGAACGAAAATTTTTGCAGGTAGTGTGATTTCCATTGGCATTCCCGTTGGCGTATTAATCATCGTCTTGTCCTTCGTCCTGACCGGGATCTACGTCAGTCGGGCCAACAGTGAATTTGACGCCTTAACCCACCAGATCAAGGAGGAAACAAAGTGAAAACTATTTTTCTTTCCTTCCTGATTACGGGCATGAGCTTGTGGCATCGATTGGCCTGGGGAGCGGATGCCGTTGCTCAGCCCCCTGAAAGTAAATTGAACATCACCGCCATAGCCATGTTTTTTGCTTTTGTTGCGGTCACCCTGGGAATCACTTATTGGGCGGCGGCGCGGACAAAAACCACCAAGGATTTTTACGCCGCAGGAGGCGGTATTACCGGATTCCAAAACGGTCTGGCCATCGCGGGAGACTATATGTCCGCCGCCTCGTTCCTGGGTATTTCTGCCATGGTGTTCGCCAAAGGATATGATGGTTTGATCTACTCCATAGGCTTCCTGGTGGGTTGGCCAGTTATTTTATTCTTGATGGCGGAACAACTTCGCAACCTGGGACGTTATACGTTCGCCGATATTGTTTCCTTTCGCCTGTCTCGGATTCCCATTCGTACCCTGTCGGCGTTGGGGACATTGTTTACGGTGATACTCTACCTCATTGCCCAAATGGTGGGTGCTGGGCAACTCATCCGTACCTTGTTTGGCCTACCCTATGAGTATGCTGTGATTATTGTCGGTACGTTGATGATTCTCTATGTGGCGTTCGGGGGGATGCTCGCGACAACGTGGGTGCAAATCATCAAGGCGGTGTTGCTGCTCTCCGGTGCAACCTTCATTGCTATTGGTGCCCTCAGTCATGTCAATTTCGACCTGGAAGCTTTTTTCCAAAGTGCCTTGGAAGGGGTCAAAGCCAGCGGATTGGCCGATCATAAAAAAGTCGTTGCGGATGGCAAAGACATTTTTGCTCCGGGTGGATTGGTGAACGATCCGATCTCCGCCATCTCCCTGGGGATGGCGTTGATGTTTGGAACCGCTGGACTGCCGCATATCCTCATGCGCTTTTTTACGGTGGCCAACGCCAAAGAAGCCCGTAAATCTGTGTTCTATGCGACAGGTTTCATAGGCTATTTTTATATCCTTACTTTTATCATCGGCTTCGGTGCCGTGGTGTTGGTGGCCCCCAATCCCCAATACGTTGACATTGTTAAAGGAACCCTCATGGGCGGTAACAACATGGCCGCCATTCACATGGCCCATGCCACCGGCGGTGACTTGTTCCTTGGGTTTATTTCGGCGGTGGCCTTTGCGACCATCCTAGCCGTGGTTTCGGGTCTCACCCTGGCGGGTGCATCGGCGGTTTCTCACGATATCTACGCCAACGCCATTTGTGGCGGTCATGTGGACGAACGCATAGAAATGCGTATTTCCAAATTTGCCGCATTGAGCATTGGCATCATCGCCATTTACTTGGGGATCCAATTCGAGAAGCAAAACGTTGCCTTCATGGTGGGGTTGGCTTTCGCCATTGCGGCGTCGGCCAACTTCCCCATCCTGATTCTTTCCATCTACTGGAAAAATCTTACAACGCGCGGTGCATTCATCGGCGGGTTTCTGGGCTTGATCTCAACCGTCACCATGGTGATCTTGTCAAAAACCGTCTGGGTGGATGTTCTGGGCAACCAAGATCCCCTGTTTCCCTACAAGGATCCCGCCATTTTTTCCATGACCCTTGCGTTTGTGGGCTGCTGGGTCTTTTCCAAGCTTGACAACAGCACTCAAGCCGCCTCTGAACGGGCACTCTTTGAGGCCCAAAATGTGCGCTGTGAAACCGGCATTGGCGCGGAGGGTTCCTCCAAACACTAATTCTCGCCGAATGGCGTCGCTGTTGGCCTCTTGTTGAGAGGCCAACAGCCCCTTCATGATCATCTTTCATGCTTTGATCGACGGGTGGGGTGGTGTTCATGCATGTTTTGGATTCCGATGAAAGCCTGGCTCCGATTCTCACGGCACGCATACGGGATATCGGCCTCCCCCGATCGGTCGTTCTCGAAGGTCGAACTTCCATCAGCCAAGCCGCGATGACGATGCGTCAGCACCGCAGTGACGTGGTTTTGGTCCATCAGGAAGGTCGGTATGGTGTTTTGACCAGTACGGACATTCGCGACGCCCTTGCCATCGACCAACGCCCCGTCGATACGGCGATTCTTGAAATTACCTCCTGGGAACCGCTGACCGCTTTCCCGAATCAAAAACTGTTTCACACCTTTCTCCGAATGACCCAACGGGGTGTCGATCACTTGGTCGTCTGTGATTCCAACAAAGTGTTGGGAATCTTGGGCTTGAATGAGCTACTCTCGTTTTTCACCCATCACGCCTCATCCATCATCCAACGTATTCAACATGCGGCAACCATGGATGATTTGGCCGATGCGGTGGGCCTACAGACACACCTGATACATTCCCTTTTTGCCAAAGGTCTCAAGGCACGCACCATCGGTTGGTTGACTCAAGAATTAGACCGGCTGGTGTTCTTACAAGTCGCCAAACTGTTGGCGATGCCAGATTTGTTGGATCATGTCTGTATTCTGGTTATGGGAAGTGAGGGAAGGGGTGAACAGATCGTCAAAACCGATCAGGACAATGCCCTGATCGCCGATGATAGCCTGGACGATGGACAGATTCAGGCATTTGCCGAAGCTTTTACCCGTGCTTTATTGCGTCTCGATTATCCACCATGCCCAGGTAACGTCATGATGCGTAACCCGCAATGGTGCTTGCGGCTTGGACAATTCCAAAACAAAGTATCGGCGTGGCTGGAAGAGCCGAGTCCATCCAATTTGATGCAGATGGCCATTTTTTTTGATGCCCGAAGGGTAGTTGGCAATGTCAGACTATTTCAGAAGGCACGCCATTGTTTCCTCAGCCAATTACCCAATGACCAAGCCTTTTACGCCCATTTTGCCATGGCAGCTTTGGCCTTTGAGACCCCGTTGGGAATTTTCAAACGGTTCGTTGTGGAAAAGGGTGCCCGACAAGGGCAAATCGATCTTAAAAAAGGGGGCATTTTTCCCATCGTCCACGGTGTGCGCAGCATGGCCTTGGAACAAAGAATCAGAGAACCCAATACCGTCCAACGTATCCGTCGATTAATTCGGCTTGAGGTTCTGGAGAGTTCTTTTGGCACCGACCTGATCGATGCCTTTGATTTTCTCTGTAGCCTGCGCGTCAAAGTGGCCATGCACCATCGTGGCGATGGACGGATGGAACATGAACATCTTCCACTGGACTCTCTTGGGCACCTGGAACGGGAAAATCTACGCGAAAGCTTGGGTTTAGTCGATGATTTTAAAAACTTGCTCGACCATCATTTTCGCTTGCGTATGCTGCGATAGTCATGACAGTACAACCATAGGAGCGTTGGCATGCCGTTGGAGATTCTGATTGCTGATGATGCGCCAAATATTGTTTTATCTCTTGAATTTTTAATGAAAAAAGAAGGTTTTGCCGTGCGGACCGCCACGGACGGTGAGGAGGCACTTCGGGCGATGGAAGAAAAAATGTCCGACTTGGTTCTTCTGGACGTGATGATGCCCAAACGCAATGGCTATGAAGTCTGTGAAATCATCCGCGCCAATCCGCAATGGAAGGATGTTCGGATCATCATGCTGACCGCCAAAGGACGCGATGTCGAACAAGAAAAGGGGATCGCTTTGGGGGCGGATGATTATGTGATTAAACCATTCTCAACCCGGGAACTGGTGTTCAAGGTGCGCACCATGCTCGGATTACCCGCCGTTGAACCCTGATGAACGGGCGCAAAAAATTTTGGGGGGTGTTGGGGCTGTTTGTGGCTCTCGTGATGGGAGCTGTGGCGGTCGTTGTCTGGCAGGCCATGGAGGGCGTTACCGCCCTGGATGACCAGGCGTTTGGATGGTTGCAGAAACAACTGGTACTCGCCATGTCGTTGTTGTTCTGCCTCGGTGCCGTTTTGGTCCATATTTGGGCATGGCTGGACCGGGTGTTGCTCAAACCTTTGGCCAACGTCAGTCATGCGCTGGAGGTCATGACCCACCTTGATCCCCTTGGGCCTATCCACCTGGAACCGGGAAATCTTCTGGGTTCGCTTCCTCATACGGCCCAACAGTTGGGAGAATCCTTGTTTCACGCCCGTCGCCAAGTTCGCGAGGTTCTGGCCAACAGTGCCCCGCAGATGGAACGTTTAGAAACTGTGGTCAAATACCTCCCTGTTGGGTTCGTCGTGATCAATGCCCAAGGGACCATTATTTTGTACAACCAAGCGGCCCAAAATCTGTTTCGTCAACGCCAGGATTACCTGGGGCTTGGCCAGTCGCTTTATCGTCTTTGTGCCCGCATCCCCGTGGAGACGACCATGGAATTGCTGCGTCGGGAAAAAACGACGGACGGCCTCATTCAGGGGGGGGTACAGTTTTATTGTGCGGGGATGGACAACGCGGTCATGCTGGATTGTACCATGAGTTCGTTTCCGGGCGACGCGGAGGAGACGCTGTATTTCACCATCACCTTTGCGGAGGTCACCTCGAAGGTTGCCGCGCGGCGCTGGAACGAGCAACTGATCCGTTTCGTTCTGGAAGATATGCGCAATCCCATGGCCAATCTCCAGGCTGCCGCCGAAACCTTGGTCCACAATGCCGACATGGATGCCTCAACCCAAAAGGGGCTGATGCAGGTAGTTCTGGAAGAGGGGCGAGCGATTTCCCGTCAATTGGAACAGATGGCGTGGGAGGCGAATACCCTCCCCTTGGGACGTGGTGAAAACTTGGTGGATATTTTGACCTCGGACCTTTTTGCCGCTTTGGCGCGGCAATTGGAGAAATATCCCCGTCCCGTATTGAACGGGGTGGGCGAACCTTTGTGGATTCATGCCGATGTTCCAGCGTTATTGATGGTGTTGGCCGTGTTGATGCAAAAAATTGCCGACAACACCGGGACATCGGAGATCGAGGCGCAGGCTTTAATGGGCAATCACAGGATTTATCTTGACTTTATCTGGCCGGGAATACCGATCCCGGCGCATGAGGTGGAAAACTGGCTTCGGTTGGCGTTGCCGCTGGGTGGTTCGGTTACGTCCCTGGAAGAGATCTTGCGCAGACATGGCGGAGATTTGTGGAGCCAGCGGCATCGTCAACCTGGATATGCCATGCTACGCCTACCCGTGGCCCCCTCTTCGCGGCAGTGGCAACCTCTGTTGCAGACGATTCAGGAACGCCCGGAATTTTACGATTTTTCCCTGATCAAGCCGTTTGAAATGTTAGGACGAAAGGTAGGTCTGGGACTAGATAAACTGACCTATGTGGTGTTTGATACCGAAACAACGGGTATGCAACCGTCCAAAGGGGATGAAATCATCTCCATTGCTGCGGTGCGTATCGTCAATGGCCGAATCTTGCTGGGGGAATCTTTTTCCCGCTTGATCAATCCAGGCCGGACCATTCCTGCTGAATCGACCCGAATCCATGGGATCACCCAGGAGGATGTGAAAAATAGGCCGATGATCGATGAGGTTCTGCCCCAGTTCCGCTCTTTTATTGGAGATTCGGTCGTTGTCGCCCACAACGCCGCCTTTGACATGCGCTTTTTACAACTCAAGGAAGCCCGTTTGGGTATTCGGTTTGATTCTCCCGTATTGGACACCCTGCTGATTTCCGTCTACCTGCACGAAGAGGCGACCGATCATACCCTGGATGCCATCGCGCGGCGCTTGGGGGTCGAAATTCGTGGCCGTCATACCGCCATGGGAGACACCTTGGTGACCGCTGAAGTGTTCTTAAAGTTGATCCATCTATTAAAAACAAGGGGAATCACTTCCCTGGGGCTTACTATGAAACTTTCCGAGAGTATGGTACAGATACGTCGTCAACAAGCCAGGGCCAATTATTGATCATGTCCATCCATAAAAAACGTAGAGATCGCTTGGTAGCATTGACAATATTCGGGATCATCGCCTTCAATTATCCCCTGCTGGCGATATTTGACCGGTATGAGACGGTTTTTGGAGTGCCGCTGGTGTTTTGCTATCTGTTTGGTTTTTGGCTGCTGTTCGTCATTTTGACCGCCTTGATTGCCAAAAAACCGCTTTTGGATCATTCATGATATGCCGTGGCAATGGTTGGCACCCATCATTTCCATCGCCTATTTGGCCGTGTTATTTATCGTGGCCTATTATGGTGATCGCCGTGCGTTGCAAGGCCGTTCTCTGGTCAATAATCCCACCATCTATACACTTTCCATCGCGGTGTATTGTACCGCCTGGACATACTACGGCAGCGTCGGGAGGGCAACCGTAGGTGGTGTGGGATTTCTCCCCATTTCCCTCGGTCCCACCCTCATCGCTCCCCTTTGGTTTTTCTTTCTTGCCAAAATCATTACCATCGCCAAAATCAACCATACCACATCCATCGCCGATTTTATCTCCGCCCGTTATGGAAGAAGTCCCGCCCTGGGGGGGATGGTGACCCTATTCGTCGTCCTGGGAATCATGCCTTACGTAGCCTTGCAATTGAAAGCGGTAGCGGTCAGCCTGGGTGTTCTGATTTCCATGGACACCCATTCGGCTACCGGAACCATGACTTCCCTATGGAATCAGACCGCCTTTTACGTGGCCGTGTGCATGGCACTGTTTGCCATTTTATTTGGTACCCGTCACCTGGATGCCAGCGAACGGCATGAAGGGATCGTTTTGGCGGTCGCTTTTGAATCCATCGTGAAGCTGGGGGTTTTTTTAGTATTGGGGGTGTTTGTCACCTATGGGCTGTTCGATGGCTTTGGCGATTTGTTTGGGAAAGCGATGGCGGATCCCAACCTGCGGTGGTTGATGGATTTCGATGCCGTGCCGGGGGGGTATGCCTCCTGGTTTTCCATCACCTTCCTTTCGATGATGGCCATCGTTTTTCTACCACGCCAGTTTCAAATGTTGGTCGTCGAAAATCTCAGTCAAGAACATATTACGCGCGCTTCATGGCTGTTTCCCCTTTATCTGCTGGCTTTCAATCTGTTTGTGATCCCGATAGCCATTGCCGGAAAGATTATTTTCTCGGGTCAAGGGGTAGACCCTGACCTTTTTGTCCTTTCCTTACCGATTTATGGTCGGCAAGAATGGTTGGCATTGTTGGTTTATATCGGTGGATTGTCTGCTGCCACCAGCATGGTGATTGTTGAAACCGTTGCCCTTTCCACCATGGTCAGTAATGACTTGATTCTACCATTATTATTGCGATCACGAACAACATTTCGTGATGATCTTTCTGGAATAATCCTGGGACTGCGCCGAGGAATTATTGTCGGTTTATTGATGTTGGGATACTTGTATTACCGTTTGATCGCCGAGTCTAATACCTTGGCCAACATTGGCTTGGTATCTTTTGCAGCGGTAGCTCAGTTTGCTCCGTCCATTTTTTTGGGGATCTATTGGACAGGGGCCAGTCGTCGTGGGGCCATCGGGGGATTGATCGCCGGTTTTCTGGTTTGGTTCCACACCTTGTTGTTGGCTTCGTTTGCCCAATCGGGTTGGATTGCCGCCAGTTTCCTCACCGATGGTCCCTGGGGATTGGCTTGGTTGAAACCCCATGCCCTCTTCGGTTCGACCCTGTTTGATCCGATTTCCCATGCGGTTTTTTGGAGCATGTCGGCCAATGTGGGTGTTTTCGTCCTCATTTCTCTTTTCGACCGACAAACCGCTGTCGAACAAATTCAAGCCCTGAATTTTGTCAACGTCTACGAAAAAGGGGCCGAAGGGGGTAATGAATATTTATGGAGTGGTTTTGTCTCCATGGGGGATCTTAAAAAATTGCTGGCCCGATTTATTGGGCCGGCACAGGCTGATCTTGAATTCTCCCATTATGCCCAACACAATCACCTTGAATTGGGGGATGGCGTTCCCTCTCCAGCGCATCTGGTAGCCTTTGTCGAAAAACTACTAACCGGGACTATCGGCTCCGCCTCGGCACGGGTAATGATATCCTCCGTAGTCAAGGGGGAAGAATTGGATTTTCAGGGGGTGATGCGAATCCTGAATGAAACCAGCCAGGTGATTGCATACAGCCAGCGTTTGGAATCAAAATCACAACAATTGGAAGCGGCAACCCAAAAACTCCAGGAGGCCAATGCCCAGCTTCAGGAATTAGATCGGATGAAGGATGAATTTATCTCGACGGTCAGCCACGAGCTGCGTACCCCCCTGACCTCCATCCGTGCATTCTCCGAAATACTCCACGATAACGAAAATCTTGAAATCTCCGAACGTCAGAAATTTACATCAATTATCATCAAAGAAACCAATCGCCTGACACGCCTCGTCAACCAGATTTTAGATTTGGCTAAGATAGAATCTGGAAAAATGGAGTGGTATGTCTGCGAGGTCGATTTGGCACAAATTGTTCAGGAAGCGGTAGACGCCACGCGCATGTTGTTTGAAAACAAGTCTGTGCAACTCATTAACCAAGTCCCTGATCGGTGCATCATGCTTCAGGCCGATCGGGATAAGCTGATCCAAGTCGCAATCAACCTGTTGAGTAATGCAATTAAATTTTGTAATCCCCAAGATGGCGTGGTGAAAATTGAATTGCGAAAGTCCCCAGATGCCATCGGCTTGGCCATCATCGATAATGGGGTCGGGATCGCGCAGGAAGATTTGGAAAGAGTCTTTGAAAGATTCCACCAAGTTTATAACAGTCCTGTCAACCTTCCCCTGGGTACCGGGTTGGGTTTGACCATTTGTCGTCGCATCATTGAGCGACACAACGGCAAGATTTGGGCGGAAAGTCTCTTGGGACAAGGAACTTCCTTTATTTTCCTCCTCCCGCATTCAACGACACCCAACATGGGTTCGTTGTAAAAAAAACGACACCGACGCGAAGATCGGTACGGTTGAGATGGTCAGCATTGTTGGCAATAACTTGAAAAATGAACGGGTATGACTTATTTTCCACAGACTTCCAGGATTCTTCACGTATCCTGCAACAACAGGCTGAACACACTATCAGAATTCCCCTGACATCGCCATGAAGGGGTGGCCTGCGATGGTGTTTCAATCGACCGTCGCCAGGGAGTCTGTCATCAGCAAGCTGTCGATTGAAGGGGGGAACACATGCCGAAACGACCACCTCTTTCCAGTAGCTCCGAGATCATGGACGCCATCGTCCGTGGGGCCTGCCGGGATCCTTTCAACATCCTTGGGCCGCATCGGGTCGATGAAGATTACGTCCGTATTCAGGCATTCCTCCCCAATGCCGACTCGGTGATGGTCGTCAACACCCTGACCAACCGGGATGCGGGACGCTTGACCCGAGTTCATGCCGCCGGCTTTTTCGCCGGCCTGTTCCGTGCGCCCGATGGACGATTCCCCTACCGCTTTCGCCTCAGTCAACGTCAGTGGAAATGGGATCTGGAAGACCCCTACCGTTTTCCCCCCGTCCTGGGAGAACTTGACCTGTCACGCATCGCCAAAGGGCAAAATTGGGAAATTTATCACTGCCTGGGTGCCCACCCATTCACCATCGATGCCACCCAGGGAACCCTCTTTTGTGTCCTCGCCCCCCAGGCGAGCCGGGTCAGCGTCGTTGGAGATTTCAACGATTGGGATGGTCGCCGCAATCCCATGCGTCTGCGGGACCCCTTCGGCGTCTGGGAAATTTTTATGCCCGGAATCGTCACCGGGGCCTTTTATAAGTTTGAAATCATCGGTCGTTATGGGGAATACCTCCTGAAAGCCGACCCCTACGCCCGCTATTCACAAAAACCACCCGAAACCGCTTCCATCGTCTGGCACTCCGAAGAGTTTGTCTGGCATGATGAAGAATGGATCACAAATCGGAGAAAAATCAACGCCTTGGATGCGCCCATGGCCATCTACGAAGTCCATTTGGGATCCTGGAGACGAAATCCCGATGATCCCAATCGACTGTTGAGTTATCTGGAACTGGCCGACGAACTCATCGAACACGTCAAAAAACTGGGATTTACCCATATTGAACTCATGCCCTTGGCAGAACACCCCTTCACCGGATCCTGGGGTTATCAACCCATCGGACTGTTTTCACCCACCAGCCGCTATGGCACCCCCGATCAACTGCGTGCCTTCATCGACCGCTGCCACCAGGAAAACATCGGTGTCATCCTCGATTGGGTTCCAGGACACTTCCCCAAAGATCCCCACGGACTGGGTAACTTCGATGGTTCCTTCCTCTACGAACATACCGATCATCGAAAAAATTGGCACCAGGATTGGAAAACCCTGATTTATAATTATGGTCGTGCCGAAGTCCAAAACTTTTTGATCGCCAACGCCCTGTACTGGATCCTCTTTTTCCATATCGACGGATTGCGTGTCGATGCCGTCGCCTCCATGCTCCACCTCGATTACAGTCGTAACGATGGCGAATGGCTCCCCAACGAACACGGTGGCAATGAAAATCTGGAAGCTATCGACTTCATCCGAAAATTAAACATAAAAATTGATGAAAAAGGGTTGGGTGCCATCACCATCGCCGAAGAATCCCACTCCTGGCCCCAGGTGACATTCCCCGTCCAAGAGGGGGGATTGGGGTTCCGCTATAAGTGGAATCTGGGATGGATGCACGATATCCTCAACTACCTCGCCATGGACCCATTCTTCCGCAGCAACAATCATGATATGGTCACCTTCGGCTTGGTTTACGCATTTAACGAAAGTTTTGTCCTGGTCCTCTCCCACGATGAAGTGGTCCATCTCAAAAAATCGCTCCTCGGAAAAATGCATGGCGACCGGTGGCAACAATTTGCCCACCTGCGCCTCCTCTACGGGTTCATGTACGCCCATCCCGGAAAAAAATTGCTCTTCATGGGGGGCGAATTCGCACAGGAACGGGAATGGAACCACGATGTCAGTCTGGATTGGCACCTGCTCGAAGATAACCTGCACGCCGGGGTTCAACAATTGCTGGGTGATCTCAACCGGCTTTATACCGCAACCCCGGCCCTGTATCAGCAGGATCGCCTCCCCAACGGTTTTCAATGGATCGAAAGCAACGACCGCGAACGCTCGATCTTTGCCTTCGCCCGCTATGGACACCAATCCTCACAATTTGTCATCATCGCCTGTAACTTTACCCCGGTCCCACGAGAAAAATATCGGATCGGCGTCCCGCAAGGGGGGCTTTATCTGGAAAGAATCAACACCGATGCCACCGTTTATGGAGGTACGGGAATGGGCAATTATGGCCGAGTTATGGCCGATTCCAAGCCCTGGAATGAATGGTCACATTCCCTGGAACTTAACCTACCGCCATTGGCGGTGATCATTCTGGAACCGGCGTCGGGAAAAAATGAACCTTGACCCAAAGAGTAACCCATTCCACCATAGCGGCATTGTTCAATCCGTCAGATTAGGAAAGTCCCAATCGTGAGTTCTTCAAAAATACGTGTTTGGCCCGGTTCACCCCTCCCCATGGGGGCAACCTGGGATGGTCGTGGGGTTAATTTCGCCCTGTTTTCCGAAAATGCCGAAAAGGTCGAGTTGATCCTTTTCGACCCCAGCGGCATGAGGGAAACCCACAGGATTCGATTGACCGAATACACCAACCAGATCTGGCATGCCTATCTGCCGGATGTCCGACCCGGACAGCTTTATGGTTATCGTGTGTCGGGAACCTACGACCCCAACCGTGGACACCGATTCAATCACCATAAGCTGTTGTTGGATCCCTATGCCAAAGCCTTGTTTGGCCGCTTGGTCTGGAATGAGGCATTGTTCGGCTATCGCTATGGTGATCCGGCAGTGGACCTCTCCTTCGACACCCGGGATAGTGCCCCGTTCATGCCCAAATGCCGCGTCGTCGAACAGGCCTACACCTGGGGCAATGATCGCCATCCCAACACCCCATGGCGCGATACCATCATCTACGAAACCCATGTGCGTGGAACCACCATGTTGCATCCCGAGGTTCCCCAATCGGCCCAGGGAACCTTTGCCGGCTTGGCATCGCCCGCCATGGTGCGCTACTTCCAAAAGCTGGGTGTGACCGCCCTGGAACTGTTGCCAGTCCAGGGATTCGTCGATGAGTGGCACTTGGCACAACGTGATCTGGGCAACTATTGGGGATACAACCCCATCGCCTTTTTCGTCGCACACCCCCGCTATTCCAGCCACCCCGAGACCATCAGCGAATTTAAAACCATGGTCAAGGTACTCCACGATGCCGGTCTTGAAGTTCTCCTGGATGTGGTCTACAACCATACCGCCGAAGGGAACCAGATGGGGCCGACGTTGAGTTTCCGGGGAATTGACAACGCCGTCTATTACCGCCTCCTCCCGGGGCGTCCCCGACATTATCAGGATTTTACCGGCTGCGGTAACTCCATGAACCTGCGCCATGCACGGGTGTTGCAACTGGTGACCGACTCCTTGCGCTATTGGTCCGAAGAGATGCGGGTCGATGGCTTTCGTTTCGACCTTACCACCACCCTGGCCCGCGAAGAAGATGGACGCTTCAACCGACACTCCGGTTTTCTGGATGTTATCGGTCAGGATCCCGTGTTGACCGAGCGCAAGCTGATCGCCGAAGCTTGGGATCTGGGGATGGATGGTTATCAAGTCGGAGCCTTCCCTCCGGGTTGGACCGAATGGAATGATAAATATCGCGATGGCGTGCGCCGTTTCTGGCGTAATGATGGCGGGTTACGCGGTAATTTTGCTTCCCGTTTCACCGGTTCTTCCGAGGTTTTCAATTATCAGGGACGCCGCCCCTCCACCAGTCTTAACTTTATCACCGCCCACGATGGCTTTACTCTGTACGATTTGGTCAGCTACTCCAGAAAATATAATCTGGCCAATCTTGAGGATAATCGTGATGGCCGCGATGAAAATTTTAGCTGGAACTGTGGCGCGGAGGGTGAGACCGCCGATCCCGATATCAATCGCTTGCGCTTCCAACAATTGCGTAATTTTCTCTCCACCCTCCTGTTGTCCCAAGGGGTACCCATGATCGTTGGCGGCGATGAATTTGGCCGCTCACAAAAAGGGAACAACAACCCCTATTGCCAAGACAACGACATCACTTGGTTTCAATGGAACGATTGGTCGGAGGATCGCAAAAATCTTCTCGGTTTTGTACAAAAACTTATCCGTTTTCGCAAGTTTCATCCCATCTTCCGCAAGAACAGTTATTTCACCGGCCAGGCTGTGGATGGAAAACCCCGCGATATCGTCTGGTTGCGTCCCGATGGCCAGGAACTCATGGGTTCCGACTGGGATCATCTTCCGGGCAACGTTCTGGGGGTCATTTTCAGTGGAGAATTTGAATCGGAAGGGTTGAACCCTTGTGACTCTGCCCCGGAATGGGAAGCCAACAAAGATTCCACGTTTTTGATTCTCACCAACCCCAGTCCTACGGAAGTTGCTTTCCAACTCCCAGACCAGGGGGCCGATAAAAAGAAAAAATGTTGGAAATTGGTGATGGACACCTCCCTGCAACCTTCCTTTGTCCCGGAAGCGGGGCCATGGCCCCATGAGAGTTACCTGCAAGCCCCCCATTCCATAGCGATACTGGAATTTGTCAGCATCGATGGGGTTTGGAAAGATATGCCCAAGCCGACACAAAGTGCCAACGCCCGCCAGGAAATGGACCTGCTGGCCCAGTTGGCCGGGATTCAGGATGGATATTGGGATATTTTTGGTCGGTGGCAAACCATTCCCGCCAATTCCAGGCAATCATTTCTCACCGCCATGGGGCTTCCCTGCGGAACCCATGGCCAGGTGTCCGCATCATTGCGCTCCCTTCAGGAAGCCAAGTGGCGTCGTCCTCTGGAACCTTCCCTGGTCGTCCATGGCTTGGCAGGGGAGATTCAGATTCCCATCGTCGTCAAGGCCAAATATCTCGACAATACCTTTGAGTGGGCCTTTATCGAGGAGGATGGCAACCTGTCCCATGGTCGCATCGATCTGAAAGAGTGTCCCCTGGAGGATGAAATCATTCTGGAAGATCGCAGACACCAACGACGTCTGTTTGTACTGCCGATCAAGGCACCTCTTGGATATCACCGCTTTGAGATTACCGGCACCGGGTTATCGGGGAGCGACCGGGCGACCATGGCACTCATCCGGGTTCCCGATCACTGTTACATGCCGGAAGCGATGAAAGATGAAGAGGGACGCATCTGGGGAACGGCAGTGCAGTTGTATGCGTTGAATTCCTCGAAAAGTTGGGGGATCGGTGATTTTTCCGATTTAAAATCCCTGGTTTCAGGGATGGCCGCCCAGGGGGCGGGTGTCGTGGGACTCAACCCCCTGCATGCACAATTCCCCAGGCATCCGGGCCGATTCAGCCCTTATTCACCCAACAGCCGGTTTTTCCTCAACCCCCTCTACATCGATCTGGAGGCGGTTGCCGAATTTGAACAATGTCCCGAAGCCCGGAAGAAGGTCCGCAGTTCCGAGTTTCAGGAATTGCTTGCCCAGGTTCGTCAAACACCGATGGTGGATTATATTGAAGTCGGGCACATGAAAATGACGATCATGCGCCTACTTTTCAAAACGTTCCGCGTGTTGCACCTATCCAGCGCATCGGGCGAATTGCCTTCCAATCGGTGCTTGGCATTCCGTCAATTTGTCAAGGAAGGTGGCGAACGTTTGCTGCATCTGGCCATCTACAATGCCCTGGCAAATCATTTTGGCGAGGGGGGATTTGGCGGTCGCACTTGGCGGGGATGGCCTTTGCCCTACCGTGATCCGCAATCCCCTGAGGTAAAACGTTTTGCCGACCAGCACAAGATGGAAGTAGAATTTTTCCAATATCTTTACTGGGTTGCCCAAAGCCAACTGGCCGATGTCGTCGAGACCAGCAAAGAGCAGGGGATGTTGGTGGGGCTGTATAATGACATCGCCCTGGGTGTTGATCCCGACGGGGCCGATTATTGGGCCAATCAGCATCTATTCATCGATGGTGCCCGGATGGGTGCCCCGTATGATCAGTTCAATCCATCGGGCCAGGATTGGGGTTTGCCCCCCTTGAATCCCAAGGTTTTGAAAGAGGAAGGGTATCGTATTTTTGCCGAGACGTTGCGGGCGACGATGAAAATTTCCGGGGCGGTACGGTTGGACCATGTGATGGGATTGACCCGTCTGTTCTGGGTTCCTGTGGGAGAGAAGGCGACCATGGGGGGATATGTCAGTTATCCCTTCGAGGATCTCCTGGGGATTGTCAAGTTGGAAAGCCAACGCAACCGGTGTTTGGTGGTTGGAGAGGCGTTGGGGACGGTTCCAGAGGGGTTACCGGAAAAGCTGGCGGCAGCCAACGTATTTTCTTATCAACTGTTTTATTTTGAACGGGGGCCACAGGGTGGATTCAAGGCACCTGAGCATTTTTCGCCCTTTGCTCTGGTAGCGATTACCACTCATGATTTACCGACCTTCCCTGGTTATTGGGAGGGGGTGGATCTGGAAGAAAAACGGCGTCTGTCGCTCTTTCCTTCGGATGAACTGCTTCAGCAGACCGTTGCGGAAAGGGCTGGGGATCGGGATAAGATTGCCCACGCCGTCAAGGAGAAGAAGCTTCTCCCCGATGATTGGACAGCGGCGGCCTATCACTATTGCAGTGAGGAGCTTGTTTTGGCAGTCAATCAATATTTGGCCTTATCACCGAGCAAGATTCAGATGGTACAATTGGAGGATGTTATCGGACAACGGGAGCAGGTCAACCTGCCGGGGACGACCAATGAATATCCCAACTGGCAACGCAAGTTGGCGTTGACTGTGAATGATATGCTGACCGCCAAACCCATGCTTGCCCTGACCAAACGGTTGCGTAAACTGAGACCACCGTTGAAGAAAGTCTAGGCTGGGTTGTGGGACTTGTTGTCTTCAGTACCGATGCAGACCGTCATGCCGCGTCTCTTGGTGATCGATGACGATGGTGCCATCCGGGATCTTTGCGGCAAGATTCTGGGGCGTTCGGGTTATGACTTGGTGGTCGTCGAGACCGCTGAGGAGGGGCTTGAGCGGTGTACCGAGGTCGCGTTTGACTTGGTGGTGACTGATTTGACGTTACCGGGGATGGATGGTATCCGGTTTGCGGAGGTGTTGCGGGCGTCTCATCCGCAGGTGCGGGTGTTGATTTTTTCGGGTCATTTTACCGATGCCAAGGAGACGGCGACCCGGCAGGCATCCGCGACACCAGGGTTATTTTTTCTTGCCAAACCTTTCCGGCCCAAGGAGTTATTGGCAGCGGTTGCGGCGGCACTAGATGCGGTGCCACCTATAAAAACGGTCTTCTAAAGAAGCTTCACCAACGCTGCCACGATAGCGACTGACGCCACAACCATACCGCCCAGGGGATGTCAACGAAACCCACAACAAAAAAGCCGGTGAGGAAAAATTTTCCACACCGGCTTCTCCACTTCATCGGTAGCACTGAACAGACTACCGAACCATGAAGTGCCAACAACAATACAACATTGATTACCTTCCACTCCTGATCATTGTTTGTCTCCTCCATTGGGTCGGTTGAACCTCGAGACTTGGGTTCCAGTCTAAACAAGGCCATCCTCTGGGTCAACAGAAAACATGCATCCCATCCCCCTATCCACTGCGTATCGACAGATCACATTCAACGCTCAAGAACTTCGTTTTGACGAGGCCGTTCAACTCAGCAAAGCGTGAATTGTCGTGGCACGCACATAGCATAATTTCTCATCATAACCTTTCAGCTTTTCAGGAATTTGTCCAGGGGATAAACTTTCCATGGACGTATAACGCAACGCTCGCTTATACAACTCGTCCAGAATTGCGACCGCCTCCTGGATGGCTAATTTAGTTTCTCCGAGAACGGCACGCACAACCATCACGGTGTCCCGGGTAGTGAACTCCGTTCTGAACTTAGCAAGAGCAGGGCTATCCACCATCCATTGCAACAATTCAATAACCCTCTCTTTGTTCCAGTCTGGTGGTTGCTTGGAAAGAATCAATGCAGCAATCGTACCACTTCCACATTCTTTATCGAGCAAACATGTCAGGAAATTATTGACGGCCCGCCCGAGAACGCGACAATGATCGGGTTCTACTTGGGAAAACATTTCCAGATTGCAACGATCAACGACCCCTTGATTGAGTTGGATCCCTCTTCCCAAATATTCCTTGGCTTTTTCAGGATCCGTCTTTGCGAGACACTCGTAGATCCGCCCATAAGCATGGCCAAGCTGCACCGGAATAGCGTCTCTGAGGAAGCCAAGCCATTTTGGTTCAAAATTGGAGGGAAAACACTGCGGATTGTCAATATTCGCCTGCGCTTTTTCAAGGACGGCCACGGCTTCATAAAAACTTTCCAACTCTGAATCACGACAAAGGATCTGTCCCTTACGATAAGAAAGGACGACATCTTCAGGAAACTGTTTAAAAAGTTCTTGATAATCATCTTGAACGTTGGGTTGCAATTCGCCATCCGTCGTGTTCATCATAGCAAGCAGACGTTCGGATTCTAAAAAATAGCGGATAGCGTAGCCATCCGGGAATTTTCTGTCCAGAAAGTCCTTAGAAATTTTAATGGCATCGGCAAACTTATCTGCCAATTCCTGATAGGCGGGATCGGAAAGTTGCAACCGTTGATCCTGAACCTTTTTCAGTTGTTTATAAGCACCGTCAACAACTGAGATAACCTCTCTACCGACACCTTCCTTTTGAAGTAAAGAGATCACATATCCTTTATCGGCGTCAGCCCGCGAGATGGGGGCAGAATCCGATTTTGGCTCTTCTGTAATTCTGGATTGCAGTTCATACCTGTGGAGTATACCGGCGTATTGACTGCATCCATCAACAAACACCTTGAGGACACCCAAATGTTGCCGCCAGAGGGGGTTGGCACTAATAGAACGGACTCTTCCTTCTTCGTCATCTTTGGAGCTATAGACCATGCGATGTTCGATTTCACCCCAGGCATCCTCAAAGACATCACGAATTTGCAACTCGACGGGGACATCCACGCCCTTTTTTAGGTTTCCAGAAAGCGTCTCGTAATCTACCGTCACCATCGCGATGATATGCACCGAAGAGTAGCCACTCTCCTTGGAACCTTTGACCACCTTATGATGCTCGGAAGGCAAAAACTTGAGTATTTTTCCTTTAACTTTCTCGGTGATGGCGAGGGGGTCACTATCCGGGCGGTTATCATAAATGGTGATTTTTTCAAGACCGCCATGCTTGAACGGAGAGGAGATGCCGTCCACATCCTCTTCAGTTGCGATCAAGCGAACAAGCTTTTCCACGAATTCTGCCATAAACTCCTGCGACAGGAGTACATAACGACAGGCCCATGCATCGGTGATCTTGTAAGGATCAAACTCATCATCTGAATTTTTCTTATGATTTTCGGCCTTATTACGGATTTTTTTCCTGGATTTCCTGCGATGTTTAAATGTGTAAAGCCAGTCTTTATTTGAATTGGCAAGTTTGTTCAATGCGCCAAAACATTTCTTTTCGGCTGCTATCGCACGCGCTTCCACATCGGCACAAATCAAAACGTTCTGTGTTTCTGGATCATCTCTGTTGAGCATAATCATTCCTTAACAGACTAAATACCCTTTTTGGAAGTCGAACACCATTCGGGCAACTTTATAAAGTTTAATCATGCAAACAAATTATTATATGAAAAATTAAAAATAAATTTTTATATTTTTAAAATAATTATATACAGAATGCAATTATAGACCGGAATGTATCAGATGTTTTGGGGAGAGTCAACCACGAGACTTTAGATTTTGCTCACAACCTCATCCAACAAAATGTTCTTGCACTTGCCGCCCGCCTCCCGTATACCGGTCGTCCTGGGCTGGTCCAATAAAATCAATGATGACAACCCCATCATGAGAAATTTATGTTAAAAATTCTATCTCCCACCGCCATCCTTGGTTATGGCTTTCCAGATGCCTCCTTGGATGCCGGAATGCGACAACGACCGGACGTTCTGGCTGTGGATGGCGGCAGCACCGATCCTGGCCCGTTCTACCTGGGATCGGGAAAACCGTTTGTCTCGCGCCAGGGGGTCAGGCATGATCTGGAACGGCTCCTGAAAGCGCAGGTCCACGCCCAAATTCCCCTGATCATCGGAACTGCTGGAGGGAGTGGGGCGAGACCACATCTTGATTGGACCTTGGACATCATCCGGGAAATCGCCCAACAACAAAAAAGAACTTACCGCATCGGCGTTATCCCCGCCGACTTTGATCACCGTGAGATCACAACCGCCTTCCAAGAAAACCGACTCACCCCATTGGCCAATGTCCCCCCGGTAACGCAAGAGGCCATCGACAGTTCCACGCATATCGTCGCCCAAATGGGGTCAGAGCCGGTGGTGGCTGCCCTGAAAGAAGGGTTTGACATCATCGTCTGTGGCCGCTGTTACGACCCGGTCCCCTTCGCCGCCCTGGCCCTGGTCAAAGGGATGGATCCAGGATTGGCTCTGCATCTGGGTAAAATATTGGAATGCTCCGCCATCGCCGCCCTGCCCGGTAGCGGCAGCGATTGTGTCATGGGCATTCTGGACGATGACGGTTTCACCCTGGAATCGCTGAATCCAGCCCGCCGTTTTACCCAGGTATCGGTGGCCGCCCATTCCCTGTACGAAAAGAGCGATCCGTTGTCCCTTCCCGGACCTGGTGGCGTTTTGGACTTGAGCCATGTGACCTATCGAGAGTTGGATCAGGGTCGCGTCCGGGTGCAGGGGAGCCGTTTTGTTGCCGATGCCACCTATCGCATCAAGCTGGAGGCGGCACGATTGACCGGCTACCGGACCATCAGCATCGCCGGCGTCCGCGACCCCGGTTTAATCGCCGGGTTGGACGATGTTTTGGAAAAGGTTACACAACAATGCCGCCCCATGATCGATCCTGAAGCGAAGATTCATTTTCATGTTTATGGCCGCAATGGGGTCATGGGTTCCTGGGAACCCCAACCCCATCCCGGCCATGAGTTGGGCTTGGTCCTGGAAGTGATGGCCCCACAACAAGCCCTTGCCGACAGTGCTTGCGCCTTGCTACGCAGCACCCTGTTGCACTATGGTTTTCCCGGTCGTCTGACGACCGCCGGAAATCTTGCCTTTCCCTACAGCCCCTCGGATGTTTCCGTGGGGGCGGCCTATGAATTCAGCCTTTATCATTTGATGGCGGTAGCCGACCCCAAGGCTTATTTTCCTTTGTCCTGCCTGGAGATTCATCCATGACCATGGTTCCCATCACCACAGCAGTCCATGTAATCCGCAGTAAAAATGCCGGCCCTTATGAGTTGACTCTCGACATTATTTTTAAAACTCAGGAAGGGTTCGAGGCAACCCGCGACGCCAAGATCTTTACCCCACAATCCATGGCCACACTCTACGGCATCCCCGAATCGGACATCCTCAAGGTGATCCACTATGAACCGGCACGCGCCATCAAAATCACTCTCAAACGGATCATGACCTCCGGCGCATTTGGTGAAACCGATGTCTACGGTGCCCAACAACACGCACCACTTTTGCAACTTATGGTTCCCGGATGATCCCGCACGACTCGGTAAAGTTGCCTTTATGCCGTTCGTTTGATCGTCACCTTGATGGACCCGGCATTGTTGCCGTACTTCTTCGGATGGTCGTTGGCAAATAAAAACAGTTCCCCACTCGTTGCGGGCTGAAGCGTTCGCAACGTGCCATTCACCGGAACAATCCGTTGCGGCTGACCATCAAGACCAACAGTAGCAACCACCTCAAACCAGTTCGCACGCAAACAACGGCGGGTATTCTTCATCGAGGCAATGATTTCTTCCTTGATAAGCCCCAAATGAACATCCTTCAAATTCCAACCTCCTGGTCCACATCCAATGCCCGAATCATACCACCGCTGACCCATATCGATGGAAAATTCGTAAGTCTCACCGGGGTGAACAAACAAATATCCACCGTTATTCTCCACGCAGCATCTGTTGTTAAAGATGTAAGAATAAACATCACACTCCAAAGATTCTCCCACCGCCATGGCGTAATGCCGATTCGGTTGATCCCGCACATGATCATCCAAACCGTTAAACACTGCGCCCGTCCCCTGGGAATTCCATAGTTTATGCCGCCTCCTGATCAGGGAATCGGGACGATACGTCATATCCCGGTTGATACGGGAAATCACCGACTCATGGATCAAAGGTAAATCATCCTGCCCACCACCCGAAACCTGTACACTACGATGGATCAAGGTTGCCTCAGAAATGGGCCACACGCGATCTTGTTGATGGCTCTTGCCCAGTGGATTCGGGATTATCTCAAGATCATCCCTGTTGATAGTCACCCCTTTTTTCCGAAGGCAGGGATACTGCACATGATCAACCGATAACACCTTGAGACCCAAATTCCTGCGCCCGATTTCATCAATCATGAATTGCAAAGTAATGTCCGACAGACCGTCCCAGTAATACCCCCCGCCAACATCGGAATGCGCACCGGGAAACCAAATCTCAGTGACACGCTCATCCTTTTGCATCAATGTGGGTAAAAAAGCGGTCCGTTTCTCATCCAAGGAGAGGAGGTGCAACGCTTCCTTGACAATGGGCGATACCCCATCACCATCCTCAAAAACAACATCCTGTTTGGGTTGGCTGTGTATGAGTACATGGGGAAAACCAATAGAAGCCACCGTATCGAACACACCCATGAACCGCACTTTATCTTCCCCTTGCAGTTCAAAAAGTTTGGCCTCTTCCTGGGAATACTCCTTGCGGATCAACGCCGCAAACCTGCGGGCGATGGCAGCCCCACGACTAAAGCCAAAAATAAAGATCTCATCGCCACTCTCATAGTTTTCAAGAAGCTGTTTCCTGGCTGCCTTGATGATGCTGCGGACATCCAACACGGCCAACCCCTGGGAAAGGGCGCGCCTGATAATGAAACCTGAAGTTCCGACTCCCCGAAAATAAATGCTCTTCTGATTATCCTGGAAAGCGATCTGTCCGTTGTCCAAAGTACCACCAAACAACAAGTGCAACTTGAGGATATTGGAAATATTGTCATCCTCAATCCCCCCGTCCTTGTCAATTTTCTGAACCGCATCCTCGGGTTCATTGCCCGTACCATCGCAACAAAAGATCAATTTTCCCATAATTTTAACTCTCCACCCATAAACAAGACCGTGTTCATATATTTTCATTTTATATTGATTTTAAGAATTGTCAATATTCTGAACAGTCGTAAATGGTTCCGCAACACAACCCCACTTTGACAACAAGAAGAAAGTCGTGAAAAGGGGTGTCGCAATTTACACCATGTGACACAATCAAATTTTTAATATTATTAAATTTTAACAACAATATACACAAAATCTCCAGACTCTTCCCATGAAGCCTGTCACAAATAACGACAACCGTTCCCCCTATCGGGAAAACGGATGATTCAAAAACCAACGCATTGATAAAAAAAGAGAAACAAAATATCGGCAGAACTGGCCCGATTTGTGTTTTATAAAGTTCCTATAGAAACAAAAAATACCATGCAGCGGCAAACCGGATGGAGGAGACAGCCTGATGAGTTTTATGACCATACCCCAGCGCCGACAACGCTTGAACCGGAGTACACTGGCGGTGCCAGGTTCCAAACCCCGTTTCATCGAAAAAGCGGCCACCAGCCTTGCGGATGTCATCTTTTTTGATCTGGAAGATTCCGTCCCCCCCGATAATAAAGAGCAAGCCCGCAAAGATGTCATCGCCGCCATCAACGATCTGGACTTTGGTGGCAAAAGCCTCTCCGTCCGCATCAATGGGCTGGATACCCACTACATGTATCGCGATGTGGTAGACTTGGTGGAACAGGCGGGACACAAACTAGACTTGATCCTGGTCCCCAAAGTGGGCTGCGCCGCCGATATCTACGCCGTGGACATGTTGCTGACCCAGATCGAACGGGCCAAAGGGATCAAGAAAAGAATCGGCATCGAGATGCTCATCGAAACCCCCATGGGGATGCAAAATATCGATAGCATCGCCGCCGCCTCCCCCAGAAATGAAAGTATGCTCTTCGGCTCCGCCGACTATGCCGCCGCCACCAACATGCAAATCACCATGATCGGCGGTCCCAATCCCGACTACCACATCCTCGCCGATGCCGATGCCCAAGGGGTTCGGCACCACCATTGGCTGGACATGTGGCATTATCCCCATGCCCGCCTAGTCGCCGCCGCCCGCGCCCATGGTCTTCGTCCCGTCGATGGCCCCTTTGCCGATATCAAAGATCCCGATGGGTGGATGGCCAGTGCCAAACGGGCCAAAACACTCGGCTTTGAGGGAAAAATGGTCATCCATCCCAGTCAGGTGGATATGGCCAACGAACTGTTCAAACCCTCCGCCAAAGAGACCGAACAAGCCCGGCGTATCCTCGAAGCCATGGAAATCGCCGAAAAACAAGGGGCGGGTGCCGTCAGCCTCGATGGCAAAATGATCGATATCGCCTCCATCCGACAAGCAGAAGCGGTGGTCAAAAAAGCTGAACTGGCCGCAGCCAAAAAAAGTTCCTAATCAAACAATCCAGGCATGTGCCTGAACAAACAAATCATCCATGGCCAAAACTAAAAACCGGCCATATTGAGAGGAGAGAAAACCATGATGAAAACCCCCGGAGCCTTTTACAAGCCCCTCGCCATCGGCGCACCCATGCCCATGCGTGAACTCCCCGTCACCCTGGAACGGACAATCCATTTTCTGCCGCCCCACAATGAAAAAATGCGCGCCAAAGCGGGTGACATGGCTAAAAATGTCGATGTCCTCCTGGGCAACCTGGAAGATGCCATCCCCATAGAGGCCAAAGAAGCGGCCCGGAAAGGGTTTATCGAAGTCGCCAAAGCGGTCGATTTTAAAGGGATGGGGACCGGGTTGTGGACCCGCGTCAATGCCCTCAACAGCCCCTGGTTTCTCGATGACATGATGGAAATCGTCGGTGCCGTGGGCAATAAACTCGATGTGGTCATGATCCCCAAGGTCGAAGGACCGTGGGATATCAACTATGTCGATCAATTGCTCGCCCAACTTGAAGCCAAACACCATGTGCAAAAACCCATCATGATCCATGCCATTCTGGAAACGGCACAAGGGGTCAAGAACGTCAATGATATCGCCCAATCCAGCCCCCGGATGCACGGCATGAGCCTCGGCCCCGCCGACCTCGCCGCCTCCCGTGGGATGAAAACCACCCGCGTCGGTGGTGGACACCCCTTCTACGGCGTCCTCGCCGATCCCAACGAAGATGGATCGCCCCGTGCCTTCTACCAACAAGACCTTTGGCATTATACCGTCGCCCGCATGGTCGATGCCTGCCTGACCAACGGTCTGCGTGCCTTTTATGGCCCCTTCGGCGATTTCAAAGATGACGCCGCCTGCGAAGCCCAATTCCGTAACGCCTTCCTCCAAGGTTGTGCCGGTGCCTGGACCCTCCATCCCACTCAGATCGATATTGCCAAACGGGTGTTCAGCCCCGATGTTAAGGAAGTTCTCTTTGCCAAGAAAATCCTCGAAGCCATGCCCGATGGCTCGGGTGCGGTGATGATCGATGGCAAAATGCAGGATGATGCCACCTGGAAACAGGCCAAAGTGATCGTGGACCTGGCCAAACTGGTCGCAACCAAAGATCCCCAAAGGGCTTCCGCCTACGGCTTTTGATCTTTTTTGAAAGCCGCAAAGGAGTACGATATGTTCAAGGTATTACAAGGAATGCGGATTATCGAAGCATCCGCTTTTGTCGCCGCCCCTCTGGGCGGCATGACCCTCAGCCAGATGGGAGCCGATGTCATCCGCTTCGATCCCGTCGGGGGTGGCATGGATTCCCGTCGTTGGCCCATCACCAAAGAGGGTAAAAGCCTCTACTGGGTCGGACTCAACAAGGGAAAACGATCCCTCGCCATCGATGCCTCCAAACCCCAGGCACAAGAACTCCTCACCCGCCTGATCACCGAGCCGGGTGAAGGCAAAGGGATCTTTTTGACCAACTTTCCCGCCAGTAAAGGGTGGATGAGCTACGAAAGCCTGAAAAAACATCGCAAAGATTTGATCATGGTCAATCTGATCGGCAGTTCCGATGGTACCTCGGCGGTGGATTACACCGTCAATTGCGCCTGTGGCTTTCCCTACGTCACCGGCACCCATCATTCCGATCCCAAGGCCAAGCCGGTCAACCATGTCCTCCCCGCCTGGGATGCCATCGCCGGGATCAATCTGGCCCTGGCGGTCCTGGCCGCCGAACGCCATCGCCGCCTCACCGGAGAAGGGCAACTGGTCAAAATCGCCCTCTCCGACATCGCCTTTGCCATGACCGCCAATCTGGGCTACGTCTCGGAAGTGCAGATCAACCAAGAAGACCGCAAAGGATACGGCAACTATCTGTATGGGGCTTACGGCAACGACTATGAAACCAAAGATGGTCGCCGTCTCTATATCGTCGTCGTCACCGACCGTATGTGGACCGAATTGGCTAAGGTCACGCAACTGACCGATACCTTTAAGGAAATGGAAACCAGGCTTGGTAAAAATTTCAAGAAAGAAGGGGATCGTTTCCTCGCCAGTGATGAAATTTCAGTCCCCATCCGTCAATGGTGCAGCCAACGCACCTTAAAGGAAATCGAAGGGATTTTTCAAAATACCGGGGTGTGCTGGGGTCCGTATCGGACGTTCAAACAAATGGTCGAAGAAGACCCACGGGTCTCCACCCAAAACCCCATGTTCTCCATGGTGGAGCAACCGAGCATCGGCAGTTATCTGGTCCCCGGTTCCCCCATCGATTTTGGTGCCTTCACCCGCGAACCACCCAATCCCGCACCGATTCTCGGACAACATACCGATGAAATCCTCGCCAAAGATCTGGGACTGGATGCGGGTACAATCAAAACGCTGCGCGATGCCGGCATCGTCGCTGGACCTGTGGAGATTTCATGATGAGTGAACAAAACAAACCCTTGACCGATTGGATCGGATCTCAAGAAGTTCGCGAAGAGGTCATCTCAGCGGTGGTTGCCGACTGCGTTGCCGCCATGCTGGATATGGATGGCGAACGGTTTGGGGCCGGGGATCCCCTCCCCGCCCTCTGGCATTGGTTTCATTTTCTCCCCAAAGCCCCCATGTCGAGCATCGACCATGACGGCCATCCCAAACGGGGCGGATTCTTCCCCCCGGTCACCTTGCCCCGACGCATGTTTGCCGGTGCCAGAATGAAGTTTCTCAAACCCCTGATCATCGGCCAATCCGCCGTTCGTGAAGGGGAGATTTTGAACGTCTCGGAAAAGTCGGGCAAAAGCGGCAATTTGGTGTTTGTCACCGCCCGCTACCGCATCCGGCAGAATAATGAACTGTGTGTCGAAGAGGAACAGGATATCGTCTACAAAGAAGACGGTCCCCCGGTCCCGGCACCGGTCCCCTTGGCGGCCCACCCCGATCCCGGTCCCAATACCTGGGTCAAGGATGTCACCCCCAATACGGTGTTGTTGTTCCGGTTTTCCGCCCTGACCTTCAACGCCCACCGGATCCACTATGACCGACCTTATGCCTTGAAAGAGGAAGGTTATCCCGGACTGGTGGTCCATGGTCCGCTGACCGCCCTGATGCTCTTGGAAATGACCCGTGCAAAAAGTGGCAAACGGATCGGCGGATTCACCTTCCAGGGACGGGCACCGCTGTTTGATCTCCACCCGTTTCGCCTCATCGGCAAACCCAAAGGAGAGACGGTGGAACTGGAAGCCCATGGCCCCCATGGAAAAATCACCATGACCGCTTCCGCTGAACTAACCTAAGAACTCTGCGGTGAATCCAACAGGAGAACCAAGCAATGTACAGCAAGATTGTGACTGCGGATGAAGCGGTTGCTTTGATCAAGGATCAAGATACTATCTGCTGCAACGGTTTCGTCCAGACCGCCTATCCAGACGCCGTGATCCATGCCCTGGAACGTCGGTTTCTTGAAACCGGCTCCCCCAGAAATCTGACCCTCATCGGGGCCGCTGGGCAATCAGACGGTAAGACCAGGGGGACCAACTGCCTGGGGCACGAAGGGTTGTTGCGACGGTTTGTTTCGGGAAACTTTGGTCGCGCACCCAACATTGTCAAACTGGCCAAAGAAAACAAAATCTATGCTTATAACCTTCCTCAGGGGGTTATTTGTCAATTGTATCGGACCCGGGCTGCTGGAAAGCCGGGATTTTTCTCGAAGATCGGCCTACATACCTTTGTCGATCCGCGTCTGGAAGGGGGTCGGGTCAACGATGTCACCACCAAAGATATTGTCAAACTGGTGGAGATCGATGGTGAAGAATGGTTATTCTATAAAGGAACATCGGTCGATGTCGCCATCATCCGTGGAACCACCGCCGATCCCAACGGCAACATCACCATGGAAAAGGAAGCACTCACCCTGGACAATCTGGCGCAAGCCATGGCGGCCAAGAACAGCAATGGCATCGTCATCGCCCAGGTGGAACGGATCGCCGAACCGGGATCACTGCGATCCCATGAAGTCCGGGTGCCGGGAATCCTGGTGGATTGTATCGTGGTCGCCGACAAACCTGAAGAACACATGATGAATTGTGGTGTCCAATATGATCCCGCCTTGGCGGGACGTTTGCGGATCCCCCTGGACAACATCGCCCCCATTCCGTTGGACGAACGCAAGATTATGGCCCGTCGTTGCGCGTTTGAACTCCCCCCGAACGGAATCGTCAATCTGGGTGTCGGTGTCCCCGAAGGGGTCGCCTCGGTGGCCAATGAAGAAAAAATCACCAAGTACATCACCCTCACCTCCGAGGCGGGGACCATCGGCGGTGTTTTGTGCAACGGTACCAGTTTTGGTGCCGGTTATAACGTAGACGCCGTACTCGACCAAAATCAAATGTTCGACTTCTACGACGGCGGCGGTTTGGACATGGCCTGCCTAGGGATGGCTGAAGTCGATGAACGCGGCAACGTCAACGTCAGCCGTTTCGGGGATCGTATCATCGGTTGCGGTGGTTTCATCAACATTTCGCAGAATGCCCGATCCATGATATTCACCGGCACATTCACCGCCGGTGGTCTGGAAATTGCCGTCAGAGATGGCCAATTAAAGATCCTCAAAGAAGGAAGGTCGCATAAATTTGTCAAAGCGGTCAAACAGGTCACCTTCAGTGGCGATTATGCGGTCGAACGCAAACAACCCGTCTATTTTGTCACCGAACGGTGCGTCTTCCGACGCGGAAAACGTGGCTTGGTGCTGACGGAAGTGGCACCCGGTATCGATATTGAACGCGATATTCTGGCCCACATGGATTTTCAACCCATCGTCCGCGATCCAGTGACCATGGATCCGCGTATTTTCCGCGAAGTCCCCATGAATCTGGAAGCCAATCTTTTGAATTTGGACCTCCCGGATCGGATCAGTTACGACGCGGTACGCAACATTCTGTTCATCAACTTGGAAGGTTTGTACATGCGGGTCAGCGAAGATGTCGAAACCTTGCGTGGTCTTCTTGTGAAACATTGCGAGGCGATTGGCAAGCGTGTCGGGGTGTTTATCAACTATGATTCCTTCCGCATCAACGAAAACATTTACGACGATTATGCCGAAATGGATCGTTACATGTTGGAGCATCACTACACGACCATTACCCGTTATGCCACCTCCGCCTTCATGCGGATGAAGTTGGATCAGGCGTTGTCGGAACGCAACATCGCTCCCCATATTTTTGAGCGCAAGGATGAAGCCAAAGCCTTCCTGGCTTCCAACCAAACACCCCTGACCCCGTAAAACCAGTCAGGTGAATAGGATTTGGCCATAGATGCCAATCTGGAGACAATGACAATGAGCAATAAAACCAATCCTGGTAACTTTTTTGAAGACTTCCATGTGGGGATGATCATCAATCATGCCACGCCCCGTACCATCACCCAGGGGGATGTATCCCTCTATATTGCACTTTATGGCAACCGATTTGGCATTCAATCGTCCGATGCCCTTTCTCAATCCATCGGGTTACCCAGGGCACCGATCGATGACATGTTGTTGTTTCATATGGTGTTCGGCAAGACTGTCCCCGATGTTTCTCTGAATGCCATCGCCAATCTGGGATATGCGGCGGGTCGTTTTCACGCTTTGGCCTATCCCGGAGACACCATTCGTACCGTCTCCGAGGTGATCGGGGTCAAAGAAAACTCGGACCATAAAACCGGCACGGTCTATGTCCGTTCCGTGGGGAGCAACCAACGGGGCGAGACGGTTCTGGAATACTGCCGCTGGGTCATGGTGCGTAAAAAAGATGTCGGTTCGCCAGCCCCGACTGCCGTGGTCCCCGATTTGCCCAAAGCGGTGGCGATTGCCGACTTGGTGATCCCGTCGGGACTGAATTTTGCCCACTACGATACCAATCTGGCGGGATCACCATTCTTCTGGGAAGATTATGAAAAAGGTGAAAAAATTGACCATGTGGACGCCATGACGGTGGAAGAGGCGGACCATATGACCGCCACCCGTCTTTATCAGAATACCGCCAAGGTTCATTTTAATTGGCATACGGAAAAAGAAGGGCGCTTTGGCAAACGGATCGTGTATGGTGGCCATGTCATCAGTCTGGCCCGTTCCTTTGCGTTCAATGGTTTGGCGAATGCGTTCAAATTGGTGGCCATTAACGGCGGTCGTCATGTGGCCCCCATCTTTGCGGGGGATACGGTTTATTCCTGGAGTGAGGTGCTGAGCAAGGATGAACTGCCGGGACGCCGTGATTTTGGTGCTTTGCGGATTCGGATGGTAGCGGCCAAAGATCACTCTTGCAGTGATTTTCCTTACAAGGATGCCGAAGGAAAATATCATCCGGCGGTGGTTTTGGAATTTGACCATACCGTTTTGATTCCGCGCAAACCTTGATGGTGATCCATAAGATTTCAGTACCGTGAGGGCGGGTTCCTCACGGTACTGAATCGTTTATGCCGGCTCAGCGTGAATGTTACAAACTGCGTATCGGAATGGGTGATTCGAGAAATAGAAATGGGAGACAAGAATACTGCCGACAAAAGGAAATTATGTTCTCGTCTTTCGATACCATATCTGATACTATATTCCCCGTGAACACATCCGCCAAACTCCTTGAAGCCATGACCCGCCATCCTTTGGATTGGCGGATTGATCAGTTGCAGACGGTTGCGCAGCAACACGGCATTTCCTGGAGACACAACGGAGGCAGTCATTACGCCTTTGTTCGTACTGACGGGCAAATGCTGGTCGTCCCTGCGCACAGGCCCATCCAGTCCGTTTACATCAAACAGTTCGTCAAATTCGTAAAAGGGGCATGAGCCATGCGCAAACTGGAAGATTACCCGTTTGAGATCAGACCGATGACGCCAGAAGAAGGGACCGGATATCTGATCAGTTTCCCTGACTTCAACGAATGCTTTTCCGATGGGGAAACTGTCGCGGATGCCATTCAGAATGGCATGGACGCCTTAAAAACGGCCATCTTTGCATTGGAAGATCTTGGTTTCCCGGTACCTGCTCCGATGTCCGGCGGTCTCTCTGGAAAGTTCGTGACCAGGGTGCCAAAAACTCTGCATGCCAAACTTGCCACCAGGGCACGACGCGAAGGTGTAAGCCTCAATGCGTTGGTGACAACCTTGCTGGCTGAAGGGATTGGGATGCGAAACAAAGACATTCATGCCTGACCTCCTCGATGAATCAGCACACAGCTTAAGCAGATGACAACCAGAAACTATTCGACGATTTCACCCTCGGCCTCGAATGGACTGGAACATGCCGACAAACGTCTGCCGCTTCTGTTGTTGATGACGTTGATCATCATCATCCTGATCGACGCCGCTGGGATCACGGTGCTGTTCCAGATTCAAGAAGATCATGAAAAGATCCGCCTGGGATTCCAGGCCCGATCCTATGCCCAGCACATCTCTCAAGCCACCCGCACCATCCCCTTGGAACAAGCCTTTGCCCTGATACGCCCTCCAGAGCAAACAGGAGGGGAACGGTTTGATCTGATCCTTCGCCATTCCGATGGGTTGTGGATGGAACCGGCCCATACGTTACTCCAAGCCAATGCCCCCTTTACCCAATCCCTCACCCCATTGACGGAAAAAAAAACTGCCCTCCAATGGATTGGACCCAACAATCTGGGTGAACCATCCCTCATCGCCGCCTATGAAGACCCGAAACAAGGATTTATTCTCGTCATCCAACGTGATCTGGCGGCATTCCGCGCCACCCTATGGCCCGCAGCCGCCGTGATCATCGTGGTCGTCCTGTTTTCCTGTGGTTTTCTGATCACCCTGTTCTGGAGCGAACGGATCACCTTGATGCGTGAAGTCATGGGTATTCGTGAACGCTTCCAAAAATATTATGATGTGGGGTTGGTCGGGATCGCCGATACCTCACTGGAAACCGGTTGGTTACGCTTCAACCAGCGTTTATGCGAAATTCTCGGCTACAGCCCCGAAGAATTACGCCGAACCAACTGGGTCGAGTTGACCTACCCGGAAGATTTGGATGAAGAGTTATTGGAGTTTCGCCGCGCCTTGCACGGGGAGATCGCCGGATATACCCGCGAAAAACGTTTTATCCGCAAGGATGGACAAATCTTTCATGCCATCACCTCATTGCGTTGTGTCTGGGGTGCCGATGGCAAGGTCGATTATTTCATCACCTTTCTCTATGACATCACCGACCGTAAAAATGCGGAAGAGGCGTTGAAAAAAAGCCAGCGTGGCCTAGCACGGGCACAAGAACTGGCCCACCTGGGGAGTTGGGATTGGGACATCCCCGCCAATATCATTACCTGGTCCGATGAGACCTACCGCATCTTCAGCCTGAAACCACAAGAATTTCGCGCCACCTATGAAGCTTTCCTGCTGGCGGTCCATCCCGAAGACCGGCAACTGGAACGCAACGCCATGAGCCGGGCATTGGCTAACCCCCAGGCCCATTATACCATGGAATACCGTGTCGTCCGACCCGACGGTGTGGTTCGGTATGTCCATCTGTTGGGTGAGATACTCCGCGACGCCCATGGAACCCCTATGAAAATGGAAGGTTTCATTCAGGATATCACCGAATACAAACGGATTGAATCCCGTCTGCGGGGACTGAATGAAGAGTTGGAACAGCGGGTGGCCGACCGGACGTTTGCCCTGGAAAAGGCGAACAATGCGCTCATGATGGAAATCATCGAACGCCGCAACGTCGAGGAGCGGTTGCGTGCGTTGTTTGATAATTCACCCGATTTAATCCTGACAGTTGACCGTAATCAGGAGGTGCAATTTCTCAACCGCCAGCAACCGGAAATGTTTCCCAACATGGTCCTGGGACACAATTTACGCAACGTTCTCCCTGCCGATATTTTTCTACAGTGTCAACGCTGCCTGGAGCGGGTCATCACCACCAATACCGCCTCCTCCCTCCAGGTGGTTTGTGAAAACGATACTTGGTGGGAAATTCGCATGGCCCCCATTTTTCGAGAAAACCAACCCCATTCGGTCATGATGGTATTGACCGACATTACCGAAAAACGGACTCTGCAAGTTCAAGCCATCCGCAATGCTCGGTTGGCGTCCTTGGGAATTTTGGCCGCCAGCGTCGCCCATGAAATCAACAATCCCAACAATGCCATCGGATTTTCCGCCTCATCCCTCGGTAATTTTTGGCGCGACATGGTTCCGGTACTCCACGATGTTGGGCAACACCGGGATGATCTGGAATTGGGTGGCATGCCCTTGGATGAGGTCATGACCACCATGCCGCGCTTGATCGACGGGATCGGACGCAACGTGGATCGGATCAAAAAAACCGTCGATGTCCTGAAACACATGGGACGCCAGGATGAAGGAAAGACAACGGAAGAATTGGATATTCTTGAGATTCTCCGTTCCGCCGTATCCATTTTGCACGCGCAAATTCCCAAACATACCCATCATTTTTCTTTAAACTGTGATCTGGCACCCATTATCGTGCGCGGCAATGCGTTGCAACTGGAGCAGGTCTTTATCAACCTGATTCAAAATGCGTTGCAAGCGTTACCCAACACCGATTGCAAAGTCTCGGTGGATGTACTGCACCAGCCCGATCCCGGTATGGTGCAAATCACCGTCACCGACGAGGGGCAAGGGATACCCAAACCTTATCTGGAACGGATCACCGCCCCCTTCTTTACCACCAAGGGGAAAAGCGGCGGTATGGGACTTGGCTTATCCATTACCGACACCATCATCAAAAATCACAAAGGACGCTTATCGTTCACATCCCAGCCAGACTGCGGCACCACCGTCCTGGTAGAATTGCCTGTCAGTGATTTTACAGAATCTTCAGACCTGATTCACACAACATGACTGGACGTTCAAGAAAATTTCCTTGAGAATCGATCTGGTCGGTTGAACCACTCCATCAAGCCTGAAAACAGTTGCAAACGACCTGGTTAACCCTGGATGCCTCCCGCCATTGCGAGAACCATGAAACAATTCGCACCACTCCGCTTTCATTATTACCTCGCGGCGGTCATCATTCCGCTGCTGTTGGTGGCCCCCGTCGGTATCATTGTTTCCAATAAGATCAATGCCGAAATTACGCTGACCTCCCATGAAATTTCCGGTTTGCACCAAATCCAACAGTTGCTGGATATCGTCAGCAATCTACAAGAATTGCGTGGTCTGAACCAAATGGTCACCCAAGGGAGTGACCCATCCATCCACGCAAGACAGATCAATATCCAAGAACAAGTTGACCTGGAGTTGACCCGATTTGACGACAATTTTCCAAAAGACCCTTTCAATATCAAAGACGAACTTACCAAAGCCATGGCTTTTCGGGAAAAATCGATCCCAGATCCAGTCATGGCCGCATCATCCCCACGTCAACGCTTTGACCAGGATACTATCCCCATTCGGGAAACCCAGAAGATCATCAAAATGGTATCGGTCCGATCAGGTCTCATCCACGACAGCGCGTTAATCACGCATTTTCTGGCAGAACTGGTCATCGATGGTTTGATCGATCTGGAAGAAGCTATCGGCAAGACCCGTGGACTCGGAGGGGGCTTCCTCGCCAAAGGAAATCCAACCCAATCCGATCGCTATCTTTTTTGGGAACAGTTGGGCAGCGTGCGTCGTTGCAAGGAATCGGTGGACCACCAGCATTGGGTTATCCAGAATTCTTCGGTCAATCCGCTCCCCGCCCTTTCCTGCATCAACGACCCACTCATGGCCACCGTCCAGGATTTTCTCCACCTCGGACAAACCATTCTCATGGATGAAATCACGACCGTTGCCCCCGTGACTTTCTTTGACACGGCAACCACCGTCATCACCACCCTCAATACCTGCTCCTATGCCCTCCAATCGGAGCTTCTGACTTCCTTGGAACAACGGTATCAATCAGCCTTGCAACTACGCCTCATATTTTGGATTGGCACCGGCTTTGCCACCGCACTCGTCGCCTTTTTCGTGATCACCTTCTACCTCAATAACCGATCCACCTTCGATCAGTTACATACCAGCCTCAACCAAAATCAATCCCTCCTGAACTCCACCGTGGACGCCATCCTGACCATCGATGACCGTGGCATTATCCGCTCCATCAATGCCTCATTGGAAAAAATGTTTGGCTACCATGCCACCGAATTGGTCGGTCAGAATGTTTCCATGCTCATGCCATCCCCATTCCGGGAAGAACATGATGGTTATATCCAGGCATACATCACGACAGGGATCAAAAAAATCATCGGAACCATCCGTGAGGTCGTCTGCGTCTGCAAAGATGGGCGCACATTCCCTGCCGAATTATCGGTAGGGGCATTCACGACCGATAAAGGACGTTTCTTTACCGGCATTTTGCACGACATCACCGAACGCAAACAAACCAAAGACGCCCTCCAAGCCGCCTATGGCGAGTTGGAACAACGTATCCATGAACGAACCGCTGAGTTGGAAACATCCAACCTTCGGCTCAAACAAGAGATCGATGAGCGTAACCGCGCCGAAGAAGGGTTGAAACTGGCAGCAAAAGTATTTGAAAATGCCAGCGAAGCCATCGTCATTACCGATCGAACAGGGACCATCATCGACGTTAATCAGGCCTACACCACCATCACCGGCTTCACACGGGAAGAAGTGATCGGTAAAAATCCACGCATCGGAAAATCGGGTAAACACCCCCCCGACTTCTACACCCAGATGTGGTCGGAAATCCTGCAACGGGGTAAATGGTCCGGGGAAATCTGGGATCGCCGCAAAAACGGCGAATCCTATCCCAAATGGTTAACCATCAATGCCGTCCCGTTGCACGAAGGGACGGTAACCAATTTTGTGGGGATTTTCACCGACATCAGCCACATGAAAGCCACCGAAGAACGGTTGGAACAATTGGCCTTTTTTGACCCCCTGACCGCCCTGCCCAATCGTATGCTGTTTCGTGACCGGCTGCTGCACGAGTTTGAATCCGCAAAACGTTTCAAAACGTTGGTGGCGGTGTTTTTCATCGATCTGGATCGTTTCAAGAGCGTCAATGACACGTTGGGACACGCTGCGGGAGATATGCTCTTGATTGAAGTAGCCCGTCGCATCACACAATGCATCCGTTCCACCGATACGGTCGCCCGCCTGGGAGGCGATGAATTTACCGTGATTCTCACCAACCTGAATACACCACAAGAGGCAGAACCCATTGCTCGTAAAATCATCGATGCCCTCGCAACCCCGGTGACTCTGCACGCCCACAAAGCCCACATCGGTGCCAGCGTCGGCATCAGCATCTACCCAACCGACAGCGACAATTTCGATGCCATCACCAAATATGCCGATGTGGCTATGTATCACGCCAAAGAGAGCGGTCGCGGCAACTTCAAGTTTTTTGAAGAGAAAATGAATGCCCACTCCGTCAAACGGGCCTCTCTGGAAAGTCATCTGCGCCAAGCACTGGAAAAGGATGAATTTATCCTGCATTATCAACCGAAAATCTCCATTGCCACCCAAAGAATTGTCGGCATGGAATCGTTGGTGCGCTGGCGTCGCGATGATGGAACCATGGTCCCCCCCGGAGATTTTATCCCATTGGCCGAAGAGACTGGATTGATCATCCCCATGGGTGAAAAAATTTTACAATCGGCCTGCCGCTTCAATAAACACCGTATCGATTCGGGTTGCCCCCCACTACGAGTCGCAGTGAACCTCTCGGCACGACAGTTTCAACAACAGGATCTTTTCGAGTTGGTGCAAGATACATTGGCCGAAAGCAAACTCGACCCTCAATGGCTGGAACTTGAAGTGACCGAAAGTATGATGATGCAGGATGAAAAACAAGCCATCGCCCTCCTGAAAAAACTACGGGATCTCGGCATCAGCATTTCCATGGATGATTTCGGTACCGGCTATTCCTCACTAAGCTATTTAAAACGTCTCCCGATTCAAGCCCTAAAAATTGATCAATCCTTTGTCCGGGAACTATCGGAAAATTCCGACGATGCCGCCATCGTCCTGGCTATTGTCTCCATGGCCAAAAGTTTGAAACTACACGTCGTCGCAGAAGGGGTCGAAACCAAGGAACAAGTCGAGTTTCTAGAAAGAATCGCATGTGACGAACTCCAAGGATATTACTTCAGTCGTCCACTCCCAGAAAAAGCCTTTGAAGAATTTGTAGCCACCAGACCAACCATTTGAGTTGATCTTCATGGTTATGATAGGCTCCAGGATCTTTGGGGGAGCAGGTGGGATGGAACCCACCAAGGCCGTGATGCCGCACGCAATGGGGTAAAAATTTGTGAGGAACAAAACCAAGACCGAGTTGGAAAAGGGAGAGTATCTGCTTCATGATCCTGCCCTGCTCAACGACATGCGCCTTTCCCGTGATATCCATGTTCCCGGTTCTGCCGCTATTTTTGCCGCCAAATATACCTCCATCACCGGCAAACTCATCGAACGCCTCGAACGACGGGGCATTCACACGGTTCATGCCGAAACCATCCAGGAAAAAGCGGTCGTCTCCACCGTGGAACAAATGGAGGGCATGTTTACCGTCATCGAGAATATCGTCGCCAAGGCGATGTCGGGCACCGAAGACATTGCCCAAAACCTGCAAAATCAGCAGCAAATGCGGACCCTGGAAGCGTTGATACGGGATAATCTTGACGACATCGATCATTTGTTTGCCTGCGATCCGACAGAAAAATTAATGGCCCTTACGGAACATCATGGGGGGACGGCCCGGCACAGTATCATCGCCAGTTTTCACCTGATGGCCATTGGCCGCGAACTGGGCTGGAACGATGAAAAAGTGGTTCGAGGAGCGATGGCGGTTTTCAATCATGATATCGGTAAAACCAAAATAAAATTGGAAACCCTCGATTGGCCCGGCAAACTCGACGCCACGCAATGGAAGGAAATGCAGATGCACTCCCTGCATGGTGGTCGATTGCTGCATCGCCCGGGAGAAAAACCCGATCTCGTCATGTTGACCGCCCTTTTGCACCATGAATGGTATGCCAGCGTCAAAGGGAAAGGTTACGGGGGGCTGACTTTATTTGCCGATTATCTGAAAAAATCGCTCAATCTGGATATGCCCGCCATCATGGCAGCCCTTGATGAGGATGATTTGGATATTATCCAAACATCCTCTTTGGTGGATATGGTTTCCGCCCTGGAAGAGAGCCGCGCCTACAAGCGTCAGTTGGATTCTTTTAAAGTGTTGATCATCATGAACTCCGACGCCATGATGGGCCATTTTCATCCCAGGCATTATACCGCCTGGCATCGAATCTACATGCGGCAAAACCCCGCCTTGTTGCCCAAAGGGAAACGCTTCGCCCTGCCCCGGGAAAAGGAACGCCGCATTTTTATTCCCAACAAACCCAAAAAAGTCGCTCCCATCGAACTGTTGACCTTCCGGGAATTGGAACAATTGGGGTTCATGCCGGTCTTGCGCAACGTCGGTATGGATATCGAACGAATCCGTCGGCGGGGCGGTCTGCTCCTGAAGGTCGTTGCGCAGATGAAAAAAGATAAAAATCTTGATTTTGATTGCTCTCCCGGAGCCATCAAAGCTGCCGGCATTGCCCTGACCAAGGAACAGATCACCACCGAACAGGAAGTCATCGAATTGGATGCTTGGCGGGAATGGCTGACCTGGGATGAGTTGGACCAGGCACAGATGTTGCCTCGATTGAAACTGCAAGGCTTGGATTTGGCGATCATTCAAAAGGAAGGGGGGATCACCGTTGAAAGATTGACCAAACGTAAAATCGCCTTGAACCAGAAAAAATTGGAGAGTTTGAATATTCAACCACTCAAGGAGTGGGTGGTTAAACTGCCCGGAAGTGAAAACAGGTTAACCCCGGAAGACCTGACCAAACTGGGTGTCACCGAGGAACAATTGCAAAAGGCGGGGTGCCTGGAACGGGTCAAACGGGTACGGAGCGGTGTCCCAGTTGCTTGGCTTGCTGACAAGGGGATCACGATCAAAAGTACCGACCTAGCCAAGAACGGAATCGATCCCATACGAAAAATTTTCTACGACATTCATGTTGTCGAACCCATCAGCAACACAAAAGCCAAGTTTATTCTGCTGCGAGAAGGTGATGATCTCAAAGAATTAATCACGGCCAACGAAAAAAATGACCTGGAACCCATCCAAGATCTACTGCTGAACAAGGTTGGCGAAATCGTGATGGATTTTTCAGATCTTTTGGCCCTACCCAATTTGGGCCATATCGTCGCGGGAGATCATTGGAACCGCAAGAAGTAGCCATTCTGAAACATCGGATGCCCCCCTCACGCCAAGAAGATCCGTGCGCGACAAACGCGCCCACAACTTTGGTATTGATTTTCAGGAAAAAAATCCCCATGACACAATCCATACATTTTTGACGCCAATTTTTAATATTGTTATCGCCAAGTTTTAATTTCTTAAATATTTTTATATTATTTATATATTTGAATATTTTATTTATATTATTATATAATGCCAACTCTAATCCCAAAACGATCATCGCCCTCCCAAGAAAAAAGACGTTTCTACTGCTTGGACACAATAAAACCACTTCCATTCTTCTCAACTTTCTGGCAGTGTTGTTGTGAAGCGTTTGGCAACAAATTACCTAAAACCACGTTCTTTCATTACCACCGGAAAGTCAGACTAAAATCAGACCCAATCTACTTTTCATCCGATAACAAACGATTGAACTTGGCCGTGAGTAAGATAACCCAACCATAAAGAGTCATTTTGCCATGAACAGCACCCTGAGCGAGCGCATCAAACAAGCCCGGAAACATGCCGGCCTGACCCAAAAAGAACTTGCGGACAAAGTCGGTATCAGCCAGACGGCTATCCATAAATTGGAAGGTGGCGGATCGCGGTCGTCGCGAAAGACCATTTCCATTGCTCTGACCTGTGGGGTCGATCCCATTTGGTTGGATACCGGTCGGGGAGAAATGGCCCTCGCAGGTGCCTCTTCATTTGCAAGTGGCGTGTACAACGAAGGGGCTGACGGAGAACTCCACCGATCCTATCCCCTCATCGCCCGCATCCCGCTCATCTCCTGGGATGAGCTGGCAAAGTTTTGCGGCAAACCCTTGGAAGATTTTGATCCAGAGGTTTCCACCTGGATCCCGGTAGCCCCCAAGGCCAGTGATCGGTGTTTTGCCATGAAGGTTCCCGATGATTCCATGGAACCGGAATTTTCTGAAGAGGAGATCATCGTCATTGATCCCACGCGCAAAGGTTCTCACAACCAGTTCCTTGTCGCACGGGAGGGAAGCAATCGACCGACATTCAAACAATTGATCCTCCATGGAGACCAAAAATATCTCAAACCTCTCAATCCAAGGTATCCATTGATTGACGTGAAAGGAGAAATCACGGTCTGCGGCGTTGCTGTCTGCAAATATAAAGAGTATGAATAGGCCCATCATCCCCTAAAAAAGCGGATTTCCCTCCTTTGTAGGAGGGATCCGCAACCTGCCGCAAATCATGCCATGTTGACTCTCGGTGAAATATTTTAGAAACTCCTGCCATGGATCAACCGTTTTTTTCTCCCCTGATACTTTAAGCGTGCTAACCATGGTGACACAGTGTGAGAACCGTTCCAAAGCACTGGTGTTATTTTCAGGTGGCCAGGATTCCACGACATGCCTGGCTTGGGCACTGATCCACCATGCTGAGGTGGAAACCATTGGCTTTGATTATGGTCAACGTCATCGCGTCGAGCTTGAATGCCGCAAAACACTCCTCAAAGCACTCGCCACCCGTTTTCCCCAATGGGAGGGGCGTCTGGGAAAAGACCATCTCATCGACCTGCACGCCTTGGGACAGATCGGTGATACCGCCCTGACCCGTGATACAACCATCCTGTTGTCCAGCACGGGTCTGCCCAACACCTTCGTCCCCGGCAGAAACATCCTCTTTCTCACCATGGCCGCCGCTTTGGCCTATCGACGCGGGATCTCTATCCTGGTGGGAGGGATGGGCGAAGCCGATTATTCGGGCTATCCCGATTGTCGCGATGATGCGATTAAATCATTACAAGTTTGCCTGAACGTGGGGATGGCCACTCAAATCCGCATAGAAACCCCACTCATGTGGCTCAATAAAGAGCAAGTCTGGACGTTGGCAAAAACCTTGGGTGGCCATGATTTTTTTGATCTGGTGCGGATAGAAACCCATACCTGTTATCTGGGTGAACGCGATACCCTTCATCCTTGGGGCTATGGGTGTACCCACTGCCCCGCATGTCAACTCCGTGCCCTTGGTTATGCATCCTATTTATCCCATTCCCAAACCCACCCATGACTGAAAAACTTCTCTTTACCTCTGCGGCTGGTTTTGAAGCGGCACGCCGCGTCATGCTGTTTGCGGAAGGACACCGTTCAAGGCGTTTGCATGGCCATAGTTTTTTGGCCAGGATTCGAACCACGGTTCCCAAGGGGTTTGCACAGTTCCCAGGTGCCGAAGTCACCCAACTGCAACACCTGCTGACCCAGGCTGTCCAACCCCTTGACTATCAGTTTTTAAATGATCGGTTATCTGGTGAACCCACCGATGAAAATCTGGCGCGATGGTTACGGGAGCAATTGCCATTACCCGATATCGCGATGGTCGGCATTCGCAGTACACGACACGCAGGTGTTGACCTGAACCGTGATGGCCATGCCCATGTTTGGTGCCGTTATCTGTTTGATTCTGCCCATCAACTACCCAACGTCCCCCCCGGTCACCCCTGTGGTCGGATGCATGGCCATGGGTTTGCGGTGATCCTACACGCCCACAAACACATCGGCCTGAGTGACATCAGCATTGACTATGACCGTTTGACTACTCTGTGGGATCCAATATTCAAACAATTACATTGCCGCTGTCTCAATGAAATTCCAGGATTGGAAAACCCTACCAGTGAAATGATATCCCGGTGGATTTGGCAAAGGTTGAAACCGGAATTACCTGAACTCTCCTGGGTGACTGTGTTTGAGACGGCATCGTCGGGAACACATTATGACGGAAATTTTTTCCGCATCTGGAAGGAGTTATCTTTGGATAGTGCCGTTCTTTTATCGCGGGCACCAAAGGACAATCAACACAGCCGCGTTCACGGTCATACCTTTACGCTCCGGTTGCATTTAAATGCACCATTGGACGAGGTTATGGGATGGACAATAGATTTTGGTGATGTCAAAAAGGCGTTCAACCCCCTATTTACCCTGTTGGATCATCACCCTCTCCATGAACGGAAGGATCTGTTGGATACCGACTGTGCCAGTCTTGCGCGGTGGATCCAATCACAAGCGACCCCATTGTTACCCCACCTGGATCGGATTGACCTCTACGAAACCCCCGGTTGCGGCGTTATTTTATCCTGTGACCAAGCCGCGTTGCCAAAACCTGAAAAATAAATATGCTTCGCCCTGGACGTGGAGATTAAAAAAAGTCAGGATAGGCACCTTTGAAACCACTGTGTGGGAATCAACCATGTACGAAAAAATTCGTAAACTTCACTTCGTCGGCATCGGTGGCATCGGCATGAGTGGCATCGCCGAACTGATGATCAATCTGGGCTATCAGGTTTCAGGATCCGATCCCATCGGCAACGCCCGAACCCAACGTCTGGCGGAACTGGGGGCCGTCATCCAAACATCCCATGATGCCCAAAACGTCATCGGATGTGATGTGGTGATCCGCTCTTCCGCCGTCGGCCCCGACAATCCCGAAATCCAGGCTGCACGCAATTATCATATTCCGGTCGCCAAACGGGCCGAAATGTTGGCCGAATTGATGCGGATTAAGTATGGCATCGCCATTGCCGGTACCCATGGAAAAACCACAACAACCTCCATGGTCGCATCCATCCTCGGCGAAGCCGGTATGGATCCTACCATCGTCAATGGTGGCATCGTCAAGGCCCTCGGCAGCAATGCCCGCCTGGGGAACGGCGACTTTCTCGTCGCCGAAGCGGATGAAAGCGACGGCACATTTCTCAAACTTTTCCCGACCATCGCCGTCGTCACCAACATTGAACCGGAACATATGGAACATTATGGCACCTTGGAGGTGTTGCGTCATGCTTTCCTGGGATTCATCGAAAAAATTCCGTTCTACGGATTGGGCGTCATCTGTCGCGATCATCCTGAAACCAGGGCACTGCTGCCCCAGTTGACCGACAAACGGATCATCAGCTATGGATTCGATGAAGAATCCGACATTCGGGCCGTTGGCCAGGAACGGCGTGACCAACGTAACTGTTTCACAGTCCAAAGGAGAACCCCCATTACCGGTGCCATGACCACGTTGGGAGAACTCCGTCTCGCCCAACCTGGAAATCATAATGCCCTCAACGCCCTGGCTGCGGTGGCGGTCGGTTTGGAGTTGGACATCCCCTGGAGCGATATTTCTTCGGCATTGGATCACTTCAAAGGGGTACAAAGACGTTTTGATATTCTCCTGGACAGCCCCGTCCGCTCCGTCATCGATGATTATGCCCACCATCCAACCGAAATCATGGCAACCCTCAAAGCGGCTCGCGGCGTCTATCCCCAAGAACGGCGTATCGTCGCTATTTTCCAACCACACCGCTACAGTCGCTTGATCGCGCTGTTTGAGGCATTCCTCAACGCCTTTTCCGACGCTGACCTGGTTTTGGTCGATCGGGTCCACAGCGCGGGCGAACGCCCCCCGGAAAACCACTTTCCTCAGGGAGAACTCATCCCTTTGCTGGAGGGGATCCACCAACACTGCAATATTCCAACCATGGCCTTACCGGCTGGAGAAAATTGGCGTGAAGCCCTGGAAGGGTTACTGCTTCCCGGCGATGTCCTGGTCTTCCTGGGTGCGGGTTCCATCACCCATCGCGCCCGTGACTATGCCGGATCCTGGTCTTATAAGGTTTCCTGAACCATGGCAACCGATGTTCCTCCCCCACCGTCCTTGGCGGGCCACCTGACGGAATATGTCGCCCTGGCACCGCGCACGACATGGCGCATGGGTGGTCCGGCACGGTGGTTGGCAACCTTTGAAAATCATGATGCATTGCAGATATTCTGGAGCCGACTCTCTCCCGAAACACCACGTTTTGTGCTGGGTGGCGGTAGCAATATCCTGGTGTCCGACGCCGGCTTCGACGGCGTGGTTTTGGATCTGAGCTGCGGAATCAACCGCATCGCTCTTCAAAGCCCTGCGGGCAAAGAGACCCCAGAGGCGATTATGGTTGCCGAAGCGGGGGCATCCACCCGCGCCCTGGCTCATGCCGCCCGTAGGCTGGGCCTCAGTGGCACAGAGTTTTTGTCGGGCATTCCCGGATCGATCGGTGGTGCCCTGGTCATGAACGCCGGTGCCCATGGCAGCGAACTGAAGGATATCCTGATCGACGCCGTAGCCCTGGATCCCGATGGTCAGCGTCATACCCTGACCCCCAACGATCTCCAAATGAGCTACCGCCACACCCATCTGCCTCACGGGTGGATCTTCACAGCCGCCAGGTTCCGCCTGACCCCCCTTGACCCGGTGATCATCCGCCAGACCATGCAACGGTACAATCATTATCGACGCACCCATCAACCCCTTTCGCAACCCTCCGCCGGCAGCACCTTCAAGAATCCGCCACAAGGCCCCGCCGCTTGGCAGCTCATCGAGGCATCTGGTATGCGTGGTGCCACGGTGGGCGACGCCAGGGTATCGGACAAGCATTGCAATTTTTTTGTCAACATGGGTCATGCCACGGCCACGGACATGACACAACTGATCCGCACTGTGCGCGACGCCGTTTTTTCACATTCCGGGATCACCCTCGAAACCGAGGTCGCCCTTCTTCGGCCCAGAGGTCTGACAACGTTCTAATTCCAAGTCAACGCCCCATTTAACGACAGGACCAAACACTCCTATGGATGACAGACAATCTATCCCAACATCCCATCATGGCAACATTGCCGTCCTCATGGGTGGCGTTTCCCGTGAACGGGAAGTCAGCCTGCGCAGTGGCAACGCACTGGTCGCTGCCTACCAACGGCTCCATATCCCCGTCCATCCCATGGATATTCAAAGTTTCCGTTCCCTGGTCCCCACCCTCATCGAAAAAAATATACAAACCGCCGTCCTCGCCCTGCATGGCCCCTGCGGTGAAGACGGTGCCATCCAAGGGTTACTGGAAACGTTGTCCATCCCCTACTCCGGTTCTGGCATCGCCGCCTCCGCCCTCTGCATGGATAAGGTGCTGTGCAAACGGTTGTTGCGTGATGCCGGTCTGCCAACCCCAGATTGGTCCCTGGCATACGTCCGCGATGGCCAAATTGATAAATTGGATCCCGATACACCTTGGGTGGAGGCCCCTGTTTTTGTGAAACCAGCCAGTTCAGGATCCTCTTTTGGTGTTTTCTTTGTAAAAACACTTGAAAGTCTCAAGGATGTTCTGATTAAATCGGCGCAAATGTCCGAAACATACCAGGAGACCTCCGCCCTCATGGTCGAAAAAGCGGTGGTTGGCTTTGAACTAACCCTTTCCATTTTGGATGACCAACCCCTGCCGATTATCGAGATTCAGCCGGAAAAAGGGTTTTACAGTTACGATAATAAATATACAGCGGGCCGTACTTGTTATAAGATCCCCCCGGACAATGTGGATGCCAGGGTTTTGGATGAAGTAACGCAATTGGGACTGGAGGCGGGACGGGTCATGGGATGCCGCGGATTGTACCGGGTCGATTTCATGGTGGATTTGAACAAACGCCCTTGGATTCTTGAAATCAATACGACACCGGGTCTTACGGCAACCAGCCTTGCACCCAAGGCGGCCCTGGCAGTCGGTATTTCCTTTGATGCGTTGGCGGCCCGAATTCTTGCTGGCTCCCGGCTGGATCGATGCTGCGCCGACTCGTGATCCTGGGGGGAATCCTCCTCGTGGTTGCGGCGGTCGTGCTGGGTGTATGGCTGGCCAGACAACCCGGACGATTCGCCCTCGTGCGTATCGATCTGGATGGCTTGGTTCAAACCAAACAAGCGGCAGCCATGGAAAAAATAGGGATCGAGGGGGGATCAAACCTTCTCAGGATTGATCCCAGGGCCGTCAAGGAGCGTCTTCAGGATTTGCCGTGGGTCCGGTCGGTACAGGTCAGGCGTGTCTTCCCGGATGCCTTGTCGGTCCAGATCTCGGAGAAAATCCCCGTGTGCATGGGGGTTGTCGATGAGCGATTGGTGATATTGGACGAGTATGGTCAACCAATCAAACCGTTTGAAATGGGCGATCCCTATCTGCTTCCCGTGGTTCGACCCAAAAACAAACAGGAGGCAGCGCGGGAAATTGTATGGATGATCAATTTACTGGACCGTTTTTCCAGTATCAAGGAAATCATTTCCGAAGCTGTTGGTTTTGCTGGAAAACGTTGGGTTCTTTATACCAACAGAGGTGTCAAGCTTCTCATCTCGGAGAACGCGGAACAGGAACTGGAACTATTGCTGAAGTTGCAAAAAAAATACAAGATACTGGACAGAAAAATCAGACAGGTGGAACTGCGCATCCCAGGAAAAGTTGCGGTGCGACAATAGCTGTCGGACGGTTTTTTCAATCCTTGCCATCCATTGTCTGCTTTTTAGGTGGATATTTGAGCCGAATTGCGCCAGAATCGTCCGTTGTCCATAAGGGGGTGCCGAAGTTTCATCAACCTTAAACAAGTCTGAACCTTCGGTCAAAAAACATCACCGTCACTATCGGGATACGTTATGCCCAAACAGGATCAAAACCTGATTGTCGGTCTCGACATCGGTACTACAAAGATCTGCTGCGTCGTTGCCGATCTTCAACCGGATGGCCGACTGGATATCATCGGCATCGGCACCCACTCTTCCCGTGGGTTGCGCAAAGGGGTGGTTATCGACATCGATTCCACCGTCGAAAGTATGCGCATGGCGGTGGAAGAAGCGGAAATGATGGCCGGAGTTGAAATCAACATGGTCTACGCCGGTATCGCGGGAGGGCATATCAAGAGTGGAAACTCCAATGGTGTCGTCGCCACCAAGAATAATGAAGTGACCGCTGCGGACATTCAGCGTGTCCTCGATGCCGCCCGGGCGCAAAACGTCCCCATGGACCGGGAAATCATCCACGTCATCCCGCAAGAATTCATCCTCGATGGTCAGGATGGCATCAAAGAACCCCTGGGAATGTCTGGGGTTCGCCTGGAAGCCCGCGTCCATATCGTCACCGGTGCGGTGGCGTCGGCCCAAAACATCATCAAATGCATCAATCGTTGCGGATTGGACGTGGGTGATATTATCCTGGAACAACTGGCCTCCGCCGAAACCGTACTGACCTCCGATGAAAAAGAGTTGGGGGTCTGTCTGCTGGACATCGGCGGTGGGACCACGGATATCGCCATCTTTTCCGAAGGTCATATCAAACATACGGCGGTCCTTGCCATCGGTGGCGACCACATCACCAATGATATTGCCGTCGGACTGCGGACTCCGACCCGAGAAGCGGAGGCCCTGAAACGCAAATACGGTTGCGCCCTCTCTTCCCTGGTCGATCCAGAGGAAACCATCGATGTCCCCAGCATTGGGGAACGCAAGCCGCGCTCCCTGGCCCGTCATATCCTCGCCGAGATCATCGAACCCCGCGTCGAAGAACTCTTCACCCTTGTCAACAGAGAAATTTCCCGATCCGGTTTTGAGGAACAAATCACCGCTGGCGTTGTCCTCACAGGCGGTTCGGCCATTACGGAAGGGATGGTGGAATTGGCCGAAGAGGTTTTCAACAAACCGGTACGGCGCGGATTACCGCAAGGTATTGGTGGTTTGACGGATGTCGTATCAAGCCCCATTTACTCCACTGCCGTCGGGCTGGTACAATTCGCCAGCCTTAATGAAAGGGAGATGTCCAATCGCTTCACGCCCGCCGAAAGCCGGGCTACCCGGAGTACCTTTCAGCGTTTTGTCGATCGAGTACGTGGTGCTTTTTAAATTGGGATTTTACCCAGGACAGGCTTGGGATTAGGGGAGTCAGATGGCAATCGAATTTGAGACCAAGGAAATCATGGACGCCCGCATCAAGGTCGTCGGTGTCGGCGGCGGCGGGGGGAATGCCATCAACAATATGATCCACTCGGGCCTTGAGGGGGTGGAATTCATCGTTGCCAATACCGATGCCCAGGCACTGGTGCGCAACTTGGCGGCGACCCGAATCCAGATTGGCGAGAGTGTCACCCGGGGGTTAGGTGCCGGGGCTAAACCTGAGGTCGGGATGCGCGCCGCCGAGGAGAGCCGGGACCAGATCAAAGCCTCTTTGGAAGGGGCCGATATGGTGTTCATCACTGCGGGCATGGGTGGTGGAACGGGAACGGGTGCTGCCCCCATCATCGCTTCCATTGCCAAGGAGATGGGTATTCTCACCGTTGCCGTCGTGACCAAACCTTTTGGTTTTGAGGGTAAACGGCGTTTGCGGTTTGCCGAAGAAGGGTTGGCCGAGCTACGGCGTCATGTGGATACGGTCATCACCATTCCCAATCAAAAGCTGTTGTCGGTGGTTGGCAAGAATACCACCATCCTGGATGCCTTTCGTCGGGCGGATGATGTGTTGCAACAGGCGGTTCGCGGTATTACCGATTTGATCACCGTTCCCGGATTGATCAACGTTGATTTTGCCGATGTCCGTACCATCATGGATGAGATGGGACAGGCCATGATGGGGGCGGCACAAGGGTCGGGCGATACCCGCGCCATCGATGCCGCGACCAATGCTATTTCCAGTCCTCTTTTGGACGATGTTTCCATCCATGGGGCGCGTGGGGTATTGATCAACATCACCGGTGGATTCAACTTGGCGTTGCAGGAGGTTGATGAAGCGGCCACCGTTGTGCGTGATATGGCCCATGAGGATGCCAACATTGTGTTTGGTGCCGTACTGGATGAAACCATGGAAGATACGGTTCGCGTTACCGTGGTCGCGACCGGTATCGGTACCCTGGAGGCATCGGATCGCGATCGCTCCAAGACCAAAGATCCTGTCGTCAAGAAAGCGCAGCCCATGCGGCAACAGGCCAGTCTGAATGCTCAGGCGTCGAACGACATGCCACATCACGACCCTCAGGAACGCCCTCTCCCACGCGCCAACCCGATCAAACGGCGTACCGTTGCTGACCGCGAAGAGTTCAACCGTAGTCTGGATCAGGTCAATAATGAGGATTCGTTTGACGTGCCAACTTTTTTGCGGCGGCAAATGGATTAACGACAAAACGTTGGCCGATGACGGTGGCCAATGTCATTTTTTAGACAGTTGACGGTTCCTTGACGACCTTGCGAAATCCTGGGAACATATCCTGGAGTCGTAGCGTGGTTTGTCTTTTGTTTTGGAATGGAATGAACCATTCGATAACAGATTGATATATTTCGATTATTTGCAAATACTGGTTGGATTGTATCGGTGCAAAACGAGTTCTTGGATACTGTTCTAACTTGGCATAATGCGTGCGTAAGAAGGGACATACGGGGCCAGAAGCCAGGGCTTGATGCGTTAAGTCCTTGATTTTCGACAGTCAAGCGCACGTTGCGTTTTGACGGCCTCACAAGGAAACCGATTCCAGGTTATGGGATCGTTTTGTAAGGAAACCACCGCATGTACTTTCAAAGAACGCTCAAAAACTCCATTCGTTGCACCGGTATCGGGCTTCATGGGGGGAAGAAGGTTTATTTATCGTTGCGTCCGGCACCGGAGAACACCGGCATTGTGTTTCATCGCACGGATCAGAAGGGTGCGCTGATCCCGGCCAAGGTTGAGAACGTCACGGATACGCGCCTTTGTTCGACCATTGCCAATGCGGATGGGGTTCAGGTTTCCACGGTGGAGCATCTGCTGGCTGCGTTTGTCGGTCTGGGTGTGGATAATGCTTTTGTCGATTTGGACGGTCCTGAAGTTCCCATTATGGATGGCAGTGCTGCCCCCTTTGTTTTCCTGATTCAGTGCGCCGGGGTTGTCGAGCAATCCAAGCCGAAAAAATGGATCCGCATCAAGCGGGCCTTGTCGGTCACGTCGGGAAACAAAAAGGTTTCGTTTGAGCCATGTGACCATTTCCGCGTCAGTTTCATGATTGATTTTGAACATCCTTTATTGTCAAAACAGGGTGTTGGTCTGGACATTACCGAAACGACCTTCATCAAGGATGTCAGCCGCGCCCGGACTTTTGGTTTCTTGAAGGATTTAGAAATGTTGCGTGCCAGCGGTTTGGCCAAAGGGGGATCTTTGGACAATGCCATCGTCATCGGTGATTTTCGCATCCTCAACGAGGGGGGATTGCGTTATGAGAAGGAATTTGTCCGCCACAAGATCATCGACGCCATCGGCGACCTTTATCTTCTTGGGCATCCCATCCTTGGGCATTTCAAGGGTGTCCGATCGGGTCATGCGATGAACAACAATCTTTTGAGGAAACTGTTGAAACAGCGTGATGCGTGGGAATTTGTCGAAGTCAAACCCAAAGCCGATGCCGTCCCGCAACTTCCGTTTGCGGTCGCCCCCACTGCCGAGCAACCTGCTTTCGCAATGATTGCCTGATGATCTCGCTGGGTCTGGGGAGGAGCCATTCCTCCCCGAACCCCGGCCCAGGCTTGATCTTGAGCCAGGAGCGACCATGGCTGATCACGATGGACTTTACCATCAACTCTACTCGCATCCGCGCATGATGGCAGACTTGATACGGCAGTTCGTGAACGAACCCTGGGTTGCCGATCTCGATCTTGACCACATGGAAACCATTAAATCCAAATTCCATGTCCCTGGCCTTCCCAAAAGGGAAAGCGATGTTATTTGGCGTATTCCCCTCCGCTCCGGTCCCGATGTTTACCTTCTGGTGCGGCAAGGTCATCCTGACGTTGATTCTGATC
>JADGCQ010000119.1 GCA_015228925.1 Magnetococcales bacterium | reverse complement strand
CGACAAGGAGGTTAGACGATTATTGTAAACCAGTCAATTCAGTTCGGGTGAACCAGTAGGTTACTTTCATAAAGTGTTTTGTAAAATCCGATAGCACAATGATGACTCCCCCCGTGACAGTCCCAACTTTATGAAATTTATACCATGGGCGCGGGGGAAGAGACAGTATGAAGTTCAGAGGCAACCAAAGTCCAAATCGACTGATCTCCCCCAGTTTCCATGCTACCCTGTCTTTGGTGAACATGGAGAAGCGCAAGATTGGTCACCCGACCCCACAGTTGATTATTATCATCACCCGTCACCGACAACCGCAACCGATACGGCCCCGGCATCAAGGGGATATGGGCCACTTTCAGGTCGATCGTGTGCGTTCCGGGGATCATGGAGGGGCGATGTTCAAAACCTGACGGCATACTGAACAATGCCGCTGTCACATAGCCGTGGACGGGTTCCGCCATGAAGGAAAAATGCGGGTGTCGGAGAAACTGGCGCACTTCAAGAATCAATCGCACCGTCATGGCGTCGCCATTGCGGATGATGCCGCCAATTTCCCCCTCGGCATTCAGAAGTTGGCTCTCCTGAATCCAAATATATTCCTGGGAACCGGGATGGTGGATGATCCCTTTTTCATGGGCACCGATATGGGTCGCCGCATAATGGGCGATGACATCCATGGTGGCCCCAACATATTCCATGGTCCCCTTTTTTAGATACATGGCCCGGGTACACAACCGATCTACCTGGGAAAGATTGTGGGAAACAAAGACGACGGCTACCCCGGAATTGGCCAGTTTATGCATACGGTCCAGGGCTTTGTTACGAAAAACCATGTCGCCGACCGACAACACCTCGTCCACCAACAAGACATCGGGAGACATATGGATGGCCACGGCGAATCCAAGGCGTGCGCGCATACCCGAGCTGTAATTACGCACCGGGGTATTGATAAAATCGCCAATGTCGGCAAAGGCAATGATCTCTTCCATCCGGCTGTTGATTTCCTGCCGGGACAATCCCAGAATAGCGGCGTTGATATGAATGTTTTCCAAACCGCTTAAAATCGGGCTAAAACCAGCACCCAATTGGATCAACGCCCCCACGCGGCCACGCACGGTAATCTTGCCGCGATCTGGTTTGATCAGGCCGTTGATCAAACGCAATAATGTCGTTTTTCCAGAACCGTTTGGTCCGATCAAACCGACGATTTCGCCTCTTTTGATGCTGAGACTGACATCATGGACGGCCCAAAATTCATCCCGACGCAACTCTGAGGGTTGTTTTCCGCCAGCAAGTTCCCGTCCAACGTCCGTCAAGCCGTACCAAAGCGACCTTTTCAGGTCGAGGCAAAATTTCTTGTAGACGTTTTCCACATGAATCAGGACATCTCCAGACATGCCGACCTCTGTAAACGTGACACGTACACCCGGTTCTTGCCGCATCAGGCCACTTCCAGCATTCGCCGCGCCGCCTCGGAAAGATACCCGGACCGGCTCATACCCAAGCTTTTGGCGGCATGATCCACACGCGCCACCAACGTTTCCGCCATGGACAGGTTGATACGAACCCACCGATCCGGGATTTCGACCTTGACCAGGAATCGCCCAACCTCTTCGGACCCTTCGGGATCGGGCGCAATCTCATTCAGTCTGTCCAGGGGCGTTGGGATCGGCAGGGGATCATGATCGCGGACCATCAAGGCAACGTGACCAGATAAGGCTTCATCAGCTTGAATGGCAGCCTCCTGAATCGTTTTGCCAAAACTGACACAACCGGGGATATCCGGGAATCCGACCCAAATTCCTTCTGATCCACGATACATGATGGCCCCATAGTGTCTGACTTCCATTGATGCCTCCTATCGGATTGTCATCCCGATCTGTTTTTCGATCAGCTTGATGATAACCACGGGAATATCTTTGACAGGATGTGGAACGGTGACTTTGCCGAGCAAGGTGGGATGCTTGAAATGGTGGTGGTCGCCGCGAATGGAATCCAACTGCCACCCCCCTTTTTTCAGAATTTTAATCACCTCCCGGCTACTCATGCTCTTGCCCATAACATCACCCCTTGGCCCTCGCATTTTGTGTATAGAATACGCAAAACATCAAGTCATGTCTAGCGTTTTACCATTGACCGTGCTTGACGCTACCCTTTTTCTCCATTGTGGTGGTATCATCGGGGCTGGTGCTACTGACCTGAACCAGCCGGATACCCCACCATGCGATTTATTGACCCCCGTATCGACTTTGCCTTCAAAAAGATCTTCGGAAGCGAAGATGCCAAGGATGTGTTGATCTCCTTCCTGGAGAGCCTGTTGGAATTGGAAGGGGACCGGCGTATTGCCGCGTTGACCATTCTGGATCCTTTTCTGGCCCCCCGCATCAAGGATCTTAAGTCCACCATCCTGGATGTGCAGTGCAAAGATCATCGCGGCATCTCCTATGTTGTCGAGATGCAGGTTGAGAAAGTACCCTCGTTTCTGAAGCGGATCCAGTACAACAGCGCAAAGGGCTATGTCCAACAACTCGGCAAGGGTGAAGATTACAGCAAATTGAGGCCAATCATCGCGATCACCATCACAGATTACCTCCTGTTTGATCGTTTTGACCATTGCGTCTCCCTCCACGAATCGCGGGAAACCATCACCAACCAACCCTATCTCAGCGAGATTCTTCATTACTTTGTCGAACTCCCCAAGTTTACGAAAGATTTGGATGCGTGCGACAACATGTTCGATCAATGGCTCTATTTTATCCGGTATGCCGGTTCCCTTGAGGAGATTCCGCCCAAAATGTGTGCCGATCCCATCCGGCACGCTTTTGAGAAGGCTAGAGTGGCCAACATGACCAGGGATGAGTTGGAACTGTACGACAAGGCCGGCATCGCTATCGCCGATGTACGAGGGCGTGTAGAACAGGCGCGGGAAGACGGCGAGGAAAAAGGGAGGCTGGAAGAAAGAATGGACATGCTGCTGGACCTTCTTCAAGACCGTTTTGGATCGATACCAGACTGGGTTCGTGCAAAACTGGCAGAGGCCGACTTAAATACCTTGAAAGGGTGGAGCAAGAAAGTTTTTAACGCAGACCAAATTGAGCTTGTTTTTCAATAAATTCATTCATCTCGCCTTTTTTTTGGCGACCCGGATGAAGACGCAACGACAAGACATTCCAAACGTTCTGTGAGCCATGGCGGTACGGACGAAAATTGAATACCGATGGCCAAAACAAAAAGGGGTAGGGTGGTGGCATTTGGGGGGATTTTGACCCAATCTTTTTGGGTGGTGACAAGAAAATCGACAGGGTGGTTTCGTGCCTGAGTCTCCAACTGCGTCATCTCTGCATGGGTGATGACATGATGGTCTGGGAAAGCCATAAAATCGACAGGGATAATCGATAAATCGGTCAGAGTTGACCGAAAACTTTCAGGATTGGCGATGCCACAAAAAGCCATGATTTTTCGGTGTCGCAGGGTGTCCAGGGGGAACCGTTCGCCCGTGGCGGCATCGATCCAATGCAACGGTTGATGACGACATTGGGCCATGGGCATTGCGGGAACAGTGCCCCGGATGGTCTCTTGGGCCGCCGTGAGATCAATTGCAACTTGGGCACGGGTAAAAAGAATTCCATCGGCACGACCCATGGCTTTGAGCGATTCCCGCAGGGTTCCCCCCGGCAAAATACGACCGTTGCCCCAAGGGCGTTGGGCATCCAACAACAGCAGGTTCCAATCACGATAGACCTGCATATGTTGAAAACCATCGTCCATGATGACCAGTTTGCACCCCAATTGTTGGGTAGCAAACTGGATCAGACGACGGCGGTTGGCCCCAGTCACGATGACCGCCCCCGGAAGTTCATGGGCCAAAAGGACCGCTTCGTCCGCCGCCTCTGGGGCATCCAAAAGTCTCCGGGTACCATCGGCAACCACGGTGATGGGTGAGGATGACCGTTGCCGATAACCGCGACTGACGATGGCCAAGGGGATGCCACGGTCGAGAAAATAGTGCCCCAACCACGCCACCATAGGTGTTTTTCCGGTCCCTCCGGCGGTCAGATTGCCAACAGCGATGACCGGGCAATCGGCACGCCATGGTGTCAGATACCCCCTTTGGTAGGCATACCCCCTTCCAGCTTGAATCAATCCATAACCCGCCCCCAGGGTACCGAGGAGGGTCATCATTCCCCGTTCTATCCAACCGGAAGGGTGTCGGCGACCTTCCAGCAGGGGGATCAATCGCTGCATGGCCGGACTTCCGCAAGGATGGCGGCGATTTCGGTCATGGTGCGGGGTAACGCCCCGGCATTAGATTCCACCACCTGTCGCGCCGCTTTTCCCATCCGTTCCCAGGTGGAAGGCTCGTTCAACAGTCGGTTCAAAGCGTCGAACAAACCCTCAGCGTCTTGGACCTCCATCGCCCCCCCCGCCTCCAGCAACAGTCGCACCACATCTTTAAAGTTGAACGTATGCGGTCCAAAAACGGTGGGTACCCCCCAGGCCGCCGGTTCCAACATGTTTTGCCCCCCATGGGGGATCAAACTGCCCCCCACGTAAACCAAACGGGCAACACCATAAATACGGGTGAGCCAACCCACCTGATCGACCAATAAAACCTTGTTTTTCCAATGACCATGGGATTGAGACATCATTTGCACCGCCCATCCCTGGCGTTCCATGAGTGCCGCCACCGGCTTGGCCCGTTCGGGATGCCGGGGGACCATGATGAGGCGCAACATCGGTTGATTTTGCACAAGCTTTTTATAAACTGCGATGATGATCTCTTCTTCACCGGGGTGGGTGCTGGCGGCCAGAAGAATGGGGTCATCGGTGCGACCGATTGTTTGTTCCAACGCATCCATGGCCGTGGTCGTCGGGCGAATCAACGCTTGGTCATACTTGATGTTGCCGGAAACCCGAATCCGTTGTTTGGGTGTACCCATGGCGACCATCCGTTCGGCATCCATGGGCGATTGCATGATGAACAAACGGACCATCGCCAGAAAAGGGGCCATGAACATTTTGGCCCTGTGATAATTGTGAAACGACCTGGGAGAAATCCGGCCATTGACGATCACCACCGGCACATGACTGGCCTTGGCGGTGGCGAGCAACCCCGGCCAAAGTTCTGTCTCCATGATGAGGATGAGCGTCGGTCGAATACGCTTCATGACGCGGCGGGTGATCATGGGAAGATCGATTGGGAGGTGGAAAATAACACCAATTCCGGTCAATTTATCCTGCGCAATCTGACGTCCTGTTTTGGTGACCGTGGAAAGGACCAATTCATAGTGGGGATAATCCCGTTGCAAGGCCTGAATTAACCCTTGCGCCGCCAAGGTTTCACCGACGCTGACCGCATGAATCCAGATCCGTGGTGCGGCATCGCGCTGTTGGATCCCGATCCCCAAACGCTCCAAAACGGTGCCACGATATTTCGGGGTCGTCCAATAACGCCAGATCCAATAAGGTAACGTTACCAGAATGACAAGAAAAAGCGATAAAGTGTAAAGATGAATCATGGGCACTCCATGCGTCTCCGGTAGGATTCTTCCGGGCATCAAAAAAGATCGGTCCATGGTAACACTGGATGGACAAATCAAGCCAAAATTTGATAGAAAGTTCCCCTCAAAAAGCGGTCTTTTCAATTGGGATGAAATATCATCCTTGACAGTTTACCGACCGGTCAAGTAGCTTATCCCCTATGGCGATTGAAAATACATCCCGGGAACGTTTGCTGGCGAGTGCCAAGATTTTGATTCACAGCCGTGGTTATGCGGATGTTGGAGTCCAGGAGTTATGCTCTCATGCGGGGATCAAAAAAGGGAGTTTTTACCATTTTTTCCCCTCCAAGCAAGCACTGACTTTGGCGGCCCTCGATGAGATGATGGGAGAGATCAAGCAGCGTGTTTTTGTCCCCGCCTTTTCCAAAGAGGTACCGCCCCTGGAACGGATACGCCGATTTTTCCGTCTGAGTCATGTTATGCAGTGTGATGGAAAACTTGAGACCGGATGTGTGTTGGGATGTTCATTCGGAAATTTGGCTCTGGAGCTTGGAACCCGTGAAGAAGAAATCCGCACCGCTATCGAGGGGTTGTTTGCCTTGGTTATCGCCAACTTCCGCGAGACCTTGGAGGAGGCGATAGCCATTGGCGACCTTCCGGTGGGAATCGATACCGATGCCACCGCACAGGCATTGCTTGCCTTTTTGGAAGGAATCCTGATGATTGCCAAAAATCGCAATGATCCCGATGTGTTGTTGGGACAGGAAGAGATGGCTTTGCGGCTGTGCCGCGTGTCGAAAGATTGATTTTTTTTGGGTTAGAAATTGACCGAACGGTCAGTTTAAAGTGGATGGGTCATGTTTGGATCAGGGAATGTTTTTCGTCAATCGGTCCCTGAACAAGATGACCGGTCTATTATTTATCAATTGCTGTTTAAACCACGTTTAAGGAGATGACCATGCCCAATCAAACCCTCGACACCAAAGGAATGAATTGCCCTTTACCCATTCTTCGGGCAAAGAAATCCCTACAAAAAATGACTTTGGGTCAGGTTTTGGCTGTGGAAGCCACTGATCCCGGATCTGCTAAAGATTTTGCCTCATTCTGTACCCAAACCGGGAACAGCTTGCTGACCGCTTCGGAAAACGGTGGGGTTTTTTTCTATGAAATCCGTAAAAACTAGACCGTATTGACGCGGCACTGAAAAACATCCCAGGGGAGTGGAAGTTGTTTCCTCTACCCTGGGTTGGTTGGGCCAAAGCATGGATATTTTTGAGAAGTCGATGATATCCATGTGTTTTTAACACCAGTGGCTGAATATCATCCTTTACTCGTTCCGGGAGATTCCATCATGACGAAACCCAAAAGTATGGTAATTATTGCAAGCCAGGGAACTTTGGACTGGGCTTACCCCCCGTTGATCCTGGCAACCACGGCGGCGGCATTGGATTATCGTGTCTCCATGTTTTATACTTTCTACGGGCTACAGGTATTGAAGAAAAAATTGGATCTCCGCCTTTCGCCCTTGGGCAATCCCGCCATGCCCATGCCAATCTCTTTACCGGTCCTCATGCAGGCACTTCCTGGCATGGAGGCCATGGCCACCGCCATGATGCGAAAAAAATTATTGTCCAAAGGGGTGGCCTCCATCCAGACGCTTCGAGAGTTGGCGTTGGAATCGGATGTTCGCTTTATCGCCTGTCAGATGACGGTCGATCTGTTCGATATGGCGCGTGATGATCTTATCGATGGCATTGAATATGCTGGTGCCACCTCTTTTTTTGAAGCCGCTGAAGAGGCAACCATCACTCTGTACACATGATTCAGAATCCAGACTTGTGGGGGATCCTGACATTTTTTGAAGATTCCGTGGTAAGGCAACGGGGTGGGTCGTCAGAATGGCTTGAAGGTTTTTTTCCGGTGCCGCTTGACTCTACGCTTGTCCAGCGTGATTATCTGAGCATCAAAAAAATTTAAAGCGGAGTGGTGACGTGACCTTTCAGGAATTGATTTTCGCGTTGCAACAATACTGGGCCAAACAAGGGTGTGTCGTAGTCCAACCCATGGATATGGAAGTGGGGGCCGGGACGTTCCATCCCAGCACGTTTTTACGGGTTTTGGGACCGGAGCCGTGGCATACCGCCTATGTCCAGCCTTCCCGCCGTCCCAGCGATGGGCGGTATGGCCAGAATCCCAACCGGCTGCAACATTATTACCAGTTCCAAGTCATCCTGAAACCTTCACCCCAGGATATCCAGGATCTTTATCTCAACTCCCTGGTGGCCATCGGGATTGATCCATCGCACCATGATATTCGCTTTGTGGAGGACGATTGGGAAAGCCCTACGCTGGGGGCCTGGGGGTTGGGGTGGGAAGTCTGGTTGGACGGGATGGAGGTGACCCAATTTACCTATTTTCAACAGGTGGGTGGCATCGATCTGGATCCGATTGCCGGTGAGATCACCTATGGTTTGGAACGGTTGGCCATGTACATTCAAGGGCGCAACAATGTCTATGACCTCCAATGGTCTGGCAAAATCAATTATGGCGATGTGTTCCATCAAAATGAAGTCGAATATTCCCGGTTTAATTTTGAACGGGCCGATGTGGCGATGTTGTTCCAACTGTTTGCCATGCATGAACAAGAATCCCTCGCCCTCGCCAAAGATCATCTCCCCCTTCCCGCCTATGACCAGGTGATCAAATGTTCCCATGCGTTTAACCTGTTGGATGCGCGTGGAGCCATCAGCGTCACCGAAAGGGCCGGTTACATCGGTCGCGTCAGAAATTTGGCGCGCACGGTCGCGGAAGCTTACGTGGCGCAAAGGGAAGCGTTGGGATATCCATTGTTGAGAAAGCACGAGAACTAAAGAAAAGGACCAGCGAACGTGGCGGAATTTTTGTGGGAAATCGGTTGTGAAGAGATTCCGGCGGCCATGTTGGCCGATGGGGTCCGGTATTTTGCCGAGGCCATGGAAAACCAGTTGCAGAAAGCTGGTCTCTACCAACCTGGGGTGACGCAGATCGAAAGCCAGGGGACACCTCGACGGCTGATGGTCTCGGTCCTGGAGATGGCCAATCTGCAAGCCGATCATGTCGAAGAGATGCGGGGACCGCCGGTGGCGCGTGCCTTTGATTCCCAAGGCAAACCAACCAAAGCGGCGGAAGGGTTTGCCCGCAGTTGCGGCGTCGGTGTTGCGGAATTAAAACACCTGGAAACCCCCAAGGGGGCCTATCTTTGTCACACCATTCATCGTCCCGGACAAGGGGCATCCCAGTTATTGCCGGGGATGATGGCCACAGTTTTGGAAGGGTTTGGCTGGCCAAAAACCCAACGCTGGGGTAGTGGACGGATGCGGTTTGTCCGACCGATCAATTGGATGGTGGCCGTTCTGGATGGAAAAATCGTTGATTTCTCAACGGTTGATGGCCTCAAGGCGGGCGACCAAACCCAGGGACACCGTTTTATGGCCCGTGGTCCCTTTCGTGTTTTCGACCGTGAAAGCTTTTCCCAGGCGATGGTGGCGGGTCGCGTCATCCTGGAGATGAAAACACGTCAGGAAATGATTGAAACCGGTGTGCATCGTCTGGCGGCCCAGGCGGGTGGGCGTGCCATGGTTTTGGGAGAACTGTTGCGCGAAAATGCCAATTTGACCGAATGGCCGTTGCCATTGTTGGGGCATTTTGATCCGAGCTATCTGGCCATCCCCCCGGAAGTCCTCACCACTTCCATGAAAAATCATCAAAAATATTTTCCCGTCGAAGATGCCCACGGCGCACTCATTCCGTGTTTCATCGCCATATCCAATACCGAAGTTCCCGATCCATCCCTCGTCATCCAAGGTTATGAACGGGTTTTGCGTGCCCGTTTGGAAGATGCCGCCTTCTATTGGGAGGAAGACCGGAAACTGCCCTTGGAAAGCCGTTTGGATTCATTGAAAAAGGTGGTATTTCAGGCCAAGTTGGGGAGTCTTTACGATAAAACCATGCGGATTGTCCGCTTGGCCACCCGCTTGGCGGAAATGGCGGGGAGTCGGGTCAACCCGGATCATGTTGTTTCCGGGGCCAGGGTGTGCAAGTGCGACTTGGTGAGCGGCATGGTGGGACAATTTCCCGAACTTCAAGGGGTGATGGGCGGTTATTATGCCCAACATGACGGCGCACCACCCCAGGTCGTCCAGGCCATCCGTGAACACTACCGTCCACAAGGGGCCGCCGATGGTCTGCCGATAAGTCTGGAAGGGCGGTTGCTCTCCATGGCCGACAAACTCGACACCCTGGTGGGATGCTTCGGTATCGGTTTGGTCCCCACCGGAACCAAAGACCCCTTTGCCTTGCGCCGTGCCGCCTTGGGGATCATCCGCATGATGTTGGACGATGGCCGTCTACGTTTGCATTGGGGTGAATTGTGCGCGTGGGCGTATGATTCTTTTCCCCCAGGGATGCTGGAAAACACCAAACGCCAAACGGTGGACAGCCTTATCGCCTTCTTTTTTGGGCGGTTGCAACATCATCTGAAAACCGATGGTTTTGACCATGATCTGATCGATGCGGTTCAGGTATTGGGTTTGGACGATTTTCATGATGTTGGGCAGCGTGTCCGCGCACTCGACCAATTCAGGAAACTCCCTTCTTACGGTGCCTTGGTGGCAGCCAATAAGCGGATCGCCAACATTCTGCAAAAGGCGGGGGAGGATTGGCGTAACCATTCTTTGGATGCCGCCGCCTTTGCCGATGCCGCCGAAGGGGATCTTAAGGAACATCTCGATGCGGTTGCAACGACCGTCCAATCCGCCGTAAGATCTGGTGCTTATGATGAGGCACTCGACCATTTGGCCCGATTGCGTCCGGCCATCGATGCCTTTTTCGACCGGGTGCTGGTCATGGATCCCGACCCCTCCAAACGGCTGAACCGCTTGGCACTCCTCGCCAGAGTTCGGGATGCTTTTCAGACCGTTGCCGATGTCAGCCGTTTGTCGGCACCGGAGGGCTGACAAAATCCCAAAGGGGTGGTCGGAGGGGGCAATCGCATTTAAAATTAGCATATCTTAAGTGTATCGGGGTGTATCGGGAATCATAAATTATTAAAAGAAAAAAGGGGTCTGGGGGATTGCCCCCAGGGTTTTGACTT